>JBGCGH010000021.1:0-66938 GCA_045110695.1 Bdellovibrionales bacterium | reverse complement strand
AATCCTAAGACTTGATGATTTGGATAAAATTTTAGAACTGGAAAGAGCTCTGTTGGCCAAAGATGGACAGCTAGATGAGTTAGAGCTGTCCATGCAAGAATGGTCTGCAAGGTGGCGAACGGAACAGTTAAACCATTACTTACCTACCGGCTGGTCGTTTGGTCTTTTTGATAAAGATCAAAAGCTACATGCTTATTCTCTTGGCCAGGTTTTAATTTACTACAAAGGAAACACCCAAACTCTTTGGGTAGAGAGATTTCAATATACAAACAAAGAAAATCTAACGACCTTGATTGAAATGAATTATAGATTTGCTCGTGAAAAACATCTTCAACGAGTGCTTACAGATCAAGCTTTGGACGATGCTGATAGTTTTGATGCTTTTCAATTCAAGTCAGAGGACAGCGTATATCTTGCTCGTAAAACCACAAAAGGAACCTAGATGAAAGAGTTTTCAAAGTACACTAGAGAAAAAAATCTGAAAGAAATCCCTGGAACAGAATTTGATCTCGCAATTATTGGTGGTGGAATAAATGGTGCAGGAATCGCTAGAGACGCAGCTAGTAGGGGTATGAAGGTAGTTCTGGTAGAGGCTGATGATTTCGCTTCTGGCACCTCATCAAGATCTAGTAAGTTAGTTCATGGTGGGATTCGCTATCTAGAGAATTTTGAGTTCGGATTGGTCTTCGAGGCACTTTCAGAAAGAGCAAAGTTATTTGATCTAGCACCCCACTTGGTACATCCTTTACGTTTTGTTCTTCCTGTTTATAAAGGGGCAAGAGTTGGTCTTAACAAATTAGGAATGGGTATGATGCTTTATGATGTACTCTCCCTTTTTGAGGCTCCTGAGTTGAACGAAAGGTTAGGTGCTGAGGAAGTGAAAGAGCGTTTAGGCTCTATTGATACTAAAAATTTAGAAGGTGCATACGTTTATTCAGATGCTTATATGGATGATGATAGATTAACTATCGAGTCTCTAAGGTCGGCTAATGATTTTGGGGCCAATATAGTAAATTACGTTAGTGCAGATTCAGCTGTTTATAAAGATGGTAAAGTGGTTGGCCTAAAATGTACCGATCAATTGTCAGGAAATAAATTAGAGATAAAAGCAAAGCACTTTGTTAGTAGCGTGGGGCCTTGGACAGATATTTTTTGTGAAAAGATTTTTGAAGACTGGAAGAGTCGAATGCGTCCAACTAAAGGCGTTCATCTCACCTTTGCTAGAGAGAGGCTTCAATTAGACCAAGCTGTTGTTATGGTTTCAAATGACGAAAAGAGAATTGTGTTTGGTATACCAAGACATGAAATGACTATTTTTGGAACTACAGATACAGATTTCAGCGGAGATCCAAAAGATGTGAAAGTCACAAAAGAGGATGTTGAATACTTATTGGAATTGATAAATGAATACTTTCCTGACGCCAAGATACAAGAGTCAGATATCGTTTCCTCCTACTGTGGAGTTAGACCGCTTGTAGAGGATGGTTCAGAAACAGAAGGAAAAACGAGTAGAGAGCATGAGATTTGGACGGATCCTAGAAACTTCACTATTGTTGCTGGCGGAAAATATACAACTTACAGACTCATCGCCGAGCAAGCGGTGGAAAAATTGTTAGAGAGTTTTACTTTAGAAGAGCAGGTTCAGTTTGATAAATCCAAATCTAAACAGCCCTTAAATACTAAAGCCACTTTCTCTGCGATGAACAGAGCTAGAGCTCATAAATTAGAATGGCAAAAAGATACGGGCTTCAGTGATAAAATTTTAGATAAACTGATTGATCGTCATGGACTAGAAACTTCAGATTTGATTTCAGATTTGGAGTTGAAAGATGTCCCTGGCGAACTAGAGATGTGGAAGCTTGAGTTAAAACATGCGATGAAAAACACTATGTGTTTAAGCTTAAGAGATTATTACTTTAGGCGAGTGCCATTATTTCTATCTTACCAAGATCATGGAGAAAAATATAAACAAGAACTTGCGGGTCTTGCATCTCAGTATCTAGGATCAAATGTAGACGATCAGATCCAACAGTTGGACGGGCAAATGGCCCATGAGTTGTCATGGAGAAAGGACTTTACTTAGAGGTTCTAAGATTTCCTATTAATTCTGATAGGCGATTCATGTTTTTAATTCCAAATTGCGAGAGGTGGTTCCAGAACGGAGCGCCTGCTTCGCGCATTAAATTAAAATAGCCCTGTCTGATTAGCTTAATAAGGGAGCAGTGTAATTTTATTTGAACATTTCCTAATGAATACTGTTTTAGTACTTCTACACCAAAGTCCCCAACGTTTAGGTTGCTTTGTTGCAGTAGATGACGCGTGGCCTCGGCATTAAATTGGAATGCCACCTGTTTGTTTTCACTTTGCTTACGCAAAACTTCGACTTTAGTATTTTGCTTAATTATTGTGAAATAATTCTTTTGACCGACTCTTAACTCAATTTCAGCACCGCTCTTGAAATAAGAGAAAGCTTTATCCACAGCCTTATTAGAATTTAAAAAGACCTCAACATCATTTAACAAATCATCCATAAAGATTAGTATATCCTTAAATCTTTCAAAAAACAAAGCTAAGCCGCTCCCTATGTATTAATTTGAGCACAAGCTATACTTAATTTTTAGTAGAGAATGGCGTAGCCCTTACCCCTCGCTTTCCCGAGTGGCGAAATTAATGTTTTGAATTATCTACCGAGTATGGTTAAGTTATTATATCTACACGTGTTTTTCAGAAATAGGGTTAGCAAATGGGTTTTTTCGATAAGATTGGTGATTACTTCACAAACGATATAGCAATTGATTTGGGTACTGCAAATACTTTGGTTTACCAAAAAGGTAAGGGCATCATTTTGGATGAGCCTTCGGTGGTTGCGGTACAAAAAAACTATAGAGGAATGCAGAACCGGGTACTTGCTGTGGGTACAGAGGCTAAGCAAATGCTTGGAAGAACTCCAGGTAGTATTGTTGCAATTCGACCAATAAAAGACGGAGTCATCGCTGATTTTGAAGTAACTCAATCTATGCTTAAATATTTTATTTCAAAATCGATGGGTAATAAGCGAAGCATTGTACCACCAAGAATAATAATCTGTGTGCCTTATGGCATTACGCAGGTGGAAAAGAGAGCTGTAAAAGAATCAGCCGTGTCCGCGGGAGCAAGGGATGTTCACCTCATAGAGGAGCCGATGGCTGCAGCTATTGGTGCTGGCCTTCCAATTACAGAGCCTAGTGGAAATATGGTTGTCGATATTGGTGGTGGTACAGCAGGGGTAGCGGTAATTTCTCTGGGTGGAATTGTTTACTGTAAATCAATAAAAGTGGCCGGTGATAAATTTGACGAAGCCATAGTTAACTATGTAAGAAGACAGTTTAATCTTTTAATAGGAGAGAGAACTGCTGAGAGTATTAAGATGACCATTGGTAACGCCTATCCTTTTGAGGAAGAGCGAGTAATGGAAATCAAAGGTAGAGATTTAGTAGCGGGAGCCCCAAAAACTATAGAGATTACCTCCAGCCAGGTCTATGATGCACTTATGGATCCATTGGGAGAGGTGGTGGATGCGGTTAGAACTGCTTTAGAGAAAACTCCTCCTGAATTGGCCTCAGATATTGTTGATAATGGTATCGTTCTTACAGGCGGTGGTGCCTTGATGTATAACTTAGATGTTCTACTTCGTGAAAGAACCGGTTTACCGGTATCAATCGCAGAAGACCCATTAACCTGTGTTGTAATGGGTTCTGGAAAGGCTTTAGATAATATTGATTTGCTTCCTCAAATAACAACAGGATGATTTATGGGAAACAAGAAGTATGCAAAGTTAGTAGCTAGCTATTTTTATTACATACTTCCCCATGAGCTATTATCTTGCGAAGCAAGTGTAAAGGCCTATCGTAAATTCAAAAAGCAAGTTGTCGAAACTGATAGTAACGAAGAGATACAAATTAAGTTGATAGGCGTATGTCGGCCCATCGCGGAAAAATACTATCAGAAATACTCAAAAGAAAAAAAGAAGCTAGAGGGTCATTTGTTTTCCTCAAAAATTGAGAGCCTAAAAAGTGCGTATATCAGGCCTATTCAATTGGATATGGGTCCTTGGAGACAATTGGCAAGAGAATCAAACTTCGAGGATCTAGATCTTCTAATTTGGCATCAGATATTAGGTATACCTAAAGAAACAGTTGCCTACTCCTTGCTAGAGACGAGAGGGACGATTCACCTCCGATTATCAAAATCATTGAGCAAATTATCGCTGCTAGTTCAGCCGGGAAGAAAAGAGCCATCTACAGAAGGGGGAGCAAATGCCTAAATTTGAACTCACTCCGTTTATGTGTAGAGAGTTAATTTATGATTATGTAGAGGGGGAACTTGGAGCAGAGAGAGAGAGGGTCTTTGATGGTTTCCTAAAAGAAGATGCTGAGCTCAGATCTCTGCTACAACAATATAAGTATGCGAGAAATTATTCTCAACAATTAAAAAAGATCGAACTTAGTTCAGCTTATCTTAATCTTCTAGAGCCTGAGCTTGTTCAACCAATGGATAAGATTGGTCTAGATTCTAAAGTGGAAATTGTTGAAGATAATGAAGATAAAAAACCATTATTTAATCCTAAGGCTACTTGGGTTAGAGTGGGCAAAAGGTTAACTGAAGCAACCGCACTGGCAATATTTGTATTTTTAGTTGTTAGAATGGTGCCTTCTGATTTGTTTACCGCTGATAAAGACACAAGCATTGTATTGCAAACGGAGAATTTTGAAGGGCTTGGAGATGTATCAAAAAAGATTGAATCCGAAGTCACGGATGAACTTTTTGCTGCATCCGAGGAGTCTATTAAGAAAAAACTCAATCAAAAGCAAATTCCAAAAAAATCAGATTCGAGTACTGTGGCTCTTAATCCCTTAGATCCAGTTATAAATAGTAAAAAGACAACTACGGTTGTTAAGGCTGAAGCCAGCAAAGCAGCAAGCATTGCAAAAAAAGAATCGGTTAAGCCTACTGCGACCACATCTCCGAGCTTGTTTCGTAGCTATGTATATGTAGAAGACTTTAAAGGTATTTCTGATGAATTTAAGCAAATACTTGTTCAAAACGGTGCTGAAAAAGCTGGTAAGGTTCCATTGGGTTGGGACAAACCTAAATCAAGGTACTTTCATTTTCATATTGCGAACGACAAACAGAAAGTTATTGATGATTTCTTTGCTCAATATGGAAATTTTCAACTAGAAAAGTTCAAGCACTGGAGAAAAGTTCCAGAAGGAAAAATCCGGGTTATCATTGAGGTAAGACAAAAAAATCAATAGATGAAAATAAAGGGACTAATCGATATGTTAAGAAGTCACATCTACCTCAAAAACTTTGTGGTTTATGTTAGTATTTCTTTTCTTTGTCTAACATCTATTGGCTTGTACTCCGTCAACATCTTTAAGAATTCACTTTTAAGTCTTCAACAAGATGAATTACAAATGTCTTCTGTTAAATTGGCCTCTGAAATTCAGAAAATTTTTAGTTATTCTAAAACAAGATCTGAGGCTATAGCACTAACACAGTCAACTTCTGGTAGTGCCTTGCTTTATATAGATAGTGTTAAGTCTAGTAAGTTTTCCAGAATAAACGTTTTTACTGATACCGGTAGTTTAGTAGATTCGGTTAAAATACGACAAGGCCAAGCAGAGAGGGATAATCGACTCTTAAGTCTGGATTACAAACTTAGTCCGACTCAAATTCTCAAAGCAAGAGAGTCTGTTAATAATATCACGGTAGAGGACAAGAAAGACATTCTGATTATAAAGAGTTTTGTGTTTTTTAGAGTTAAAGATGATACAAACTATATCCTGGAAACATTACTTCAAGTGGAAAAATCATTTTTTGTATCCAGAGCTAAAAACCTAAATTTGGAGTTTGCCTCCTTTTATAAGGATAATCTTTTATTTGAAAGTTCCGAAGAAATTTATCAATTTGCAGGTCAGGTAACAAATGAGAGGGTAAGTTTTAGAGGGGAGTACTTTTTAAGTATGGAAAGTGGAATTGAGGGTTTTAAAGACTATACTATTTCAACTTTTAAAAACTTTAATCAGTATCAAGAAAAAATTAGTAGTTCTCACCTAAGAGTGTTTTTGTTTTCGATCTTAGTCTTATTATTAATCACACCATTTCTGTATCTCCTATCCAAATATATGCTTAAGCCGGTACAGGACTTGTTGCAAAGGGTAAAAAGTTTCCATAAGAATGAAAACTTCAATTTACTCCCGGTATCTACAATTGATGAAGTAGGGGAGTTGACTAAGGGTGTAAACCAATTCATAAAGAACTCAGAGCAAGTTGAGTCTGATCTAGAATCGAAAGTTTTGCAGTCTGTTGTCATGAAGCAAAGAATGGAAAGTGTTGAGAGGGAGCTGGGTTTATTGGGCGTAGATTATATAGCGGGAACTATGTATAGAAAAAACTTGGAAACCATAATATCTGAGTCTAGCTATAGTCAAAATATAACCGTTATGTTGAGGCGTTTATTGCCAAAGGTAAATCGATTTTTTGGTGATTCCAGTTCAGAGGAAGTACGCCGCTTTGTGAGAAGAGAAGATATTGGGAATAGTCTCGAGCAAATATACCAATCATCCGATAGATTGAGTCAATTATCAGCTGATTTAAATCAAGCAAGTCTTCTTCATTTAAGTTTTATGGATTTAAAGGATAGCGAACAGCAAATTGATTTAACACAATTTCTTTCCAATGTTTCTATTGGATTTTCCACGATTGGAAAATATTTAAAAGTCGACTTATCAAAGATAAATATCGAGAAGCCAATTTTGGCTAATCCTCAAAAAGTAGGTGCGATGCTATACTTTGTATTTTTGATGATCGATAGCGTGGCTGATGACCCTTTAGAAATTAGTATTTTGTTTGATGAGCTTTCAGACAAGGATTTTAAGCAGTACCAGTTGATCCGCTTTGTGCCAGAGAGATATATTCCACTTCACGCGAATCGTAAAACAAGTATGAGGGACTCTACTTTCTACTCGAAAGTAATCTCTTCGTTGGCTGCTCAAGTAGACTGGCAATATCAAATTGCAAATTCTTCGGATCAACGAGAGGAAATTCAGTTGAAGTTTTACGCAAGTGAAAAGCAATAGTTTGGTTTCTAGGTCATGTGAATGCATTTTAATTATTTGATGATTTTATTTTGAAGCGAGTCTACATGCTTCTATAATGTGGTTTCTAATTTTTCTAATATTCTTATGTCCCTCTAGAACGGAAAATTAAGCACCTGTAAAAAGCTTGGTCAGCAAAAGACCATTGTCTCAATAGAATACAAATTTACCCCAGTAATAACAGATACTTAGCGGGTCAGGCACCATACTAGCTGGCATTGATATTGCTACTAATAAGAGTTAGTAAGGGGAGTTCTATGAAGACAATCGGTTTCTTTTTAATTTATCTATTTACTCTAGAGGGCTTAGCTTCTGGTAAATCCACAGATTGGGTGAATCAAAGGGTTAACGATCATCTGCAAATGACGAATGTTAAAATCCATGAAAACAAAAAAGATTCTGAACTGATGAGACAAAGAGCTATTTATGCTCAACCTAATCTGGAGCTTAAACAGGACCAAGATACTATCGACATAGACTTTATGATAGATGATGATAGTTCTGATACCTACACCGGTACTAGTGAAAATGGAACAGACTTAACTTCAGATATTCAGCGAGAAATTGAGCAAAAACAGATAGAGCTACAGCACCAGCAGGCTCTACAGGAAGAGTTCAAAAGCCGCTTCATAAGAAATGTTAAAGATTCAGGTAAAAGAATTCATGTGGATACAGACCTTTTGGTACACCAGAAGTAGGAATTGGTCTTGCGCCTTAGCCTCGGCTCGCATTAGTATATTAATGTACCGAGTAAAGGGGTAAATATGATCCGATTTCTAGCTTTGTTTGCAATTCTATTTTCAACAGCCTGTGGTCCTCGAATGTTCGTGAAGGGTGAGTACGAAGATCCTAATGCTTCAAACAACATGAACGATAGGTGGTCCGAAACCGATATGCAGAAGGTTGTTACCTCTTTGGTAGACTCAATGGTCAAACACCGATCCATTGCTAATCAAAAAAAGATCCCAGTGGTTTTAGTAACCAGGCTGAGAAATAAAACTAGTGAGCATATTGATACACAATCAATCATGGATATGGTTAAGGTAGATCTCCTTAATTCAGGAAGAGTTCAGTTTGTTGATAAAGAGGCTCGTGGTGATTTGGCCGACGAGTACGAATATCAGAGTGAATTTGTTGGTGCAGAGACTCAGAAGCAGAAAGGTCGCCAAACTGGAGCAGATTTCGTCTTGAATGGCAGATTGGATTCCATCGTTCAGCAGGTCGGCAAAGATAAGTCTGTGTATTATAAAATTACCCTCAACCTAACTAATTTACAAACCGGCCTAATCGTTTGGGGTGGTCAAAAGCAGTTAAGAAAAAGATTTGAGAGACAAAGAGTAGGTTGGTAAGCCACTTCCATGAAAAAGTCTGACTTCCATTGGCTAGTTTTTTTACTGCTAGCTCCTTTTCTAATTTCTTGCTCAACTTACGCTTGGAAGATGGAGAAGCCACTTCGATTCATGTCCGAAGGAAAGCCAGAGCTTGCAGCCGATTTTTTAGAACCACTGGCATTTACAGCTTCTGATGATCAATTGGTATATTTATTAGATTATGCAGTCGCTCAGCAGGCGGCCGGGAACTTTGAAAAAAGTAACTTAGCTTTTCAACTTGCCGATGAGATCTCAGAGGTTAAGGACTATATTTCAATTTCAAAACAAACAGCATCCGTATTTTTGAGTGAATCCTTGGTTCCCTACAAGGGTGATGATTACGAAAAGATACTTATAAATGCATTATCATCTATAAACTATGCAAGTATGGGAAACACCGAAAGTGCTCTTGTTGAGGTTCGTAGATTAAATGAAAAATTAAATCTTTATCGAGTTGAAGCAGGCATTGATTATTCAGAAAACCCTTTTGCCTACTATTTTAGCGCAATCCTTTGGGAGTCAGAGGGACAACTAGATTCCGCTTTGATTGACTATAAAAAAGCTTTTAAATTGCGACCAGATTTTCCTGGTATTAGGGAGGATATCGCCAGAATTGGATTCTTAGCCAATAGTCTTTCTGATTTTGAGGAACATAAAAGCTCAGTAAGCCTACTCCAACAAAAATTAAAGAAATGGCGTGCAGGCTACACGGAACTAGTAATTGTTTTTCAAAATGGTTTTGGTCCCAGAAAAAGACCTGATCCTGCTTGGCCCCGAATAGCGAAAATATTCCCTTGGTATAACGTTCCTAGATATTTACAGGCGACGGATGCAAGTGGTGGGTTTCCCATAAGGAGCTTCGAAGTCTTCAATGTAGAGAAAGCGGTGATTAATGCCTGGAACAGACAGTACTCAGCCCTTGTGGCCAAGCGAATTGCCGCGCGTATTGTTAAGAGGGAGGCGGTAAGGCGCTTGCGTAAAGAGGATTCCAATGCGGCTTTGTTTGCTGCTATTATTATGGATGTTTCCGATCAGGCAGATTTAAGGGGCTGGTCTAGCTTACCTCAGACGATTCAAGTTCTTCGTTTGCCATTGGTTCCCGGAGAAAATCAAATTAAATTAAGCATTCAAGGTACTGATGGGTTTTCAAAACCTGATGAAATCGTTGTTTTTGCCGAGCCCGGTAAGAAGTACTTTAGGAACTATCGAAGCTTTTGAGGGAGATAATTCGTGGATAGGAAAGATATTTTAGCAAAATTTAGAACAGATATGGCGAATGAGAGAAACCTTTTAGCGTACTTTAGAACTTTTTTAAGTTGTTTTGGTATTGCTATCGTAAATTGGAAGTTTCAGTTGTTTGAAAGTTATGTAGTGCTCTCTTGGCTGTTTATTGTAACCGGAGTTTTAAGCTTAGCCTTTGGAATCTGGAGTCACTTCAATATGAAAAAGAGAATTTCACAGCAAATGAATTAGTTTTCGTGGTCTTTAAAAAACAAAACCCAGGCTCATATACCCGGGTTCTTCATCTTTTCAAATTTTTCCTAAGCTTTATAAGCCGTCGAAAGTTTTATTTGAATTCGGTAGCTCTGGAGTGATGTCGTCATTATCTAGGTAAGAATCGACATTTCCACCATTTAAAGAGCCGGCATTGTTAATTCGTTGATCTAAAGAAGACTTTAAATCATCGTAAGAAGCTTTACTCTGATCAGCAGCTACTTGCTCGATGGCAGGTAGTTCCGCAGGAGTAATTTTCTCAGAGATATCGAAAGCACCTAATTTGGCTAGATACCCTGACATACTTCCGTCTTGGTTTTGAATGATATCACGAAGTGTATTCAAAGGAGCGTAGGAACCAGCTTTCTTCTCGGCCTCAAATATGATCTGAGTTAGAGTGGCAGCTGTAATGTCTCTCTTCGTTTTATTATCGATAACCATGACTTCTTCTGAAGCACGGATCATCTTCGCAATGTCATCCAATGTTACATAACACGATTGTTGCGTGTCATAGAGCTTTCTGTTCTGGTATCTCTTGATGATCTTCACTTTGCTGTTCTTATTCGCAGAAGCCACTGGATTTGTGGGATTAATATTCAACTGATACCTCCCCTAGGTAAATACGTTACGAACCCCTTGTTCTTCATCACTCACAGTGCCAAAAAATAGGCAATGCGGGCTAACAAGTCGGACATTAAGTCTGCCGCCACATCTTGTCAAGCCGGCAAATTCGCACAAAGTACGGGCACGACGCATTTTGCAAAATGCTAGGCATCAATTCGACGCACCACAGCCTTAAAAAGGTTAGCAAATCGCTAAAGTTTTCCAGTTCTCTAGCCGAAAGTACTGGTAAGGGAGAGAGTAAAATGGGAGCAGATAGTTCAGAAAAACCTAATAAAAATAAGGTATTTAGCTCATTTGACTTCATTACTACATTCTGTGCAATTTTAGCTGTTTTGGCCTTTGTAGGCCCCCTTCTTTATAAGAATGTAGAGTCCAGATCTTTGGCCCAAGCCTATCAAGAAAGCATGAATTTAAGTAAACAGCTACCTTCCGAAATTCTTACAAACCTTAAAGAAGCTAGAAAAAATTCAGGATCAAGGATGCCGGCAAATGCGGCAAAGGCACCTCTTTGGGAGGGAGCTTCTGCTTCTAAAGACCCATGGGGAAACCCCTATATGTATAGAATGGTGCGGGACTCCTTTGGTCTTCCTACACATATTGTGGTATGGTCTAAGGGACCAAATGGTGCTCAAGACACCCCTGATAGAGATATTGCAAGTTTTGATAAGACAGATTCAAAGTTTAGGATGGATGATATTGGACACAGGTCTAAGGTTTACTAAAAAATGAAATTATTTGTATCAGAAAAGATAATAAAACTAGGAAGTGTTTTTGGTTTACTGCTAATCGTAACGTCCTGCTTTGATTCATCGGGACTAACGGCAAACAACAACTCTAGCTGTAATAACTTAAATGGGGACTTTTTAATGTCTGCAGTTACATGTGATGGAGTGAGTTTAGTTCCTACATCGACTATTTTATCTTTTCAGGGTGGGGGGCTTAGAAGCCTGACTACGGGCTCAACCTGCACTGAAATCATAAACTGGACTCTAGGTTCAACTGCCACCTCATTGAATCCGGTTGGTTCTGGTAACTTAAGCTGCACCTCAAGTGGGGTTGATATTTCAAACTGTAATGATGGAACTATAAGTTGTTCCAACACTTCGAACGTTGATGGGGTGGTTAATGATTTTACTGGCTGTAACATCGCTGACAACTCAATATTAACGATTTCTAGAGTTGTTACATCTAATCACGTATCTAGTTTCGTAAGTAGATGCTCTGTAGGGGAAAACGAAGAAATTACCTTATCTATCGTTGATTGATCTGATTTTGTAAATATTAACTATAGAGACTTTGATTTGAAAGGCCTTACCGCCTGATAAAGTTTTCTTTTTAGATAAAGCATTCACTTCTAGTCTATAGTGGAGTCAAAAAAGTAATTAGTATTTCAAGGCTGACAGCAGAAATGTGTTTTTTTGATACGAATATTGTCATTAATAAATTTGATCTTATGGGTCCAATGCTTGGTGTTTATGGCTCGTTTAGTTTCTAGTGACAAAAGTCTATTTTAGAGCCTAAATCAGCTCTAATCATAAAGATAGAGCCATCAAAACCCGATCTATAAACATGATTATTCAAAGACTGATTTACAGGGTTTCGATTATTTTCGCAGGTTTAGCGATAACAGCATGTGTGTCAGTGGATGAAGTCGCAGATCAGACCTTAAACATGAAGGTTTTTGAGCAGAGGGCTCCTGCTAGTATGGCCCCTCCCGCTCAGGCAAAAGACGCTTTAAAAAACAAAGTTCATATGAGAAGTCAGGCCGACTACCATTTTACAATGGCGGAGGCTCATAGTTTGAATGGAAATTCTGACATGGCCATTGAAGAGTTCAGACTAACCCTAGTTTATGATCCTGACTCTGTAAAAGTTCACCTAAGATTATCTGGTGAATTCCTTAAAAAGGGCTTTATCTCTGAAGCTATTGATCACGCTGAAAAAGTCATTCGTTTAGATGGAGAAAACACAGATGCTCATATGCTTTTAGGAAGCCTTTACTCAAGTCTTAGAATGCATGATCGTGCCATGGAGATGTATGAGGCTGTTTTAAAATTTGATCCTAAAAACGACGAGGCCATGTTGTATGTCGGCGCCATCCATGTGGAGCAGAAGACTTACAAAAAAGCCATCCGGGTGTTTAAGAAAGTAACTGAGTCTAAAGATTCTATCGTAAGTCATTTGGCTCATTACTATATTGGTAGAGTACAACTTCAACAGAAGAATATCGATTCTGCGATAGTCTCTTTTGAAAATTCAATCACATTAAAAACTAGTTTCGTAGAATCAGTGCTAGCACTTGGAAAGGTCTATGAGAAATATAGAACCCGCGATAGAGCTATGAAGCTTTACGAGTCTCATCAGGAAAAATACGGTTACAACTATCGGATTGCCGATGTTCTTGGTCGTATGTATATGGAAGATGAGAGACTTGATGAAGCTTACAAGCAATTTAAAATACTTGAAGCAAATCAACGAGACAACCTCGGTGTGAAAATCAAATTAGCCTTAATATTGATAGAGCAAAAAAGTTACGACAAGGCTGCCACAAAGCTAAAAGAAATCCTAAGATATGCCCCAGAATCTGATAAAATAAGATTCTATTTGGGTGCCGTGTATGAAGAGACTAGAAAGTTTGCGAAGGCGATAGAACAGTTTGAGCAGATTCCATATACATCTTCATTTTTTGTAGAAGCCTCCGTTCATGGATCTTATCTCTATAAGCTAGTTGGAGATTATCCAAAGGCTATCGCTTGGATGGACAATGCGATTAAAAATCGACCTGAGGTAGAACAGTTCTACACCCTTTACGTTTCCCTCTTAGATGACAAAAAACAATACAAAAAAGCTCTAGGTATTTTGAAAACCGCGGAAGTAAAATTCCCAGAGAGCACACAGATACAATTTTTCCTGGGTTCTATTCAGGATAAGCTTGGTAATAAACAAGCAACGATAGCAAGCATGAAGAAGGTGATCTCTTTGGATGAAAACCATGTCCAAGCTATAAACTATCTAGCTTATACATTTGCTGAAATGAACGAAAATCTAGATGAGGCGGAAATGCTTGCAAATCGTGCGATGCTTTTGAAGCCAGATGATGCATATATTACTGACACCTATGGCTGGATCCTGTATAAACAGGGTAAATATGCTGAGGCGGTAAAGACTCTGGAGGCGGCTTACAATATGAAGCCCAACGAGAGCATCATTGCAGAACATTTAGGTGATGCTTACTACAGATATCAATTACCCACCAAGGCACTATGGATGTATCAAAAAGCTATAGAGCTAGTGGAGAGTAATAGTGAGAAGGTTAAACTTAATAGTAAGATCGCAAGAATCAAACAAGCCTCAGAGAAGCTTTTTTCTACAAAAGAGCAGCCAATCCTTAGGGTTCCGGCATCTGTGGAAACAGCTAACTAACCTATTCATAATAGCTATTGGCCTCACACTCGTGGGTTGTGCCACACCTCCAAAGGATTTCTCTAAATCAGATAGGGGGAGCTGGAGGGCTAAAACTCTGGTTCAAGATAAAAAGTTGAATAGATCCTACATCGTTTATATTGATATTTTAGCTACTAAAACTAACAAGTTGAGAATGGATGTAGAGACAAGTCTTGGAATTCATTTAGCCTCCTTAGCCTATGATAGTAAGGAGCTTGATATTGTTTTACCTCAACAAAAAAAGTTCTATTCAGGCAGCGGTAGACGAGCCACTTTATCGAAAATGATTCCAATTGATGTTAGGCCGGAGCTGATCATCTCGTTTTTATTTGATGAGGAAGCCAAAGATGCAGGTTGGAAATGTAACCGCGGTCCTAAGGGTGCATTGAGTGACTGTTTTAATGTAAACGGAATGAAAATAACTTGGAAAAAACGCATGAGAGAGCAAAGGGTAATTGCCATTGAGTCTAAACGGGCAAGTATACAAATGCAATTACGAGGATTTAATGACAGCCCGGAAATTAAGAATGAAATGTTCACTATCGGTAGGCCTTCCGGCTACAAAAGATCTAAGCTGTAAGCTTGTTAGTGCTTGAATCTTGGTTCATTCTTTTTTTATGAAAAATATAGCTATCTAAGGCTGTGTTTTAACAGTAATAAATGTAATTTTTGAAGCCTTCTTTACAAAGTTACTTATCATAACTACCTTGTCGCCACTTGGAGGGTTTTATGAAAATAGTATTGGTAATTTTAATCAGCAGCTATGCAAGTTTTCTATTTGCAGATTGTCGTGCAAAATTAAGTAATAATTACTCAAATGACAGCTCAACGATAAACGTGTATGCAGATTTTGGTGATCACGTAAGTGATGAGGATGCTGCGAAGATTTTAGTTCAACGTGCTTTAGTGATAGCGGGCTGTAAGGGCAAGGAATTGACAGAATTTTTACCTAAATCTTTTAGTTGTAAGCAACTCTCAGAAAAGAGATCCTACTCAATGGCATGTTTTGGTGAATCTAATGGTGGATATTATTTTATTATGAAGGATATGGTTGATACAGCCAATGTTGTATTTAATCGATGGGACTAGATATAGACCATATCTCCACTTAAAAATAGATCTAAAAAGAACCAGGATTTAATGTCCTGGTTTTTTTTGATTAAAATTAACCGAAATAAGACTTTCGTCTGTCTAAACTATAAGAAGCCTAGTTTTACTAGTGCTTGATGTACCGCTTTGCCTTAATCATCAATGATTTCAGATACTTGTATAACATGAGGGTCTAGTTGGGTTTCCGAGTTTGGTTGTTATTTGAGGTGTGGAAGTGGATAATATTTGTAGGGATTTGTTATCACGCGGGTTCTTACCAAGGAGATAGGGATGAGTGAAAAAGTAAACGCCAACGATCTTTTTAAAAAACTACAGGATGAAAAGCAATATCATGATTTGAGTTGGGTCGGCGACTTTCAGGACTACCTAAATCTCATCCGAGAAAATCCTCTCATTACTCGAAACGCCTATCAAAGAATGTATGACATGATTCTTGGCTACGGTACCAGAGAGTATGTAGATTTTAAAAAACCAATGATCCACTACAACTTCTTTGATGATGAGGAAAACAACGGGCAAGACGCTGTTTTTGGAATGGACATTTCCCTTATGAAGCTTGTTAATGTTTTGAGATCCGCAGCAATGGGCTACGGTACTGAGAAAAGAGTGATTTTACTCCACGGCCCAGTAGGAAGTGCAAAATCAACAATTTGTAGAAGAATAAAAAA
Source organism: Bdellovibrionales bacterium (assembly GCA_045110695.1). Lineage (GTDB taxonomy): Bacteria > Bdellovibrionota > Bdellovibrionia > Bdellovibrionales > UBA840 > JBGCGH01. The sequence continues at coordinate 51,089 of JBGCGH010000021.1, read as the reverse complement.
CGGTTTAGAAAACTACTCGCGAAAAGATGAAGGCGCGCTATTTACCTTTGAGTGGATAGATAATAAAAATACTGGGATTCTTGGTGAGGGTGTAACTAGTTTTCGATCCCCGATGAATGAGGACCCTTTGCTTCTCATACCTGAAGATATGAGAGAGCAATTTGAGGAAGAGCTGAACCGAGGTCAAAGTGGTGATTTTAAGGTAAAAATAAAAGGGGAGCTCAGCCCTCCTTGTAGATTTATCTTTCAAATGTTTCAAGAACATTATGAGGGAGATGTTTCTAAAATCCTAGAGCATGTAAAAGTAAGGCGTTTGATTATCTCCGAGCAAGATAGGGTGGGTATTGGTACCTTTCAACCAAAAGATGAGAAAAATCAGGATAGCACAGAGTTAACTGGAGATATCAATTATAGAAAAATTGCTGAGTATGGATCTGATTCTGATCCAAGAGCATTTAACTTTGACGGTGAATTTTGCGTAGCGAATCGAGGAATGATTGAGTTTGTTGAAGTTTTAAAATTAGATGTAGCTTTTCTATATGACCTTTTGGGTGCATCTCAAGAGCATAGAATTAAGCCAAAGAAATTTGCTCAAACATCAATTGATGAAGTAATAATTGGCCACACAAACGAGCCGGAGTACAAAAGACTCCAAAATAATGAATTCATGGAGGCCTTAAGGGATCGAACTGTAAAAATCGATATTCCATATATTACCCGTTTGGATTTTGAAACTGAAATCTATAAGAAGGACTTCAATTCAAAAAAGGTAAGGGGAGTGAGTATCGCCCCTCATACTATTGAGATGGCTGCAATGTGGGCCCTACTAACAAGACTAGAGGTTCCTAAAAAAGCAAACCTGAGCCGGCTTCAAAAGCTTAAGCTCTACAATGGACGATCTATAACTGGTTATACGGAAGACAATGTTAGAGAGCTTCGTAAAGAATCCAAACGTGAAGGTATGGAAGGTATATCAGCCAGATACATTCAAGACAAAATATCCAATGCCATAGTTAGCGCACAAAGTTCTAATCGCGGCTCAGTGAATCCATTCATGGTATTGAATGAACTCGAAGGGGGCCTTAAAAACCACTCTTTAATTTCAAACGAAGATTTAAAAACGGAGTACCGCGAGCTACTAGGGGTAGTAAAGCAGGAGTATGAAGACATAATTAAAGCAGAAGTTCAAAGAGCTATCAGTGCAGACGATAGTGCTCTACAAAGGTTATGTTCCAACTATATAGATAACGTAAAAGCCTATACTCAAAAAGAAAGAGTTAAGAACGCTTTCACCGGTAGAGATGAAGAGCCTGATGAGAGATTAATGCGATCCATTGAGGAAAAAATTGAAATTCCTGAGAGCAGAAAAGATGATTTTAGAAGAGAAATCATGAACTACATTGGTGCTCTTTCAATAGAAGGAAAACGTTTTGATCACAAAGCCAACGCTAGACTTCATAAGGCATTAGAATTGAAACTTTTTGAAGACCAAAAAGATTCCATCAAACTTTCTACTTTAGTCACTTCAACGGCGGATAGAGAGACTCAGGAAAAGATCGACATTGTTAAATCTCGATTGATCAAAGATTTTGGTTATGACGAAGTCTCTGCGACGGATGTACTGAACTATGTATCCAGTATTTTTGCCAGAGGTGACACAAAAGCGAACTAGGTGGTAAATCGTGGGAATTAAGCAGGATCACAGTCGGTTCAAAGACATTGTTAAAGGCAAAATCAAAGAGAACTTCAAAAAGTATATCTCTCATGGGGAGATGATTGGAAAAAGGGAAAAGGAATTTGTTAAAATTCCAGTTCCGAAAATTGATATTCCAAGATTTAAATATGGGCCCAAAGACCAAGGCGGAGTAGGCCAAGGGGAGGGGCAGCCGGGAGATCCTGTAGAGGGAGAGGGTGGAGAGCCTAAAGCTGGAAACGATGCAGGTGAACACAGTGTTGAAGTAGATGTTACATTTGAAGAATTGGCTGAGATTCTTGGCGAGCAGTTGGAGCTCCCTAAAATTGAGCCGCGTGGATCTAAGCAAATTGATTCACTCAAATATAAAGTTAAGGGAATGGCTCCTGTTGGCCCTGAGGGTTTACGCCATTTTAAAGCGTCCTACAAAGAAGCTTTGAAGAGAAGTATTGCCTCTGGAACATATGATCCAGACAATCCCATTATAGTTCCGATTAAAAAAGATCTGAGATACCGCTCAATTAAAAAAATGCCATCACCTCAGGCTAATGCAGTTGTCATTTATATGATGGATGTTTCTGGCTCAATGGGCGGCGAACAAAAAGAAATAGTCAGGCTAGAGAGTTTTTGGATAAATGCTTGGCTCAAAAAGCATTATAAAGGATTACAAACTCGCTTTATTATCCATGATGCTGCGGCAAGAGAGGTAGATGAAGATACATTTTTTAAAACAAGCGAGTCCGGTGGTACGCTAATTTCATCTGCTTACAATCTCTGTAAAAAAATTATAGACGAGGAGTATCCTCCTCACGAATGGAATATTTATCCGTTTCATTTCTCCGATGGAGACAATTGGAGCGCTGATGATACAAAATACTGTGTAGACCTTTTAAATAGCGATCTACTTCCTAAGGTGAATATGTTTGGCTATGGGCAAGTAGAAAGTAAGTATGGGAGTGGCCAGTTCATTAAGGACTTACAAAGGGGTTTCCCAGAAGATGAGAGAATAATTTTAAGTCAAATTGAGAACCGCGATAAAATCGTTGATTCTATCAAGGATTTTTTAGGCAAAGGAAAGTAGTATGATTTCTACCTATAATAGCCAACTACCAAAAGATCTTCAGCTCGAGCAAGATAAAATTGAGAAAATTGCTGCTGATTATGGTCTCGATTTTTTTACTACGATTTTTGAGATGGTAGATTATGATCAAATGAGTCAACTTGCCGCCTATGGTGGGTTTCCAACCAGATACCCTCACTGGTCTTTTGGAATGCAATACGAAAAACTCTCAAGAGGCTATGAGTATGGTCTCTCAAAGATCTATGAAATGGTAATCAACACCGATCCTTGTTATGCCTATTTGATGAAGGGAAATGAGCATGTTGATCAAAAACTAGTAATGGCTCACGTTTATGGGCATTGCGACTTCTTTAAAAATAACAAATGGTTTGAACCAACAGATAGAAAAATGATGGACACCATGGCTAATCATGCCACTAGAATTCGAAACTATATGGATCGCTACGGACAAGAAAAGGTCGAAGCTTTTATAGATAAATGTCTTTCAATTGAGAATTTAATTGATAGGTTTAGCCCCTATGTAAAGAGAGCGACCCCTGAGGAACTAGCTGAAGAGAAAAAACATGCCGAGGCAATAAAAAACGATCGTTTCTATATGCAGGAGTATATGGAAAAGTCCCATGATGTCCGCAGAGGAGCAACTGTTGAGTCCGATGATAGAGCGGGTGAGTTACCTAAATTTCCTACTCGTCCAGAAAGAGACGTACTTCTCTTTTTAATAAATTATGCTCAACTAGAAAACTGGCAGCAAGATGTACTGTCTATAATTAGATCTGAGTCCTACTATTTCTCTCCTCAAGGTATGACCAAGGTTATGAACGAGGGTTGGGCCTCCTACTGGCACTCAAGACTAATGACAGAGAAGATTTTAGACGACTCTGAACTTATAACATTTGCTGATCACCACAGTGGTACTGTGGCCATGGACCCAATGGGTTTCAACCCTTATAAAGTTGGAATTGAATTAATGAGAGATATTGAAGACCGTTGGAACAAGGGGCGATTCGGGAAAGACTGGGATGAATGTGATTCCTTTGACGACAAGAAGAACTGGGATAAGAAAACAGGTCTCGGTCGTCAGAAAATATTTGAAGTTAGAAGAGACTATAATGATGTAACCTTTATTGATGAGTTTTTAACGGAAGATTTTTGTGTACGAAATAAAATGTTTGTTTACAACTACGACAAGAGAACAAAAAAATATTTTTTAGATACTAGAAATTTTCCTATGGTAAAACAAAAGCTGTTGTTCCAGTTAACCAACCACGGCCAACCAATCATAGAGGTGGAAAATGGAAATTTTCGGAACAAGGGAGAGTTACTGTTAAAGCACCTTCATGAGGGCGTTGACATGCAGCCAAACTATATGGAAGAAACTCTAAAAAATGTTGCTTACATTTGGGGAAGGCCAGTGAATATCCACACAGAAATGGATGAGGCGGAATTTATTTTTCGATGGGACGGCAAAGAGTTTACGAAAGAAAAGCTCACCGAACCAACTGGAGAGAGTCCGTCACAAACGGCTTAAGTAGAATCTATAGATAAAGTTGGTTTTGATTGAATGCCCTAGGCATCTTCAGCCAAGGCACGAAACAGCCAGCCCTCACCAAGGGGGTCCTCGGAGAGTAATTCACAATTCTCAAGTATGGACTCGTTTCTTTCCATGACCTTCAAGTTAAAAGGGGCAGGAATAGTAATTGTTTCTCTTTCTCCGCGAATTTCTCCACAGCTAAAGTCTTCAGTGATATCTTCGTCACCATCTGCCAATATGACTCGAAACAGGTCTCCTGCCTCATCAATGGCGTCTTCAGTGGCGCCTATTACGAAACTACCATCGTCTTCTTCTATATACCAAAATAGGCCATCACCATATATTTCCATAACTTAGTTTTAACGGACTTCCTTTGTTTAAACTACTAAATAAATCGTACATCCAAGCTTTTCAAAGCTCTTTGCTGTATTAAATTGCAAGCGTTCTAAATAGAATTGGACGTTTAAGACTGTGAATTCAAACAATTTTTAGTGGTAGATTTTGTCGAGGCTAGGAAGACTTAAAAAATCAAATTTTTTTAATACGTTGAAGCTGAGTAAAATGAAATAGGATTTACCGACAAAATTTGTCAATTCACTGTCTATATCTTGAAATCAACTGAAGTTATTTCAAGATAGCCTATGATTTTCTGCCCGATAAAAGACTCTGAGATACAGATCAGGGGAACTTTGTTATTATCAACGGATGCTCTCCAATATAGTCCCTTTGACCTTTGGTCTTATTTTAAGTTTATACAGCCTGGGTCTTTTCTCTGGTGGGTTCTGTTTTCAAAATTATGAAAAACAGCTACTAAATGAACAATACGTTAATAGTCAGATTATAAATGAGACCTCTATCTGGGGTTTAAGATTGATGCGCGAACCTGAGCAAATTCCCGATATGATTCGAGCACTAGAGCTCAGCTATGGATCGATTTTAACTCAATTGAGAGAGGTCCATATTGATGGTCTCCCTGTAACCAGCCTGCATAACATGCGCTCCAAGGTTTTTACCGACCGTCGAACCAATTTTACCACTCAGGCTTATCTGACTATTGCAAAAAATAAAAACTTGGACGCCTTGGTTTCGGAGTCGCACTATAGAACGCTATTTATAAACGCCAAACAAATGCAGGCTAAACTTAGATTTTTGGATCACATTTTAGATTATTTACCAGATAGGTATCAAGACTCTATTAAGCTGGTAGAAAAACTGGTGGGTGAGCTAAATACTGCTCTGGGAGTTCAAGAGCGAATTTATTCCAAGAGCCTAATTAGATTTGGTTCCAGGCTTGATAATGCCCTTAAAGATATCTCCAAATTCATTGATATCAAAGACTGGTTAAGAGTTTATAAGACACCAAATTTTGTAACAGATTTCTCAGCTTTTTTTCGTTTAAATAGCTTTCTAGCATCTGGAACAAATTTGAAAACGGATTCCTATTACAGTACTATGTTTGGTCTTCCTTTTAGGCCCCGAAATCATTTTCAAAAAATTGAAAATCGAGATTCTAAGGGGACTATGAACTTTCAAGAAACTACGATGGGTTCTGAGCGTTCCATGTTTAATCGAAGCTACCCAAAAATTCACGCTGAAATGAAAGTGGATTGGTCCAAAGCCCCGGAAGGCCTGGTCTTCACAGGCGTTTCAGGGATAAAAGGTTTTTTAGGTAAATGGGTAGAGGTTAAACATAGTCTTCCTAAAATTTCTAAAAATGACCCATCCTACTATGATTATGCAGGGGGTAGGGTGCTTGACGTTTTTAGAGAGGGACCCAATAAAATATTAATAACTATTGTTACTAGGCAGGGAATAGTAACAACAATTCCCCTTTCTCCAAAAGACACTCGCAAAATATATATTCGATCCTATAGAAATAACGAAGCGGACTTTAACGCCCAACGCTGGATTAACCAAACAGTAGAGATAAACTATGTTTTCAGTAAAGACCAGTCATGGAATATGTCGAAAGGACTTCGAGGTAAGGTTTTGTCTTTTGATACTAAGTTTATTCAGCTAGAAGTAAGCAAGGAAGAGGTAGTAACTATTGAGAGACCTAGTAGTCTAAGCGTTGATTCATGGTTAAGAATTGAAAAGAAATAGATTTGCCAAAAAAAAGAGGAGACCTAATTGGCTCCTCTCTAATCTATATTGCGAAATTTAGTTTTAATCAGATATCGTAGTACAATTCAAACTCATGAGGAACTGGTCTCTGCATAACCGGCAGTACCTCGTTCTCATATTTAAAATCACACCAGTGATTTACAAATTCAGTGGAGAAAGCATCACCTTTTAAAAGAAACTCGTGATCATTCCTTAGGTTATTCAATGCCCGATCTAGTGTCGCAGGTACTTCAGGAACATCTTTTAATTCTTCGGCGCTGAGGCCATAGATGTCTTTTTCAAAAGGTTTTCCTGGGTCGATCTTATTCTCAACACCATCTAATCCAGCTAATAAAAGTGCACTGAAAGCGATGTAAGGATTTGCCGTAGGATCTGGAGTTCTAAATTCTATTCTTTTCTTTTTAGGGTTAGGACCAGTCATTGGAATTCTAATCGCAGCCGATCTATTTCTGTAGCTGTATGCTAGTCTCGTAGGTGCTTCAAAGCCAGGAACTAATCTTTTGTAAGAATTTGTACTAGGGTTGGTGAAGGCACATAGAGCTGGGGCGTGCCTTAAAATACCACCTATAAAATGCAATGCCATTTGCGAAAGACCTGCATATTTATCTCCCGCAAAAAGTGGCGAGCCATCTTTCCATAAAGAAATATGGGTATGCATTCCTGAACCATTATCATTAAAAACGGGCTTAGGCATAAAGGTAGCCGTTTTATCATGACGTCTCGCTACGTTTTTAATTACATATTTAAACCACATCATTTTGTCGGCCATATCTAACATTTTATCAAACCGTATATCGATTTCACCCTGACCTGCAGTGGCTACCTCATGGTGTTGTCGTTCTACTTGCAGCCCTAGTCGGTCGAGTTCTAAGCACATTTCGGTTCTTATATCGTGAGTTTTATCCGTCGGCATCGCTGGAAAGTAACCACCTTTATGCCTTGCTTTATATCCAAGGTTAAAGCCAAACTCATCCGAGCCAGTGTTCCATGCTGCTTCTTCTGAGTCGATGGAGTAAAAAGCACCCTGGGAGCTACTATCGAATCTTATGTCATCAAAGATAAAAAACTCAGCTTCAGGACCAAAATAAGCAGTGTCTGCTATGCCTGTGGATTTAAGATAGGCCATTGCTCTTTGAGCCATAGTCCTAGGGTCTCTTTCATAGGGCTCTAAGGTTTCAGGTCTATGAATGTTACCGATAAAAGACATTGTTGGAACTTGATTGAAGGGGTCCATTTTAGCGGAGGAAGGGACAGGGATATAAATCATGTCTGACTCTTCTATGCTTTGCCATCCTCGAATAGAGCTTCCGTCAAAGCCCAGACCTTCTTCAAATACCTCATCTGTTAGTTCTGCAATCGGAACCGTAAAATGTTGCCAAGCACCTAAGAGATCGACAAATTTAAAATCGACCATTACTGCGCCATTTTCTTTTCCAAACGCAATCGCTTCATTTGGGGTCATATATATTTCTCCTGCTAGGGTTATAATGCTTCTTCGTCTAAATCGCCGGTTCTAATTCTTACCGCTTTTTCTACTGGTAGAACAAAAATCTTACCATCACCGATTTTTCCACTGGCTGCTGCGTTTTTTATAGTATCTACTGCCATATCACAAATGGCATCAGTAACTACAACTTCAATTTTAATTTTAGGTAGAAAATCGACAACGTACTCCGCGCCTTTATAGAATTCGGTACGTCCACGTTGACGACCGAAGCCTTTGACTTCACTTACGGTGATGCCTTCGATGCCAATTTCGCTAAGAGCGTCGACGAGATCATCTAGTTTATAAGGTTTTATTATTGCTTCGATTTTTTTCATTTAGAGTTTTTTCTAATACTACTCGAAATGCTTCAAAAATCTATGAAAAGGCGAAAATGACCATCTTTTGTTGCTCCGTGTTCTAGTGTGTTTTTAAAATTCAACGATCTCTTTTAATAAACATCATTCAGCCCAAAAGCAGTCGAATAAAAACCTCTTTTAAAGAGGGCTGATATCTATAGGTAAACTTACGCTGAAAATAATCCTGAATTAGAAAACGGCAGTTTAAGTAAATTTTCACTGCAGCCCGTTAAAAGTAAAAAGGAGTCTTGGAAAATTTTTTGGGGTTAGCCCCTTAAAAAATATGCAGACCCTATAAAAAACTCGAATGTTAGATCCCTGTTTGAAGAGCCTCGCTTCCTTTGTTAAGTTGCCTTTGGATTCGGGGGAATTCATAAGGGAATTACAATATGAGGGGTGTTTGTATGTCAAAAAAGCTGTTTGTCTGTGGCTCGTTGTGTGCCGGTAAAGTACATCACAAAATTATCCAAGATGCTGTAATCAGTGAGGTTCCAGCTGTAGTTAAAGGTAGCGTTTACCGCTTAGAGAGCGGTTATCATGTGTTTTTAGAAGAGGGTGTAGCTCATGTGAAGGGTTACATTTATGAATTGCAAGAGTCCTCAGTTTTGGATGCAATTTTAGATGAGTTTCATGGTGTAAATCATAAGCAACCAAACAGGTCCTTATATCAGAGACTTAATTGCTCCGCTCTGGCGGGTTCTGAAATGCTAGATGTAGATGTGTTTGCTTTGAGAAAGAAAAAGCTACCAAAAGAGGCAATTCAAATTGTACATGGAGACTGGGAAGAAGATTTTCGTGCTCAAACCCCATTAAATGAAAGATTCAACGAGGATCAGATTTTATATATCGAGAAAATCGGTAAAACCACCGGTAGAGAAGTTATTCCTTATACTCCAATGACTCGGGATTTGGAAAAAATGGGAATAGTCATAGATAAAGGCAGAAGGCCTGCTCTTACTAATCTCGGTAAAGAGTATTTTAAGTATCTTGATCTATAAATACCTCATAGTTCCATAAATGGGGGGCTTTTTGGGTCTCCTCAGCTATGAAAATAGGGCGTCTAAATGTCTTCTGACTATTCACTCTATTTTGCTTATGCTACTAAATGCAAATGTCTGATTTAAAACAACATCTAGAGCAAAAGAAATTATTCAATGTTTGTCTTGTAGAGCCAGAAATACCCAATAATACGGGTAATATTGGTAGGACTTGTGTGGGTATGCGATCTAGTCTCCACTTGATTGGTAAACTCGGGTTCGAAATCAATGAAAAGCGCTTACGCCGAGCGGGTCTTGATTATTGGCCGGAGCTCAATTGGACTCAAAATCCTTGTTTTGACGAATGGTTAGCTGGGGTTCCTGATAAAAAAAGAATGTTTTTGTTTACTACAAAAGCTGAAAAGTCTTTCTATGATGTGGCATTCCAGCCCGGGGATTATCTGGTTTTCGGCAAAGAAACAAAGGGCCTCGAAGCTAAGTTTAGAGAATCTTTTCCTGAGCAATGCGTGAAATTACCTATGCCCGGAGCGGTGAGGAGTTTTAATTTAGCTAATACCGTTGCCGTGGCCCTGTTCGAAGCCTATAGACAGGTTAAATCTAAAAGCTAGTTGCTATTTTTGTCTGTTTTTTGAGTCGACCGTTACTCATCAGGGGAGGAGGCTTTTTGCAAAACTCCAAGTGGCTAAAAAAATAAGCATCTAGTCCTAGGTAATTAATATCTGTTCAATCAACTCTGCCATAACCCAAAGTTTTATTATATATTGTTTAGGTTCTGTTGGGTCTCATTCATCAACGATTAAAGTAAGGGATTTTGAATATGGTTAATAAATTTATGTCAAAAGTTTTTGGAACTCATCACGATCGCCAAATGAAGCGTCTACAGCCCTATGTTGATCGAATCAACGCTTTGGAAGCAGAATACGAAAAACTATCTGATGATGAGTTAAAAGCAAAAACGCCCGAGTTTCAAAAACGAATTCAAGATGGACAGACAACCGATGATATTATGGTTGAAGCTTTTGCTGTTTGTAGAGAAGGATCAAAAAGAGTTTTAGGTATGCGCCACTATGATGTTCAGTTAGTTGGTGGAATGACCTTAAATGAAGGTTCCGTAGCAGAGATGAGAACGGGTGAAGGTAAAACTCTAGTTGCAACACTCCCTGTGTATTTAAATGCCTTAACTGGTAAGGGCTCTCATGTTGTCACTGTAAATGACTATCTTGCAAAACGTGACTCCGAGTGGATGGGACGACTCTATAGCTGGCTAGGTCTAAGTGTCGGTTGTATTACCCATGAACTGGATGATGCAGAAAGAAAAAATGCATACAACTGTGATATTACTTACGGAACCAATAACGAATTTGGCTTTGATTATCTAAGAGATAATATGAAATACTCTCTAGAGCATTATGTGCAAAGAGAACACAACTACGCGATTGTGGATGAGTGTGACTCCATCTTAATCGATGAGGCAAGAACTCCTTTGATTATCTCTGGTCCAAGTGAAGAGAGTACGGATAAGTACTACAGGATCAACCAAATTATTCCAAAATTAAAGCTAGATGCGCATTTTAATTTAGAAGAAAAATCCAAGTCTGCAACTCTTACTGAAGAGGGAAACACTGCGGTTGAAGAGCTTCTAGGGGTTAAAAATATTTATGAACCTCAAAACATAGATCTAATGCACCATATTTATCAGGGGCTAAAGGCTCATCATCTTTTTAGAAAAGATGTAGATTATATGGTTAAGAACGGTGATATAATTATCATTGATGAATTCACAGGAAGACTAATGGAGGGAAGACGTTGGAGTGACGGTCTTCACCAAGCCATTGAAGCCAAAGAGGGACTAAAGGTTAAATCAGAAAACCAAACCCTGGCTTCTATTACCTTTCAGAACTACTTTAGAATGTACGATAAACTTTCTGGAATGACCGGTACTGCGGATACAGAGGCTGTAGAATTCCAAAAGATATACGGGCTATCGGTTTATGTGATACCAACAAATAAACCCATTCAAAGACTGGATGCAAATGACGTTATTTATAAAACGGAAAGTGCAAAATATAAAGCTATAGCAGAAGAGATAAAATCTAGACAGGATTCTGGTCAGCCAATTCTGGTAGGTACTGTTAGTATCGCAAGATCTGAAATCATATCTAATTTCTTAAAAGAGGCGGGGATTGAGCACAACATATTGAACGCCAAACACCATGAGCGTGAAGCGGATATCGTTGCACAGGCCGGTAGTTTTCGATCTGTAACTATTGCTACAAACATGGCTGGTCGAGGAACGGATATTGTCCTGGGTGGTAATGCTGAGGCTTTGGCAAAAAATGTTAATCCAGATGAAGAATCTGAAGAGTTTCAACAGGCATTTAAAAAATATAGCTCTGAGTGTTCTGAGAATAAAAAGAAGGTACTAGAAGCGGGTGGATTGTATATCATTGGTACAGAACGCCATGAATCCAGACGTATTGATAATCAGTTGCGTGGTAGATCCGGTCGTCAGGGTGACCCAGGCGAATCCAAATTCTTTTTATCCTTAGAAGATGACCTAATGAGAATCTTTAATGGAGAGAGAATTCAAAGCATCATGACACGACTGAACGTTCCTGATGATGAGCCAATAGAAGCTGGAATGGTTTCCAAAGCCGTAGAGAACGCGCAGAAGAAAGTAGAGGGGCATAACTTTGATATTCGTAAACATTTACTAGAGTATGATGATGTTATGAATCAGCAGAGAAATGCTGTTTACTCCCTAAGGAGAGAGGTTCTTGCGGGTAAGAATACTTCGGCTGTAGTTAAGGATATGATGGGCGAGGTTTCTTCAAGTTTACTAGATGTTTATATTCCAGAAGATGGACGAAGAGATCAATGGGATCTTGAAGCATTAAATAATCATCTGCAAAAAGTCTTCGGTATAAAGCTTGGCAAAGATCCTGAGGAGCTCAGGGGCTCAGATGATGTATCTGATGCGATGGTTACTGGGGTACAGGCTGCTTACAAAAAACAAGAAGAGCATTTAGGGCACCTGTTTGATGATGTGAAACAAAAAATGCTTTTAAGAACCATTGATAATAAGTGGAAAGACCATCTACTAAGCATGGATAACTTGAAAGAAGGAATTAATTTAAGGTCTTTTGCTCAAAAAGATCCTCTTATTGAATATAAAAAAGAAGCCTTTAGAATGTTCTCTGAATACGACTACGCTGTGAAAGAAGAAGTGCTAGAGCAGGTATTTAAGGTTCAGTTAGTATTTGAAGATTCAGAAGGTAAAAAAATACCACTTTCCTCTATTGCTAAAGAAGATTTCGACGCGGAGTTTGATTTAGAAGCACCAGAAGACTACGAAATGAGTCAGCCGGAGCTAATGTCTACTGGTGGTCCTGAGCCAACACCTGAAAAAAAGAACTTTCAGTTTGGTCGGGAGCAGGAAGAAGAAGAGGTAAGGGTTGAAACTTTTGTTCGAGACGGAAGTAAAACTGGTAGAAATGATCCTTGTCCATGTGGTAGCGGTAAGAAGTTTAAACAGTGCCATGGTAAAATATAAAAAATTTCCTCGCCTTAGGTCCAATTCATCTGGCCTAAGGCTTTGATCCAAAAATTTTCAAGAGTCCTATTTGAAGAGCTAATCCATACTATTAGTATGAGTGTATCTTGTCCAAAATGTACTGAACCTGTGGATGTTGATTTTGGAATGGCCCAATGCGATTCCTGTAGCAACGTATTCTTCGTAAATGTAGATGGAAGTGTTCAGGCTGATGTTGTGGAAGCTAAGCCTATGGAGGCCTCGAACTCCATAGAGCTAGAAACGCCAAACTTAGAGAACAATAAAGAAGAATCTATTTCTTGGGAAAGCTCTACAGATAATTCTGAAATAAATATGGGTGGCCTTGAAAATGACTTTGGATCGCCATCTATTTCTCTTGGTGAGCCAGAGGAAAATGATACACCATTTGTTGAGCCAGAAGAAGAGGGGTCTATTGCTGGCAATGATCCAGGCGAGGCAACTTGGGATTTTGAAGATATGAAATCCGATGAAGAGATTGATCCCCCAATAACTGACTTTAATGATGAAGAACCTAGTTGGGAAATGGAGAGCGAAGATCTAAGCCCACCAGATGAGCCTGGAAATAATTTGAATGCCTCCGATCATTTAAAAGAAATCACAGATTATGGAAACTCAGAAGTAAGCCAAGCCAGAGAGGGAGTTTTCTACTATAGCTTAAAAATTATTGGGGCAGATACGGCTGAAATTAGACGAGATATAAGAGAAATAATAAGTGATAGGAAATTCCTAATCGATGTGGACGCCACAATGAAATCAGAATCTGATGGAGAAATCCAAATTGAAAAATTGAATGCTATAAAGGCGAGTTTAATTATAAATCAACTAAGAGTTTTACCTATAAATATAAGTTGGAAACAGAATGCGATTAATATTTAGTTTAGTTATTCTTTTTAGTAGTCCACTCTTCGCGGGTGATTGGAAGATCCACGCTTCGAACATGCGCGCAAATATGGCTGAGCTCACCCAGAAAGAACAGGCAGTGAAGTCTTTGATTCAGCAAAAGAACAATACAAAAGACAAGGCACTTATTAGTAGTTTATTAGATCAAATTGTTACCGCTCACGAGGACTATAAAAAAGCTGTAGATAAGTATAATGAGGAAAGAAACCATATTAGATTCGAACATCCAGAGCAAGGTGATGATACCGAACGCTCTTATAGATACCGGAATGCCCAGGAAATCGAGGACTTGGAGGATGCGGTTGGGATATATGGAAGACTTGGCAAAGTGAAAAGAAAATTAAAAAAAACTTACGGTATTAAAGATAAAAAAAGAAATATAGAAGTAAAAGAAGAGAAGAAAGAAGAGTTTGAAACAGAAACTCCTAGAATTAAATTAAGCTTCTAACTACCTTATCCAAACACTCTCTAGTTATTTGTAATGTAAATTATACCTTTTGGACAAAATCAAAGCCAAATATATTGGGAAAAATCATCCTTTTTCTTGGATACTATTCTTAAATACTGGAAGAAGTGGATCAGATTAGTGCTAAAGCTAGCTGAATCACACCTGGTGGCGGCATCTTGTTTGCTCTACAAATAAGAAATAGCAGGGAGCAAATTTTGAGAAATAGTATAGAGAAAATATTAGTTGGTGTTTGTTTTATATTTTTAGTCGCATGCTCGAGTGAGAATTCATGTGTGGATTGCGAAGAGATATCTTTTACCACAGATTTAACGGAAGAAACTAGAGGCCTAGAGGAGGGTTCTTGTGAGTATGATTTCTTTGAGAATACTGTGTCTTGTGAGGCAGGAGGAATTAGCTTAGTCGAAAAACAATTAAGCTCGTTGATGAAGTTTGAGAAAAGCTTGCAAATAAAAATTGATAGATACAAAAAACTCGTTAAAGAAGATGAATGGTGGACCCCGGGAAAAGATTATAAAATTGAGTGGAATGAGCTATTAGCACATTCATCAAAATATAGGAAAAAACTTATATTAAGGCTTTCCAAAATGCAGTCAGATAAACTTATTGTTGAGTCAGAAATTGACCAAGTTGAGAAGTCCATCGCAAAAATACAGTTGGCCCTCATTGAATTAGGATGCCTGATAGAAGGTGAGACACTAGACTGCAATATAGTTCTACCCAGTTTTACAATTGCTGACAGTCGTTTGGCTTCAAATAAATTAGAAAGGCTGGCAACAAATTTATCTGCATATTCCAATCTCTTAAAGCAACAACTTTCTATAGTTTCTAGAAACAATTTGCTCGAAATAAAAGGCAAGGATTCTCTGGAACGTAGGATTGAAACAGTAAAGGTTTCTCATCAGTTAAATGTTGATGCCAGAAAGAAAAAAATAGTAGCTGAAACAATCGGAGGTGAATCGGAAGCATTAGCCCAAAATTTAAGAGATCAGATCAATGCTTCGAAAGTTTTAGATATCATACTAGGTAACAGACCAACTTCGAATGTTTCGCTTTCAGAGCGCTTTAAGATCGAATCTCAATTTGTCAGAGTTTTAAGGGGCCTTACTAAAAATATTGATTATTTAAATAATAGCTCCATAAGAAAAATAAAAATTGGAAATTTTCCCACGGAAATAAATATCAATTCCTATTGGCTCTATCATCCAGCATATTTGGATAGGCATGATAAATGGGATAGCTTAAATTTAAACATCGGTGCCGATGATAATATTAATGAAATTATAAATAAATTCCCAAACCTTAATGATGATGAAAAAATAGTGAGGAGAGAGCAGTTGATTGAAAGAATAATGGATCTTGAAAGCAAGATTTCATTTCTAGGACTCCCGATTAGTATTCGAGTTTTTAATAGTGATCTGAGAAGCTATTCTTGGGCGGAAAGTAATTTTCAAGGATTGCTGTCGGAATTTAAGTTGCAAGATATAGAAAACTTCTTAATAGCTCAACTGAAGGAATTTAAAAAGGCAAAGCAAATCATAAAGCGCTGGAAGCCCGATCTTGAAGAGTATAAAGAGATACGGTTCTACATAAGTAACAATGGGAGGTTTTTGATGGATAACTGTAAGTTTGCTCCTTCGTTCCCAGAGCCAGTTCTCGGCGTTTTTATTGGAGCCTGTGTGACAGATTAGAAAAATACCTCTTCTTGCTGAAATGGCAAAATACGTTCTTTTGGTCTAACACTTTTTGGCATAAAGCTAATCTTTGGGATTGGTTTTATGCCAAATTAGCTTTGGGACGGAATGTTTATTGCTCAACATAAGGAGGTGAGACTTCTTAAATTCCCATTATTTATTTTTCAGATGTTTTGCTGGAATGTTCTGGCCACTGAAATGCCCAACAAGGTCATGGTATGTTCTGGCTTGTATGGGGCCCTTAACGTTGAGCTTAATCACCAGTTGTCTAGCGAAGGCCCTAGATCTGCCATTAGTTACCTTGAACGTTTTGAAGCCACTAAAATACATTTAGATTCTGGGAATCACGATAAATCTATAAACACTTCAGATTTTTTAGTTCGCTCGGAAACCGCCTCTTCGGCTGAGCTTGCAATGGTGAAGGGGAGAATTGCTGGTGTTTTGTCTCATGCTGGTTCTGTTAAAAATCTATCTTCAAATGAGAGTATAGTTCATGTCAAAAGTCTAAGCCTAACTGGGATGAAGGAAATTAAGTTCTTTCTAGAAGCTTACGAACTTACCAAAGCAATAGCGGTTTGGTCTGCCCGGGACCGATGGAATGTTTTTAGCTCGGCTTTTGCCCAACAAGCAAGATTTGCGATTAATAGCGCTTCATTTTATTCTTTCGATGTACTTAGGGCCATTTCTCTAGTTCCTATTTTAAGTAAACTCGAGAGGCAATATGTCGAGCTCAAATCTAATGATTCTTATAGAAAAAGAAATTTTATTCTTCAGCCCGGTTTCTTACTATACAGATCATGGCTAGGCCTTGAGATACGTAGTATCAAAAAGCTTATTGAACAAATCGAAAATTCTGAGGGACTGGAGGTACGAGATGCTGCTAAAATGAAAAAGTTGATCAGTAGCTCTCATGTATACACAAAAATTACTGAGCAACTAACTAGTACCTATAATTCTATTCCGACACTCAGTGACCCACAAACTATGCTACTAGGATTTAAAAAGAGTAATGCTTATGGAATGAATAAGCTTTTAAAGATTATTGAAAACCATAGTCGAATCACACAAATTGAAAGAAGCTATTTTAAAAGGTATAGCTCTGAGCAGCTTCTAAAATCAAAGATGAACAATGAAATTCAAGAAAAAGACTGGAACAGCAGTGTTAATCGGATTGGCGCTAGGTGGTTTGAGCAAAGCCTACTTGAAAGTAGCAGGCCTGAAAGATTAAATATTCAAGACCCAATAATGGATAGATCTATCTATAAAATGTTTGAACATATTCTTTTGGAAAAACTTCCTGAGGATCAATGGATATATTTAGCTGATCATTTCTTTATGGCGAAATCGGAACTTACTCGAGTAAAAGATCTAACCAGGCTTGATCTGTTGAATACAATTGCAGGAGCGGAGTTGGATATTGTGAGGCATATGGGACAGGACTCAAAACCTATAAAGGCTTCAGAGAGTCATGCTTGGGTGGGGATAGATCTACTATTACATAAAGACCCAAATATAGTATCAGGGTCAGAGCCTAGGTTAACGATAATTTTTAGGCACTCGGATAAGCCGCCTGAATATGAGGGGGGGAGCTCTAAAAAGAACCGGAAAGATAAAGAAAAAGAGGCCCTGTGGGTTCCTGGTTTACAGCCAATCCCTATTCCAGTTTCAGGGCAAGGTAGATAGCTGTATCAAAATGATACGGTCATAAATAAGTCAGTTTCTTTTGACATATAAACTACCTATTTTATCATTTTGATATAAAATATTACTTTAATATCTAATCTAAATAGATACGGGGAATGAACTCAATGAATAGGTTTTTATGTATTAGCTTAGTTTTTGGTCTGTTGATTGGTTGCGCACATAGCGTGGACAAAGGCTTAAATAAAGTAGAAGTAGGAGACACAAGGGCCGACGTTATTGATAAGGTAGGATCTCCCGTTTATGTAACTAGTAGGTCATCAGAGCTTCTTTGGGTATATAGATATTTTGATCATGATAATAAGCAATGGGTGAAAAAAGCCGTTGTTTTTAGAGAGGGAGTTGTTGTTAACACCAAAGCAGCTCCTCAAAGAGATGTAGTTTTAGGTTCTAATTTTCGAGGGCAGCACGAGAATGACCTGGAAAAAATGAAGTCCATCGAAAATGGAAATATGGGCACAAAAGTAAAAGGCACCATAAGGGAAAAAGATTTCCCCAGTAAAGAGGAATGGTACCGAGAGATACTGAAGATGCAGGAGAAGGAAGCTCAAGAAAATAATAAAAACATTGAGCTAGAAGATTTCAATCAGATTAAATAATTATTCATTTATTTAAACGCCACTATTAATCAATTTAACCTTTGAGCTGGTTCGGGTTCACAGATACGAGCTTTGTGTTTGGGTACGCATGTTTTACTGCTTACATAAACATCAATTTATCTAGTCGTGCCTTCGGCTTAGTTGTGTGGTCCTAAACTATGTAGGTTGTTATTAGTATTTCCTCTCTCTGTCCGCACAAGCTAAGTTATCGTAAATATGGATCTTTTAATTAACAAAAGGCTCATAAATGCATTGTGGATAATTTTGTGGAAACTGGGGATATCTTTTCAGAATATTTCACTTTTTCTGTTCCAATGTGAGGAGTTTCTGATTGATATACTGGCAGATAGGTCTTTCTTAATGCTTTTTTCTTGTAAGAAGCCTCTAGGACTGCAATCCTTAATTGACCAATACTAAGGTCTAGCTTGACGTCGGGGGGTTTCGGGCAATGCATCCAAGAGAAACAAAATCTAGAGAGCAACATTCGTTAAAGCTGCCCAATCTGACAAACTACCTAAATTTTAGGGAGTACCTTTCAGATTTTTATGCTTTTCAAAAATCAAAAATCCGTGGATACACTTATGCTGTATTTAGTGCGCGTGCTGATATCAAAAGTCCAAACTATTTAAAGTTAGTTGTAGATGCAAAAAGAAATTTATCGGAGAGCATGATCTATAAATTTGCTCGCGGTTTAAGTTTAGATAAAAAGCAAACAGAAGACTTTAGATTATTAGTTTTATACACTCAGGCTAAAGATGGTGATGAGAGGTCTAAATACCTAAGAGACCTTCAGCAGATCCGAGTTAAGCACCAATTGGAAAGTGGTGAGATTAATCCTGAAATTTGGGAAAAGATCCCTGGTTGGATTAGTTGGGTGGTATACGAGCTAGCATCACAAAAGAATGTAGATTTCAGCCCAGAAAATATTCAAAGGGTTTTACGACCACGAGTTCGTAAAGATGAAATTGAAAAAGCGATACGGAAATTAGAAGAATCTGGTGAAATCAGAGTAGATCGAGAAACCAACGAAGTGGAAAAGCTAAGAGATGTTATTCGGACTCCCGAAGAGGTTCCGGTGGCTTTGGTTAAAAAGATTCAGGCTGAGTTCATTAACTTAGCTCAAGAGTCTTTGTATAACGATTCTCCGAAAGATAGAGAATTCGGCGCCTTAACTTTATGCTTGGACAGAGAGGAGTTTGAACGCCTTAAGTTTGATCTCCGTCAACTGCGTAAAAAATATCACAGAGATACCAATGTAAAACGAAAAGAGGACAAAGGGGAGCGAGTCTACCAGTTTAATGTCCAACTTTTTGCATTGAGTGACGAAATTTTAGATTCTTAATGTAATTTTCAGTTCGCATTTGCCACTTACGGATGAGGGGCGAGTGCCATTTTTTATTCTCAACCCCTCCTTGATCATCCACTGTTTTCCAAGGAAAATGCGAAGTATATTGCGGGGGCCAAATGATATTAAAACTAAATCCAATTTTTTTAATTCTGCTTTTACCACTCAGTCTAATGTCTAAAACTAGAATTGAACTGACTGGTTCTAGTACTGTAGCTCCAGTTACAAAAGAGATCGGTCGGGCTTTTGAGAGGCTAAACCCAAATACTCAGGTAAATATTCAAACCGGTGGTTCAAGTCGCGGAGTGGCTGATGCTCGACGAGGATTAGTAGATATTGGAATGGCATCTAGATCATTAAAACATAAAGAGAAGGGTTTATCCGTTTACACCATTGCATTGGATGGCATAGGAATCATAGTTAATCATCAAAACTCCATAAAGGAGATAGCTCCTGAAAATATAGTAAAGATCTATAGAGGTGAAATTGTAAACTGGAAAGAGCTAGGGGGAGTGGACCAACAAATTACGGTGGTTAGCAAAGCAGCTGGACGATCTACACTAGAGCTGTTTTTGAAATATTTTAATATAAAGTATGGTGAGCTGAAGCCTCAAATAATTATAGGTGATAACGAGCAGGGAATTAAGAATGTGGAGTCAAACTCTGGAGCCATCGGCTACGTCTCAATAGGTGCAGCACAATATAGCTCAAAATCTAGAGGAAAAATTAAACTCTTAGATCTAAATGGAGTGAAAGCAAGCGTACAAACCGTCCGAGACGGGACCTACCCCCTTTCACGGCCCTTAAATTTATTAACCAAATCTCCGGCAGAGGGTGAAGTTAAGGAATTTATTGATTTTACTCGTTCAGCAAAAGCACGAGATATTATCGAGAGCCAGTACTTTGTTCCGGTTCACTAAAAAATCTTTTTTTATCTACTACTATAATGCAATGGCGATTCTTGGTGTGGCCTTTTTAGTACTTGTTTTCGTTCAAATGGTTTTAGGTAGCCTTCCGATTTTTGTTAGTGACTCACTTACAACTGTTTGGGGTAGTAATTGGAATCCTTATGAAGATTCCTATGGCCTGAGACCTATGATTTTTGCAACTGTTGTCATGGCTCTAACGAGTACAGCATTTGCTGTAGTGTTTGGAATTTTGATTTCTTACTCTGTTGTTGTAGCCCTACCAAGCAACCTTGCAAAAATACAAGCTTCTGTTTTAGAGCTAATGAGTGGAATACCGAGCGTGGTTTTTGGGTTCTGGGGTTTGATTACAGTGGCTCCTCTTTTACAAAAAATTGAAAGCCCAGGTTTGAGTATTCTTCTGGGAACTTTTATACTTCTCTTAATGATTTTACCAACGATGACTTTACTGAGTATTTCTATTTTAGAAAATTTTTATAAAGAAAATCAAGCCTCAGCAGATGCTCTGAATATTTCGCCTGCTTCTTTTTTTATTAGAGTATTCCTGCCCGCAAGAAGATCCAAATTGGCAAGTGCCGGAATCCTTTCTATGGCAAGAGCTATCGGCGAGACAATGGCTGTACTTATGGTTTGTGGAAACATCATCCAGGTACCGGATTCTATTTTTTCGCCAGTTCGTGCGCTGACTGCTAACATCGCTTTAGAAATGGCTTATGCCTTAGATGATCACAGAAGCGCACTATATTTAAGTGGGCTGGTGATTTTAATCATTGTTAGCTTACTTCTAGTTTTTTCGCTACCGGTAATGAGAGACAAAGATGCTTATTCATAAATCTAAATTAGATTTTGTTTTAACTGTTCTGTCGATAGGGAGCTCCCTGTTTTTTGTAGGTTTGTTTTTTTGGCTTTTATCTAGTTTTATACCAAGTATTGGGGACGCCTTACGCCCCTCTTTTTTATTCTCTGAGCCTCAAAACGCAGGAAGGGAAGGCGGGATTTTCCCTATTATTGTTGGGACTCTCGCTATACTTTGCCTTTCTTTGCTTATAAGTTTTTTCGTGTCTTTTGGTTTTTCAATTTTTTTACAAGAGTTAAGATTAAGACATGAGGTATATGGAAGAGCCTTTTCATTTTTATTATTCTTTATAGCGGGGATACCTAGTATTGTTTTTGGTTTAGTAGGTAATAATTTTTTTGGTCAATTCCTAGGTTTGGGCTACTCTATATTATCTGGTGCACTAACTGTATCAATGATGATGATTCCTCTTATGACTCATAGTTTTTCTATAGGCTTTCGATCAATTGATTTAAATCAATATTCGGTTTGTGAGAGTTTGAATTTGTCTAAATTTTCTAGTTATTTTAATGTTCTGCTCCCGCAAATCAAAGTTTTTGTCATAAGTGGAACAATTCTCGCTAGCGGAAGAGTTTTGGCAGAAACGGCTGCACTGTTATTCACCTCAGGATATGTTGATCGAATGCCTACGTCTTTATTTGATTCCTCAAGAACTTTAACCATCCATATTTATGATCTTGCATTAAACGTCCCTGGCGGAGAGTTAGCGGCGCAAAAGACAAGTGTGATATTGGTACTTATACTTTTAGTAACAAATTTCTCAATCTATAGAATTAATCATTGGAGACTTAATTAATGAAAGCCCTTTTTAAAATAGATAATTTAAATTTCTCCTATGGTAGCGACTTAATTTTTGATCATCTAAATTTAGAATTTCCAGAGACAGGAATTACAGCCTTAATGGGGCCTTCAGGTTGTGGGAAGAGTACATTATTAAGTTGTTTGAATCGAATCTATGAACTGATCCCAAGTGCTAGGGTGAGCGGTAATATTTATTTTCGAGGAGATAGTGTTCTAGAGCCTTGTTGTACAGCCAGGCAACTTAGGAATTCTGTATCTATGATATTTCAAAAACCCTCTTGTTTTCCGGTAAGTATTTTTAAGAACCTTGATCTGGTTCTTAGGGAGTTTGGTGTAAAGTCAGCCTCCCTTCGGAGGGAAAAAATAGAAGAGGTTTTAAAAAGAGTGCACCTTTGGGATGAGGTTAAAGATCGCCTTCATAAAAATGCTACCGCACTCAGTGGCGGGCAAATGCAGCGCCTTTGTATTGCTAGATCATTATGTACATCTGCCACGGTAATTCTTATGGATGAACCTTGTAGCGCTTTAGATCCATTAGCTACGAGTAAAATTGAGAAGCTAATAAAAGAGTTAAGTGCGCATACAAAAATAATAATGGTAACCCATAATATGCAGCAAGCTATGAGAATAGCTGATCATGCCATTTTACTTTGGAAAGAAGAGGGGCCTGCATATGTGTTGGAATCAGGGAGTCTTCAAAAAATGCAAGTTAGCCCTGAAAAAGAAATCACGAGGAACTATTTCTCTGGTCACGTTGGCTGATCTCAAAATAGAAAAAACCACTTTTCTCAAAACGATGTAACAATAATTAGTTATCTTATTAATCTTGAACGGCCGTTTAACATGGGTCATCAATATGGTATTATCAACTAAATGTTGAATAAATGTCCCTCTCTCTGGGGTGCTTACATCCTCTCTCACAAGTTAGTAAGCGCCCCTCTTTTTTCATCCACAAGCTAAATTCAAACACATATTTAACCAAAAAATAAAAGCCATTTTCTCATTATGAGAACACTACAGCCAATAGGTTAGATTTAGAGCCTAATTTGGTTATTTTTAGTCTAAACTTAAACATATGTTTAAAATGCTTATTTAATGCGCTATACTGTATTCTAGATCACCAATCTAAGCATTCTCTGAGAAGAGAAGACAATTTCCTAGCTCGCTTAGATAAACTGTCGAAGCGAGCTAATTTTAAAGCGAGGCCCCCATGTTTGAAGATTTAAAAGAAGTAAAAAATTATAGAACCAGAAAGACTACAACCTATTATCTTGAGAAGCTTCTAAAGTACAGTAGCCTACCCAAGCCAATTGATAGTTGGATAAACTCTCCCTCCAGACTGCAATCACCTTTAATAAAGAAGGAAGAGCTGGAGATGGAGTTGTTTGGAAAGTCTAAGAAGCACTAAATAACTCTCAATTTTGGCAAAGAAAAACCCAGATAGAAATATCTGGGTTTTTTGATTTATAAAAGGATCGGGCATAGATCCAACTAAGGGGGGGGGATCGCTGAATCCATGCCCTGGTAGTGAGGGGGGTTCACTAACTTCCGTAATACGCACCGCTTCCGCTTCAACTTCAACTGACGTCCCATACTCGCATCCACTCACTGACCTTAATAAATGCAACTTGAGTACCAGCTTCAACAGGTGTTTAAATGAAGAAGGGCCCCAAAGGAGCCCAAAAATGTAATTTTCCGGTATTCAGGGTGACGAAAAAGGAGCCCTGTTTGGAAATTATATACCAATTATAGATCAATCAAAATATCTCGTTTCATCTCTCTGCCAAAAGGATCAAGGATATCTGATTTGTGAATCAATATTTGATCAGCCAAACTATTTCCCAAATCAATGGTAAGTTGATTGGTTCCGTAAGAAGCATTCTCAGGAAACTCTATGTTTTCCAATAGTGTCCAGTTGTTTAAAAGCTGAACGCTTCCAGTATTTTGAAATTTAGGTAAACCGTTAAAATGAATTCTAAGCTGTTTTTTGTCCTCTAGCTTTTCAACTTTGTAATCAAGAAGTGGAATTACATCCATTTGGATTTTTTCTAAATCTACTCGTCCTGATCCCAAACTATTTTTAAAGGATTCGTTTCTAAAGGAGATATCTACACTTGCTAGTTTCATATGATGAACAACTTGGTCCCTTGTGTACTCGGGATTTAGGTACCAGATAAAAGCAGCACTTGCCGCAGCAACAGGGGAGGCCATAGAGGTCCCACTTAATTTTCCGTATCTACCTTTTTTAGTAGTGTTAAAAATATTTTGTCCAGGAGCTGCAACATCCATTTGAAAACCATGGTTAGAGAAGCTCACTTTTTTATCTTTGGCTGCATCCGTGGATATTGCAGTGACGAGCAAAATATTCTCCAAACGACTTCTTGTAGGGTTTTTAGTGTTGTTGTTTCCGGCTGAGTTAAATACCATCCCTTCGTTGTCTTCAACGAGTTTAAGGGCTTCTAGGTAGATAGAGTCTGTAGCCATGTAGTCTATCATATAGCTGGTATTGATAATTTTGGCTCCCATCTTAAGTGCGTAGGCATAGCTCTCAAAAACCTTTCTAGAGGTCCACCTGTCTTCTCCGAAAAACTTAATAGGTAGTACTTTTACTCCAGGGAAAACAGCTGCCACACCAACGGAGTTATTGGTTTGTGCTCCAATGATTCCAGAAACATGAGTGCCGTGGGTACCATGTCGATAGTTACTACTAGGATCATTATTACCCTGGTTGAAATTCCATCCCATTACATCATCAATAAAACCATTCTCGTCATCATCGACTCCGTTATCAGGGATTTCTTCTTCATTCTTAAAGAAGGTTCCCACTAAGTCCTCATGGGTTAAATCAAAACCATCATCTGTAACGGCAACAATAGGGTAACCGCTGGAGGATTCTGTTAAATAACTCCAGGCCAGAGGAGCGTTGATATGATTTAAATAGGTTTGAGTCGTGAAGCTTGGATCATCCACAGACTCGTGGAAATCACCAATATACTCTTTGTTTCTATATGCCCATACTACTCCATTAGAAGTTTTAAGCTCATTTAGTAATTGAAGGCTATCAAAGGGAACACTTGCTGTTGTTGAGATGAAGGCAAAGCCATTCATTTGGGTCAAAAGCTCGGTTCTAGATTGAGCTTCATCTCCCATCATAATACTTTGAAGATCAGTCTGCTGAAGTTTAAAGGATTCAGAAAACCCTAGGGCTTGTAGGTCTAACTTCATCACAATTTCGTCGGTCTCAATGACTTGGAAATCTTTGGCAAACAATGGGGTGGTAAAAAATAATAGAACAACTAAAAAGGCTTTCACATCTGGCTCCTTGAGTGAATCGTTTTTTGAATATCAGTTAGAAAACAAGGATGGATCCAAGTCTAACCGCGGACTTCCTGTCCTACTTGCTCTACAATTGTACGAGAGATATTAGATAAACATAAGAAAAAACGCACCTTGTCTGTCCAGAGTGTCCGGCTCAAAGGTGCGTAAGATGTATTTGAGGAAAAACTTTAAACGAAAGGCTTATAAACAGCAATGTACGCCGCTGATGCAAACAAAACCATGCTGATCCAATAAAAGATTCCTTTTAAACTAGTGAAGCGCTTAACAATTACAGGAATCGTAATAGCGAGACCTAACCAAATGCCCATTTTAACATTGATCCACATTGGCCAAGGTTCTCCATGAGGCATTCCCAGTCTTGCTATAAGACCCATGCCGGAAATAAGAATCAATAGAGTAGCTATTCCGGTTATAATTTTAAAAAGTTTTCCTTTGTAACTTCCTTGAAGCTGAATGGCAGCTGCCGTGAAAAAAAACATTAAAGAAATAAGGTGTACAACTTTATATACTGAATAAGAAAGCATGCTTCCTCCGTTTTGGTTAACTTGCCCGGCCAAACTAGCGGAAAAAAAGCTCCCTGACTAGCAGAATCGGTGAGCCTGTTACGAATTCTTAAACTCAAAAAAACAGTAATTTCAGTAAGTTATACATAAAATTCTCGGTGTTTTGGAAAAATTGTCCGAATTCTGAGGACCCATCTACTCCGAGATTTGCTAATAAGTGAAGTTTGTTTTAAAAGGTGTGAGAAACAAGGAGTGATTAATGAAGATTTTATTTTGCCTATTAGGTTTGAGCTTAGCGCTAAGTGCTCAGGCTAAAAAAGAAGAAGTAAAAAACTATAGTTTTATTTCATCTAGTATCGACGAGTTAGATCTTAGTAATGAGAACGGAAGAGTAAAGGTTGAAACCCACAGCTCCGATAGTTTTGATATTAAGATCACAAATAGATCAAAGACCAACGACTGTACGATAAAAGTAGAAGACGGTACTACGGAGCTTTCTGTAGATGTTGATTCTAAGGGCCTAGGAAACGAAGACTGCGATGTTGATATTGAGGTTAAGGTACCTGAGAGAAAGATCTCTTATGATATTGAAGTGGCAAATGGTGTGATAAATGTTTCTGGAGTGGAGGGCGATGTGGAAACTAGCCTAGCTAACGGAAGTGCTGATATAAATGGTAAAGCCATATACGATTTTGAATCTAAGTCAGCAAACGGTACCGTAGTTGCTAAGGGTTTGGTTGGGGATGCCTCTGTAAAAGCGGCTAACGGAATGATCCAGCTTAACTTTAAGGAAGTAGCAAAGAAGGCCAAGATTAATGTAAAGACAGCTAATGGTGATGCAAAAGTTTTTGTACCAAAGGCCTCTAAGTTTAAAACTAAGTTTATTAGTATGTCAGGTGATCTGGTAAATGAAATTGGCGATGACCCTGAGTCTGAGGCCAAAATCAAAATGTTTTCTGCCAACGGCAGTTTAACCATTTCCCCTTACTGATATTTTACGAGGGCGGTGTCGTACACATCTGGCGGCGCCTTCTTGAATCTGATGGCGGGTAAAATACTTGTTAAAATACTATAAAGTACAATTCCAAAAACGATATCATCACTAACGCCAAATCTATCTTTTAAAATAGTACTTATCACCAATCCAAAAATTAGGGTTGGCATTAAGCTAATGGAGATTTCCTTTCTCCCATCCCAACACTCTGGCAAGAACCATCTTATAGATAAAATAACGCTCAAATATCTAAGAGGAACAAATATCGCAAAGAACAGAAGTCCATAGATGGCACCATTCCATGTTAGCTCAGAGCTACCTAGGGATAATCCACCTTTATAAAAGTAGAAAGGTATGAAGAGAGAGGCAAAGAAGGATACAGCGTAGAGCATCTTCTCGGAGTTCTCCGTACTAACAAAGTGTCTAAACTGAGCGGCAACTACACCGGCGATAAAGGCACCTACTAAATAGTAAGTTCCTATGGCTTTGGTAGCTACACCGGCTAGAAGAGCAATTAAAATCATAAATGTAGCCTCTGAGTCTGGAGAGAAAGGGGCTATGACTTTTAAGAAATATTTAAAAATGATTGGCAATGTAACTATTAAACCAATAAGAGCTAGAAGAGAGGTTCCAAGGTTTACTAAGGAATCAGATTTTATAGCAAAAAACAGAATGATCAGAGCAATAATCTCGTGAGATATCGCTTTAGATTTGATCCAATGCTTTTGGGTGGCTTCAAAATTATAAGCATTGATGGAGTTTAAAATAAAGCCAGTGGACGGTGTGGTAAGAGCGAGAGTTAATACTATGGAGGTTTGCATATCAAAGCCAAAGCCAAAGTAGATTAACATAGTACTTAGGAGTATAAAGACAAAAGCCTTTAAAAGGTGACGAATTAAAACGTTACTGTCTTCTTTAAGTTCTGAGAAATCAACCTCTAGCCCTGCAAATAAAAACAAAGAGGTAATACCTAGGGTGGACAGGATGGGGATTACCTGCCCCTCAGCGAACCAACCTAAACTAAGAGCGGTTATTGTCCCGAGAGCAAGGGAGCTGATACCAGTAGGAACGCCAAAGCGTAGTAGCACTTTTGGCAAAATTAGTAAGGCGGTAATTAGGATGAAATACTGGATGTCTAGAGATACAGTGATTTCAGGCATAAATTTTCCTCACGGCTTTAGGATCAAATATTAAAATTTTATGGTTTTCCCAGCTGCTGATCTTAGGGGAATATACTGGCATTATCAAAACAAAATAACTAGTTGTAAGAAAGCTAAGGCCCTCTGGGGATGGAGATGTGTAATGAAGTAGCGGTTTTGCCATAATTTCTGTCTTTTTAGGCCTTTATAACCCTAGTAACTTTGTTTTATTCGTTTCTTCAGCTGCCTGGCTTGAGTTTTTAGGTTTGGCTCAATTTCTTTCCAGTCTTTATCATGAATGGCTCCAATAATGGCGTGGAAAGCGTTGAGATTTAATCTCTCTGGATAGGCCTCGACAAGATGAAGGCAAACCTCTTCCCAGCCAGTTTCTACCAAGTCTTGGGCGGTTTTATAGCCGCAAGAATTAAGCTCCGACTCCAGAAGGCTATCTAGGTTTTTTAAATCACCAATTTTTTTATCAGATACTTTAGCCATCAGAGCTATCTACCTTTTGCCTTGGTACACCGATCAAACAAAAAACTGCAAGACAGGAGCAAAGAAGAAAAGCAAGTACTAGGGGTTGCTCTGTACCGTCGTATTGGCTACCAACATAGGCTGCAATCATGGCGGAGAGAAAAGTTTGGATGGAACTAATTACCGAGTTAGCTATACCTGCAATATGCCCAAGGGGCTGCAAAGCAAGAGCATTAAAGTTACCCATAAGTAAACCGATTCCAAAAAAGCTGAAACCTAAGTAGGTTAGAAAAACGTATAAGTTTGGATCACTTAAAACAAAATTGTAAACACAAAGATAAACGATAGCAGATATAATATTAATTTTTAGACCAACATGTACAAGGCTTTCCATACTGTATCGCTCTAATAATTTAGAATTAGATATGGAGCTGGCTCCGATACACAATGCCAATACTCCAAAGATATAGGGAAACTTTTCTCCCGCACCAAACTGAAGTTGAATTATTTGTTGAGAGGCTCCTAAGTAGGCAATGAAAGCTCCAAATATAAACCCGGCTGCTAACATATAATATCGGGAGCTCTTATTTTTTAGAGTCTCTAGAGTTCCATGTTTTAGGTTCTTGATATTAAGTGGGATTCTGTGGTCTTCGGTTAATGTCTCTGGTTGTCTTAGGTAGAACCAAAGACTTGCCAAAAAAGAAAGAGCAATCATGAAAAAATAGATATCTCTCCAGTCACCAAAGCTAAGTATGAGCTGTCCAACAATGGGCGCAAATACCGGAACTAAAATAAAGATCATAAAAATAAAGGACATGATCTTTGCCATTGCCGTTCCAGAGTATTGGTCACGAATCATAGCAACGATAATATTTCTTGAGGCAGCACCGCCTAAGCCCTGTAAGGCTCTACCAAGAAGCATATACTCAAACGTAGGCGCATAAAGAGATACCAAGCAACCAATGATAAAAATAAAAGCTCCAATCAAGATGATGGGCTTTCTGCCAAAGCGATCCGACAAGGGGCCAAAAACGATTAATCCAATCGCCATCCCTACAAACAAGATTGAGATAGTGAGTTGATTATAATTGGGATTGATTACATTAAAGCTTGCTCCGATTTGATCCAAAGCTGGTAGCATAATATCAATGGCCAGAGCAACAAAGGACATCATCAATGCCATTATGCTAACGAACTCTAGATTTCCTTTTTCTACTTCTTTCATCTTTCCTCTTACGAAGGTTTCAAGATAACTCAAGCCGAGCTTGGATACAATTGTAGGTATTGCTCGGTTGGGTGGCTTTGGTCCTTTGTGGGGTCAGATGAGCCTGAATGCAAGGTGTGAATAAGGCTTAAAGGGAAGTTGGAGCTGGTGGAAAAGGGAGTTGTTTCTAAGCTTGAACATAAAGTTTGGAACTTGAACCCGAGAGATTTGATATAATAAACAAGCTGTTCTTGGATTGAAGTACCCCAACTTTTAATTTTGGGGAGAATAGCTTTATTTAGGAATTCTGGGGGCTGAGTAAGGAGAGGCTTACCTAAGGTTGTGGGACGTGGCGGCGTAGACGGGCTGATACTCGGCTGGAGGGCGATAGATGGGCTCAGATCAAACCTATCACTTGTTCATATTAACTTAAACTCTGAATATGCTTTAAAACAATCCCAAGACAGTCTTCAGTTTACGCTTCTTTGAACAAAAAAAGTTGGACAAAGAATAGCCTTTTGAGTAGCCTCATGAGGTCTTAACCTTGGGGGGGATATGAAAAAAATTATCATCGGATTTCTATTTTTTAGTTTTTCAGCGTTTGCTGGTGGGGAGAGTCTATTAGATAGCGAAGCCCAGGTAACTGGTTTTGGCAAAGTAAAATATAGAGCCCCAGCCGTACAGGGGGAAGGTTTCCCTATTGTTTTGTTTCATGGAATTTATGGTGGAGCCTCTCATAGAACCTGGCGTGCCCTTCTTCCTGAGTTAGAAAGCCAAGGAAAGACTGTATATATAATGGATCTTCCAGGGGCGGGTGAAAGTGAAAAGCCTGCTAAAGTTGGAGATGATGGATATAAGATTTCTGACTTTGATATTTTTGTTGAGAAGTTTTTAGAAGAGGTGGTGGGTGAGAGCTCTATCGTAGTTTCTGAGTCTATTTTGTCTAATGCCGCGTTAAGAGTTTCTGCTGCTCGTCCTGATCTTGTCAGAAGGGTGGTTTTGATAAACCCCTCTGGAGTAACTTCATTAAACGAGCCACCATCTCAACGAGAGCAAGGTGAGTTTGAGCGCTTCTCAAATAACGATGATGCCTTAATCGCAAGGTACCAAGGCTTACTAATAGAGAACTCTATCAAATTCTTTTTAAAATTTGGATTTTATGATGACTCTCTTGTGAATGCGGATCTAGTGTCTGATTTTACCGTTATGAGAGATAATATTGATCAAAGATATTTAACCTTAAGCTTTATTACCGGCCAACTCTATCGACCATTTGAAGAATCCGCTCAGGGTGTTTTTAAGCCAGTACTTGGTATTTTTGGTGCTGAGTACGAGGGATTTCAGGGTAGAAGGCCTGCTACGGCTGCTGATTTTCAACAAATTAGACCGGATTTTAATTTTATTGAAATTGAAAACAGTGGGTCCTCTGTTCAACGTGAGAAGCCATCTGATGTTGCCAGAGAGATTATAATCTTTGCTGAAGACGATTAAGCGTACTACTAGCCAGTACTTATTTACTTGAGAGCCCAAGGTTTTGTCTTGGGCTTTTTTTTGTTCCTTAAATCATCATGAAATTATAGAAATCAGCTTTGTCAAAAACCGACTTATGTTGATCCCGGTCCACAAAAATGTTACCACTGGCCCATGGATTTTAGAAAAAATTCCATACCGTAGGAGAGGCAGATTTTATCTCCAGGAGAATTGTGATGAGTTTTAAAAGTTCTATTTTAGCAATTGGTTTTTTAGTAGTGTTATCAACAGTGTCCACAGACTTATACTCTTATGAGGACTACGATAATAAAAATTATGCTGCCAACAATGCAGTTAGTAGCACTAAAGAAATAGATATCTCGGAAGAGGCTTTGTATTTTCATTCTCTTTGTAACGAAGTAGAGAAAGACTCTGAAAGTTGCCAGCTAGTACCACTATTATCTGGAGACGAAAAATCAGTTTCGGTTTTAAAAGCCGCAAAACTAAAAGTAACCAAAAAATATATTAGTAAAGTTACCTTTGATGATGGTGAGGATTTAAACCTATCCGTTCGCTTGGGAAAGTTATCTGGTAACAGCTACATCAACTTAAAAAAAGACAATCCAAATGAGGCCTTTGCTGTTCTGACAAAGGGTGCGGCCTTAACCGTATTGGGTGAGGGTGCGGAGCTTGTAGATAACATCATCGCTGTACCAAATATCTATGGAGATAAAAACGAAATCCTAAACAAGCTGGCCTGGCTAAAACTCCGTGCTAGTCAAACAACCGTAACCGAGGCAAAGCAGCTTAGAACAGGAATTGTGGGCTACCTTTTATTTGGAACGACGTCGTTATTTACGCTTCTATTTTTCTTGTTTTGGAAAAAAACAGCAGCAAAAGAATAGAAATAGAGTCTGTAAAGTTCTTCAATCAAATAGTGACTTATTTAATCACTTAGCGTAGGCTAGGAGATTCCAATGCATACACATAGTTGGGGGCGACATGGCTTCGACATGGCTAGTGAAGCATCAGGAGCATGCAGGGGCGAGCGAGGTCCTCTATAAAAACGCTCATACTTTTAAATGGCGAACAACCATTACAAATGGCTGCCTAATTGTGCAACCACGTCTTACCCAAGAGGGCCGGAATTTTAGGTAAAGACGTCACTTAACTCGGCTAGGTCAAAAGTTGCCTCTCAGGGCTTCGACCGAATTAAACTGAGAGAGGGTGTTAAGGATTTTGTCTGTGGAGGCCTTTTCATCAACTTAAAAACATAGACTAAGCATGTAGCGCCTTATGATGGATCAGTTATGGACGCGGGTTCGATTCCCGCCGCCTCCACCAAAATTTAGCAAGTTTGCTGTTAAATTTGGAAAGAGTGATAAAAATTTAATGTAAACAATAACTTAGGCAAGAGGAGTCTTTTCAGTTCACTACGGCAGTTCCACCTGAAATCACAGTAAATAACGAGATTTGCAACAATTTGTAGTAAACAAAATGTTTACTACAGAAATTAAGGGGAAAAGCAGGGGCGTATTAGTGAAAAACTTTGATGAAGTAATCTCTCTCGAAAATGAGCTTTTGCAAGCAAATGCTCGGAGTAATCCAGATAGGATTAACGAACTTTTATCTGAAGGCTTCTTCGAGTTTGGTTCATCTGGAAAAGTTTGGACTCGTGATCAAGTTATTGAGTCGCTCCCATTGGAGCATAACTCAGAAATCAAAGCCATGAATTTTGAAGGCAAGGAATTAGGGCTTGATTTGGTTTTGATAACCTATAGAACTCTCAGAGAAAAAAAAGAAGCTTTAAGGAGTTCGATTTGGCAGAAAAATTGTGAGAGATGGCAGTTAGTTTTTCATCAAGGCACGCTGGTGTGACTGATTAGGCATCAGTTGAGAGTGGAAATCCTATGAGTGATATTTTCAATGCCAACAATAAGTATGATGAGAAATCCGTTGATCCGGCATTTGTAAGTATTAGTGAAAATTACGAGGATACGAGAGAATTAGTTGAAAAACTATGGATAGACTTTAAAGGTATTTGTGAATCCAAAAAAGAATTTCTTGCTCAAATCAAAATAGATTTTTTTGCCAGATGCTGGGAGCTTTACCTAGGATACAATTTCATTCAAAACTCGGAAGCTGAAGTAATACCAAAAAATAAAACCGATGGACCCGATTTTAATATAAAAGTAAACGATCAACTTATTTATGTTGAAGCCATCTGCCCTAAAAATTCTATTGAGGTTAAAGCGGCCTACGATAATCAACGCAAAGTTGGTAGAGCAATGTCTCCTCCCGATGAAGAAAAACGTCTGATTATTACAGGAGCATTAAGCACAAAAATCCAACAATACCATGAGCGAATTGAGAAGGAACTTGTCAATCCAGATACTCCTTACATCATTGCCATAAATGCAGGAAATATTACTTTTGCTGACTATGAATTACTAATTAGCATTCTATTTGAAGTTGGCGACCAGTACATTGAGATAGCAAGAGGGACAACAGAAGTTGTAGGGCAAGGCTTTAAGGTAAAAGAGCCGATCACCGGATTTAAAGATAAGAATCTAAAAGAAGAAATTCCTGCCAACTTGTTTTTCAGTGAATACGGTCAATGTATTTCAGGAATCATCTTCTCATCAAAGAATATACTGAATGCTCCTCCAGATATTGGATCTGACTTATTATTTGTTCCTAACCCATTTGCAGCAAATAAGGTTGAAGGATCACTTTTTGAAGTTGGAGCTGAGTATGTCATTAGAGATGACAACCTTTTAAGAAGAACTCTGTTCACTGGCAGGGAAAATGCAATATATCAAATCGCCAACAAGATATATTTTCACAACAGAGGTCAAATTGTTAAGGTAGCTATCGACGGGGTAGATGGTGCGGGTAAAACTTTCTTTGCTAAAGAATTGAAGGAATCCTTAAATGAAGTTGCCAATAATGTTGAGAAACTTGGAATAAAAGATTCGCCACCCAGAAGAGAGATAATTCACAGCTCAGTGGATGGTTTCCATAACCCAAGAGACGTTAGATACAAAAAGGGGAAGGGATCACCAGAGGGGTTCTTTGAAGACTCCTACAATTATCCAAAGTTCAAAGAACTACTATTAGAGCCATTGAACAACGGTGGGAACAGGCTTTATGCCGACAAATATTTTGATCACAAGATTGATGAGGTCGTCTCAACTGAAAAACGTGAAGCGAGTGAAAACTCAATTCTTCTAGTTGATGGGATCTTTTTGCATAGGGCTGAACTTAAAGACTATTGGGACTATTCAATTTTTTTAGATGTAGAATTTGAAAATTCAGTGGCTAGATGTGCCTCCCGTGATAACAGCTGCCCTGACCCTGATGATGATTCCAATAGAAGGTATGTTGAAGGTCAAAAGTTGTATTTCAATCTTGATTCCCCTAAAGAACGAGCAACGTTGATATTCGATAACAATAACCTACAAAAACCCAAAGTTTATGGCCTGTAGCTGGGCAAATCTTAGTTTTTTCCGCCTATAAAAAGGGGTTGGGACTTTCTTCGATTTCCTTCATTTGTGTTTCGAGCCGCTTAGATTCTTCAGTTTGGTCACCCCAGTTTGAACATGCAAGATTCAAAAATAATTCTAAAGGAAACTTTGGTCACGGTTTTGCTATTTATATTTTTGTTGAAGACATAGATGCAACTCTAAAGCGAGTCCAAAAAAGTAAAATGAAAATCATTGAAGAACTTGCTGAAAACCCAAACGCTGGATTCAGAGAGTTTACGTTTTTAGAGCCCAATGGCTACCATTTTACAGTAGCTGAAATCCCTTCGTGGTAGTAATTTGTAGTAATCAGAAAACTTGAGGCAATAATTTCAAGGCTTACACTGAGATTACAGCCTCCACCGCTAAAACCCGGGCTGAATTTTTCCTTTTATTTTTCCAGGGCTTATTCCTTTCACTCGTTTATAGGCTCTAGCAAATGCAGCCTCACTCTCATAACCTAAACGGTCTGACACCTCTCCAATGGAAAGATTTTCTACACGAAATAACTTTTCAGCCAAGTCTAACTTAATTCCACGAACAAAATCAGAAGGGCTGACGTAAAATAATTTGGTAAACCGTTCAGAAAATGCAGATCGCGACATACCAGCACTGCTAGCCATCTCTAGGGTCGTCCATCTTTTGGAAGGTGTTTTCAGAATCTCATTAATCAATCTTGTCATCCGCTCATCAGACATAGCTTTTATCAAAGGCTGTCCTTCCTCATTTTGATTAAACCAGTTTCGCATACATTGAAAGACGAGCACCTCGCTTAAATTCATAATGATTTCTTTACTGGCGAAGGCTTGTCTCTTTGCCTCTTGAAATAGAAATTGAAAGGTATTTTCAGTCCAAATTCTTTCTGACTCATCCCATTCTTGAACGATAACTATATCCGGTAAACCTTTTAACAATAATTGCGATAATGGATGATTGAGCTTTACAGCTCCACAAAGTGTTAATGACTCTTCACCTTCTCCACCATGTTTTAATATTTCATATTGGCTTGTAATTTCATCTCTATGAATATCAAACAAGGGTGTCATAGTTTTGCAATCACCATCAAAGAAATAATGATCGCGCCCATTAGGAATGAGCGACAGTTGCCCTTGTGAAATTTTATGAGCTTTCTTTTGTTTTGGAAACTTAATCCATGCTTCCCCTTCCACGACTAGGTGAAATAACAGCATGTTGCCCATAGCAGGCATATCTATGCCCCAAGGCGCTGACAACTCAGCCCGACTCAGGAACACCCTATCAATTTCTACCCCCTCAAAGGGATTGTGCACATCACCCATATTATCAATGTAGCATATTTCGGACAAAAAAGCATAATTTCAGGATATATAGACATTAAATAACCGGTCATCTCATCGTACTGTAAAAGACAACAAAGGAGACATGAAATGACAAATTCTAAAAAAATCACAGTAATAGGCGCATCTGGGGGTTCTGGGCGCAAAATCATTGAAGCACTTTTGGCCCAGGGTCACAAGGTCACTGCTTTATCAAGAAGTGCATCAAAAGTATTCAGATCTAATGTCCGAAGTATAGATGGCTCGGCCTTAAATAAAGAGGTCTTAAGAAAAGCTATTAAAGGACAAGATGCGGTCATAATCACATTGGGTATTAGTGAAAATCCAATTCGAGTAAGAACACTTGGCCCCGCAAAAACACCTATGAATATTCGGAGTGAGGGAACCCGTAAAGCCATCGAAGTCATGAAAGAGCTAGGAGTTAAAAGGTTACTAGTACAAACGACTTTTGGATCTGGCCCCTCAAAAAACGAACTGGGAACTATGGACAGTTTATTTTTCGCACTATTACTCAAACCGCAAATTGTAGACACAGAAAAACAGGATGAGTTCGTCAGAACAAGTGGCCTCGATTGGACCATCACACAACCTGTTCACCTTAAAGAAGATAATTATATTGAGGGCGATGTTGTTGCAGACTTTAATTCTCAAGTAGGACGTATGGGAATATCACGAAAGCTTGTGGGTTCCTATACAGCTAGTGCTATCAATGATTCAACTACGATCGGAAAGACTGTCACTCTTTCTACAACTCAAATATAAAGAGACCAGAAATGAACACCGAAATTATTCAATATATGTATTTAGCGCTGGGGTTCACCAGCGCTATGGTGGGCGGAGTATTCTTAAGTTTTTCTGACTTTGTGATGAGGGGATTCGCACAGTCAGATAACGTGAGTGCTATTGACTGTATGCAGAGCTTAAACAGAACCGTCTTTCGATCTATCTTCCTCACTAATCTTTTAGGCTTAGCACCAATTACTATAGCAGCTTCAATCTATGTGAATGATTCATTTACCTACTCAGCTACTGGGACGTATCTTCTTTCAGTAATTCTGGTGACTATTAGAGGCAATGTCCCGATGAACGAAAAGTTGGATAAAAT
Source organism: Bdellovibrionales bacterium (assembly GCA_045110695.1). Taxonomy (GTDB): domain Bacteria; phylum Bdellovibrionota; class Bdellovibrionia; order Bdellovibrionales; family UBA840; genus JBGCGH01. The sequence continues at coordinate 13,890 of JBGCGH010000021.1, read as the reverse complement.
GGATAAAAACTCTGATGAAGCCAAGGCTTACTGGAAGATTTATCTCAAAGGTTGGACTCGCTGGAATCACATTCGCACGATAGGATCATTCATAACTTCTGCTCTATTTCTTATCGCAGTCCTATGATGATCAGAACCGTCGTCTTTTGTAGTTGTTTTGATTTCAGGCAACGTGATATCAATGACTTGCAAGGGCCTCACCGCCTCCACCATTTTTGACACCATGAAAGTGGTTTAAATATTTAAAATTATTAGGTTTTTTAATTTTTAACCATGCTCTCATGGTTCCGTGGTTTTACGAGGAATCAAGCACTTAGAAATCTGAACCAGCGCTCAGCTAAGAGTGGAACCATGCATCCGATATACGAATTATCAAATAACAACGTGAAAAATGATTTAAATATGTTATCCCGTTCCCAATGAAAAGAATGACTCGATCCGAACTATTCAAATTAGAAGAAGAGCTAGAAACTCTTCTGAATCAAGTAAAGGAAATCAACTCTAAAGATGATCCTGATCTTGTGGCGGTGTCGTGGATTGAGCATCGGGTGAATACAATTAAATCAATGATCTATAAAGAAGATCGCAAAGCCCAGTTTGCAGAGCGTGGGCTAAGCCTGCTTTCTTGATTTCTTTTTCTTTGTTTTAGATTTTGCCTTTTTAATTTCATTTTCGATTCTGCTTATAATTTCTTTAGACTTGGCCAAATCTTTGGTTCCTATATTCTCGAAATCGAAGATAATGCTAGCCAAAAGCTCAATTTCAGATTCTAAACTTTCGATACGATATTTATATTCTGAAATCAATTTTACAGACTTTTCCTTGATCAGCTTTTCTGCGACATATTCAATTTCATGCTGTATCCTTGCTATCGTAATATGATTTGAATACAACAGTATCTTTGGTTTCTGAAGATACACCAGAAGGCGCTGTGGTTAGGGTTAGGGATGCAGGACCCGGCATTCCTGATTATGCTAAAGATAAGGTCTTCGATAAATTTTACTCCCTTGAGCGCCCAAATGGAACTAAGAAGAGCACTGGACTTGGACTCCCTTTTGTTAAAGAAGTTGCAGCGCTTCATCATGGCAGCATTTCATTAAACAATTCAGATGGGCTCGAGGCCTCACTTTTTCTTCCTGTAAAATAACAGTTATATCATTTTTCTATGCTCATCTTGGAAGTTTCCAGAAGGACTTTACTTAATTTTTTAGGAGATTCCAGCTGTCTCTATCCATGTATTAATAGATGTGATCACTTCAACTATGCTTGATGGTAATTTCTTCGACACCTCAGTTGTTAGCGTTTTAAGATGCCTTTCCCAATGTCCTTGTAATTTATTGATGTCATCAGTTACAAACTCAATTGGTAATAACTTTTTTGTTTTACGATGAGAGAAAGTGGTATCCACTTGTCTTTTAGTCTCGCTGACATTCAGGATATTGCTTTCACAGAGGAACAGTAGATCATGGTAATCTTTCATTCGACTATTGGCAGCCCCTCTATAAATCAAAGTTTCTAATTTTTCAGCAAAAATGGTTTCTGTTGGGTAAACTTGCAAGGCAATCGTCCCGTCAAATAATGGGCCACCTTCATAGTCAATTAGGGGGATATCAAGACTTCCCGGGGTGACCTTATCGCCGACGCCAACATCAATTTGTAAGGTATCTTTCATGTTTCCAAAGGTTGTATTCATTTTCACTCTGTAACCCGGGTAATTCATATGTACCTGGTCAAGTTGATCTATCTTATTAAATGAAAAGCTAAAGCCATCGTCAACGGTGACATCAGCTACTTCCACCAGCAGAAATTTTATTTGATCTTCATTAGCATTTACTTGAGTCACAAGGAAATCTATATCTTTAGTTTCTCGACCTATCTCAAGGTAGTAAGAGAGAAGTAAGCCTCCTTTAAAAATAAATTTATCAGAACATGGTGACTTTGATAATCTTGTAAGAAACCTTTCAAGAACAAGTTTTTTCCAGACCTCTTGGAATGTGCTTTCTTTTTTATTAGCAATTGATCTCAATTTTTCTTTTAGTGATTGTTCGTTCATGTCGTCACCGTCATTAGGTAAGGATTAATATCAACTCTTAGCTTTTTTGCTATGGATTGAAGTTTTTTAAGGTCTATTTTTTTGTCGCCTTTGATGGCAGCTCTCAAAGCTTTTATAGCTACTTCTTTACTCAAGAAACGAAAGGAATCAACAAGAGTTCTTTCAATGGAAAAAATCTTTACCTTCTCTTCGCCCAAAGACATTATCTTCATTTCAGTTTTAATATCTCTCATACGTACCGCTTTAATATTTTTTCTTTTTGGAGCCGTTGTTGAGTTAGGAATTGCTATCCAATGTTTTCTGGGGATCTCGTCAGTCAGTTCGTAAATTGAGAGAGCTGAGGTAAGGCAAATAACTCCGCTTGGAATACTGTTTACCGTTGTCACCAGGTCTTCCCACATGAAGTCTACATTTGGGGTTACACCTGGACTCCTGTAAACTCCTCTGGCAACTCTTTCAATGAGGCCCTGCTTGATATAATAGGCGAGCAAACTCGTACTCACGCCAAGCTCATTTGCCTCACTCGCTCTAAAAAGAGGTTTCAGGAGAAGTGGCTCTAGTTTCTTGAATTCTGTCATTGACTTCATATTGTCATTTTAATATAAACACTCAATGAAGTGAAGTGAGTTTTTTAAATAAAATATGTAAATATAACTAAATATATTCAGATAGATGGAGATATAGCTTAGTTGTACCAGCATGAGACACACCCTATAGATGCTTGGAATATTCCAAGACCTTGATCCTGACACTCTTCCTACTCCTAAGGGCTCAACAGTGATAAAACTCACCTAATAATTTAGGGATAATATGAGTGATCGATCAATTGAAACAATAAAAGAAAGGCTCAAGGAGCTTGAGGGTGAGAAAAAACAACTTCTTACCGACCTTGCGTTATTGCAGAGCCAACAGAACGTTGAAGAAACTGTTCGTTCTCCGATTGGTCACCGAGTAGCACCCAGCACACCCGTTATGCCCAATGAAAAAGTTGATCTTTTTTTAAAGCTCTTTGGTTGCAGAACAGATGTCTTTCCCAAATATTGGGAAAACAAAAAATCTGGCAAAAAAGGTTATTCACCAGTTTGCACTAATGAGTGGGTGCGTGGAGTTTGTGACAAACCAAAAGTTAAATGTACCGACTGCCCCAGTAAAGCTTTTAGACGACTTGATCAAAAATCTTTGTCAGAGCACCTAACTGGAAAAAACGACGATTGGAACCTATACAATTAGAACAGATGACAGTTGTAAATTCCTTGCTACAGATTTTGACGACGACAATTGGGAACAAGATGTTTTTCTTTTTAAACAAGAAGCTGAAAAGCTCAGTATTGATGTCTTAGTTGAAAGATCTCGCTCAGGCAATGGTGGGCATGCATGGATATTTTTCTCAGAATTTATTCCCGCATCACTAGCCCGGCAGTTGGGATCAATAATTATGACAAAAGCTATAATGAAATCGCCAAGATTTGATCTTTCATCTTATGATCGTTTTTTTCCAAATCAAGATTATATGCCCAAAGGTGGTTTTGGAAACCTGATAGCCCTGCCTCTTCAAAAAGTACCAAGAGATAATGAAAATAGTATTTTCATTAGTGATGATTTAAAAGCCATAGAAGACCAGTGGGAGCACCTATCTTCAGTCAGAATCTTAAGTTATCTGGATGTATCTAAACTGGTGGATCTAGTATCGTCGTCTTTTGATAAGCCTGATGTTGCAGTTGAAGACGAAAACCAATCTTGGTCAGAAAGTTCACTTGATATACTTACTGAAGAAATTAAAGACCAATGCGTTGGACAAAAGATTGAAGCTCGATTATCATCCCAGCTCTATATTAATATTGAGAGCATGCCTTCAAAATTGGTGGCAGCTCTGAAGAGACTTGCCACATTTGCAAATCCTGAATTCTTCCAAAAGCAAAAAATGAGATTTTCAACTTGGAATATTCCAAAGTATATATTTTGTGGAAACTTAGAGGGTAGTAATCTTATCCTGCCCAGTGGTCTTGTGGAAAAAGTTGAGGAGACCTGTGAAGATGCTGGCGCGGAATTCGAGCTTGCTGACAATAGAGAAATTCACAAGAAATTTAGAGTCTCCTTCAAAGGTAAACTGAAGAAGGAGCAAAAGAGAGCTGTCGAGGAAGTTATTCAGCATGAGTGCGGAGTATTGGTTGCTCCTCCCGGCTCAGGTAAAACAGTCATGGGCTGTGCAATTCTTTCTAAGAGAAAAGTTCCGACACTGATATTAGTTCACAGAGCACCACTTCTTGAACAATGGAAAGAGAGGATTTCTGAGTTTGTTAATTTCGATACCAAAAAAATCGGAACAATGAATGGCCAAAAGAAAAAGCCTCAAGGTAAAATTGATGTTGCTATGATGCAGACAATTAACAAGTTGAAAGATAAGGATCTTAAAATATTTTTGGATAAATATGAGCAAATCATTGTAGACGAATGTCATCATATCGCAGCTTTTACATTTGAATCCATACTTAAAAAATCACCAGCCCGATATATTTTGGGTCTTACAGCAACTCCTTACCGAAAAGATGGTCACCAAGCCATTATACATATGCAATCAGGGCCCGTGCGATACGAAATGATTGCCCAAGACAGTGAGTTCGAGTCAAAGAGAGTTATTGTTAGAAACTCAAACTTTAAAATGCCTGAAGAAGCCGGGCCACAGCCTCCTATCCATCAAGTGTGGAGCCATCTTATTACTGATGAAGAAAGGCTAGAGCTTGTTGCTGATGATGTTATTGATAACTTAGATGAAGCCAGAGTTCCATTGGTAATTTCTGAAAGAAAAGAGCATCTTCAGCTCTTGAGAAAGAATCTCTTAGGAAAAGAAGTCCCCGAAACTCATCTGTTTATTCTTGATGGTAATTTGTCTAAAAAACAAAGAGGACTGATGCTTGAAGAAATTCATTCTTCACTTGATAGTAAGAAGCCAGTTTGTATTTTAACCACTGGTTCACTTATTGGTGAGGGGTTTGATTTACCAGTTCTGGATACATTGTTTTTAGCAATGCCGGTCGCTTTCCGAGGAAAAGTAATTCAATATGCCGGCCGAATCCACCGCCCCGTTGAAGGTAAAGATGAGATTAGAATTTACGATTACGTTGACCCATGGTCAGGCCTAACTCTTTCCATGTTTAGAAAGCGAGTTAAAGCTTACCGAAGTATGGGGTACAGAATTGAATCTCCACCAACGATCAATGTCTATGGTGGTCGCTCACAGCCAGGTCTTTTTAACTAATATCAAAATACATCAATAAAACTCGATATAATTGTGTTGTAGCCGCTCGGTTATTTCTCTTTATTTTCTAGTTCACTAAGCATATAGTAATTCACGGTGTCGACTTCGGCCGCCTCCACCAACTTTGAAACCATGAAAGCCGATTAAGTGTTTGAAATTATTATACTTTTTATTTTTCGACTGTACTCTCATGGTTCCGTGGTGTTACGAGGAATCAAGCACTTAGCAACAGCTACCAGCGTTCGGCTGAGAACGGAACCACGAATGTTGGTTAGAAATTTCCAACTTTTTTTCAAGGATAGGCATGTCTTCAAACACAATTGCCCTTCACAAACTACCCATCGAAACTGAACGTTTAGTGATACGTAAGCTTGAGAAGGATGACCTATCAAAGTTTCTTGAATTTATGTTGGATGCAGAAAGGACAAAGTACCTCGCTTTTACAGAAGAACAAAAAACTAAAGAAGGGGCGACTGAACTTTTTGAGTTCGTCCTGGGTTCGTATGATGGCGGTCAACCTATTGAGTCTTTTGCAGTTTGCCTCAAAAATAGCAATGAGTACATTGGCTCTGTGGGCTTTGCTTCCTATGGAGAGGGAGTTTTTGGGTGTTACTATTTTATAAATAAAGATTATTTTAAGAAGGCTTACGCTAAAAAGGCTATGTCCTCATTGCTTAAAGGCATTCAAGGGGAAGTGGTGGTAAGGGCTCACTGTTCCCCTGAAAATCGTCCAGCTCACAAGTTGGCAGAGTCTTTAGGAATCAAGCCTAAAGGTGAAGTTAAACATAAACACAACGGACTCAAGGGCCTGTATTTCGAACGGCCAGTGGCTTAGGAGACTGATTGAAAATTGAATATAGAGAAGAGTTGTCTGGAGACTCTGAAAAAATATTTGAGCTGAATAAGTCGGTTTTCGAAACGGATGCGGAAGCTCGCCTGGTCGATGCTCTCAGAGAATCCAAAAAACTATTGTTATCTATGGTAGCCGTAGCAGACCACAAAATTGTGGGGCATATTGCCTTCAGCCCCATGAGCATTGAACAGCAAGGTAAACGTAAATTAGCCGGATTGGGCCCAATGGAAGTGGCGACCAGTTTTCAAAAACAAGGTGTGGGTTCAAGTTTAATAAACAAATCAGAAGAGAAACTGAAGGCCATGGGTTATGATGCTATCTTTTTATTAGGGCACAAGGAGTACTATCCTAAGTTTGGATATAGGCCTTCGCTTCCTAGTTTTGGTATCAGATCTAAGTATGATGTTCCAGATGAGTTTTTTATGGCAAAACCTATCTCTGATAAGGGCTTAGATGGCTTATCAGGAACCATTCACTATACAAGTGAATTTGATGAACTTTAATTGACCCTGGGGCGTAGTTATTTTGCTTGCATGGCTTTTAGAGGAATCAGGGACTTACTGCTTTACTCGATAGGCTGTGGATCCATTCCTTTATTTGAGAACCACTATTCTACAAAAAAACCCGAATCTTTTACAGAGCTCTTCCGTCTAACTAAGTAAGAATAATCCATAAAGGAGGATTTATCATGAATACTAAGATAATCGGTAGATACACATTCGCTCTATTAATAGCTCTGGCAATTGGTTCTAATGCCGGAGCGAGGAGAGGCGGCCCCGGAGGCAAGAGTGTCATACATAAAAAGATGATGAAAGAACTGGATCTTAGCGCTGAACAAAAAGATCGAGAGGCCAATAAAGAACAACGTAAAGGACTAAAAGAATCCATGCATCAAGCTATCGTTGATCTGAACGAAGGTGAGATGCGCAAAGCCCATAAACAGTTTAAACTGCCACCCTTAATTGCGGATACCAAGCGCTAAGCCCAAGTCTTGGCTCAGGAATTGCTCCCTACACCAGTATGGACCGACATTGCCCCCGCTGTAATAGCTCTGAAACCCTTTTTATCCGGAATGGATTCTTTAAATCCGGCTCCCGTCGGATACAAAGGTACCGCTGTACACTTTGTAAAAAAGAATTTTCAGATGCCACCTTTCAGCTTCGTTACCGAATGAGGAAGAGAAAAATACACGGGCAGGTGGAAAGAGAGCTCTGTACAGGGTCCAGCCTAAGAAGTATCGCTAGGAACTTAAACATTACCTATAATACAGTCGTAAGAAAGCTAGATTTCCTGGCTAATAAAGCTCGTCTCATGGAAAACAAAAGAATCGAAAGCCTAAAAGACCTCCTTGAGGTTCAATTTGATGATATGGAGACCTTTGAGCATAGTAAGCTAAAACCTCTTTCTATAACGATAGCCGTTCAAAAGAAAAGAAGAATAATCCTTGGGGCTAATGTGTCCAGAATGCCAGCTAAAGGGCTAATCGCAGTCAAATCTAGAAAAAAATATGGCTACAGAGAGGATGGTAGAAAAAAGCAGCGAGAGAAACTTTTAGAGAAGCTCTTAACAGTACTCGATCCAGAAGTACTATTTGAAACGGACGAACACCCTCATTACCCCAAGAGTATTAAGAAGTTCTTCCCCAAAGCCACTCATATCACTTTTAAAGGAAGACGAGGATGTGTAGTGGGTCAGGGAGAGCTAAAGGCTGGGGGCTTTGATCCACTGTTTTCGTTGAACCATACTTGTGCAATGCTGAGGTATCGGGTGTCTCGCTTAATCCGGAGAACCTGGGTTACGACCAAAGCCCCTGCTAGATTACAGGATCATATCGATATTTATGTTCATTATCACAACCGGGAATTGGTTGGGTAAGCTAAAAGAGGGCGGACAACTAGGGCTAACCCCTCAGGTCACTATTTAATTCATCTATCCGCAATTAAAGGTTGCAGTTTGTAAACAGTTAGAGGAGATTCGAACAGCTCATAGCAATAATCGTTTTGAAAATTTAGTTAAGTTGCTAAAAATACTAACCCCTGAGCAACGAAAAGAATTTGCTGAACTTCACAAAAAACATAAAGATCGCCGTAAAGGTCGAAGAGGAATGAGAAAGGGCTCTGACGGATAAATGGGTATTAAAACTATGAGCTTAAAACTTGAAGCTTTTCCAAAACGAGTCGGTCTTTCAAAAAAGGACCGGCTAGCTTTGTTTAAGCAGCTATATGATGAACAAAATCAACACGTAAGAAAAACGATTTACTGGATGGTTGGGCCGGAGTGTACTGATGATCTTGTACAGGAGACTTTTCTTAAGGCCTGGAAAAACTTTTTTGGATTTAAAGGCAAGTCTTCTCCCATGTACATCTACATTCTCCAATCTAAAGCAGACCCCACAAAACTCTACACCGGCAAAACATCAAATCCTAAGCGCAGGCTCCACCAACACAACTCGGGCCAATCAAACCACACTAGAAAATATATGCCGTGGAAATATCGTGTATTAGTGTGGCTCGGAGACCCTACAAAGTCTCATCGGCTAGAAAAATATCTAAAGTCAGGTTTCGGAATAGCTTTTACGAATAGACATTTTTAATTTGACCAAGTTTGAGGATCAGATCACATCAAGTAAGTTGCACCGGGATGTTGAATCCAGCCTGCCACCCATCGGAAAGCTAATACGTTAAATGCACATGGTTCGCCTTAGGTGGCAGTGTAGAAGCTATAATCTAACGCAACAGTTTTTCCATAGCTTCTTTTGGTCTGTCGCCCTTTTGAAATCACTGAGGTGTTATAGATTAGCTATGGGCTACAGCGATACCCCAGAAAATTTGTAGGTAATGAGCTGGCAGAAATGATGTTTACATGCTATTTCCAGCAATACTTTAACCTATGATTTTTGAGAGATATTATGATCAGTACAACAAATCTATCATTGAGCTTTTCAGGCCGTAAATTATTTGATGACGTTAACGTCAAGTTTACGCCTGGTAACTGTTATGGTCTTATCGGAGCTAATGGGGCCGGTAAATCAACATTCTTAAAGATCCTTTCAGGGGAAATAGAGCAGAGCTCGGGCACCGTGGATTTAGCGGGTGGACTAAGGCTCTCCATCTTAAAGCAGGATCACTTTGCCCATGGAAAAGCGGCTGCGTTAAAAGTGGTTATGATGGGAAATGATCGCTTATATAAAATCATGCAGGAAAAAGACGCTCTTTATGCAAAGCCAGATTTCAATGAAGAGGACGGAGTCCGCGCCGCTGATTTAGAAACTGAGTTTGCTGAGCTAAACGGTTGGGAAGCAGAGAGTGAAGCTGGAACTCTACTAGAAGGCCTAGGTATTCCTAGCAGTTTGCATGAGTCACTTATGCAAGATCTTAAGCCCGATGAGAGAGTGAAGGTGCTCCTCGCCCAGTCCCTAATGGGCATGCCAGATATATTGCTTTTAGATGAGCCTACAAACCATTTAGATATAAAGGCTATCCAGTGGCTTGAGGAATTTTTAATGAACTTTGATAACACGGTAATCGTGGTATCGCATGATCGTTATTTTTTAAATAAAGTCTGTACTCATATCGCCGATCTCGATTTTTGTAAGATCACTACTTATACGGGCAATTATGATTTTTGGAGAAAGTCCAGTGAGCTTGCTCAGCAACTTTCAGCGGCCGAAAATAAAAAATCAGAGGACAAAGCCAAGGAGCTTAAGTCTTTTATTCAGCGCTTTAGTGCAAATGCCTCTAAAAGTAAGCAAGCCACCTCCAGACAAAAGCAACTTGATAAACTTAATATTGAGGACTTACCTAGGAGCTCTCGCAGGTATCCATTTGTACAATTTGAACCAAAGCGAGAAGCGGGTAGAGATATTCTTACAGTAGAAGGTTTATCTAAAACCATTGGTGGAGAAAAGGCTCTAGAGAACGTTAGCTTCACTCTTAAAAAAGGTGATAAAGTCGTTTTACTTGGAGACAACGATTTGGCAAAAACAACTCTCCTCAGAATCTTGGCTGGGCGAGAAGAAGCTGATCGAGGGACTTACAACTGGGGAGTAACCACAACAGTTGCGGACCTACCTTTGGATAATTCAGAATACTTTCAAGAAAAGGCAGGCAACCTCGTTGATTGGCTAAGACAGTACTCGGAAGAAAAAGATGAATCCTTTGTCCGAGGATTTCTCGGTAAAATGCTTTTTTCTGGAGAGGATGCAATGAAGAGCCCTTCCGTCTTATCGGGTGGTGAGAAGGTTCGATGTATGCTTTCAAAGCTTATGTTATCGGGAGCGAACGTTGTGGTCTTAGACGGTCCCACAGCCCACTTAGACTTAGAGAGTATAACGGCAGTCAATGATGGACTTATACGTTACAAGGGTACACTTATTTTTACCTCTCATGATCATGAGTTTATCCAAACCGTTGCTAACAGAGTTATCGAAATAGATGGCAACGGTGTTAAGGACGATAAGTATACAACCTATGACGAATATTTGGCCGACAATTAGTCGCTCGTAGTACTGCTTTATTGAAGAGCTGAAAAAGCTTCAAAAGAAAAAGTAAATTTGAATCTTCTTAGGTGGCGGGAAGATTCCGCTACCTAAAAGCCTAAGCCTAGGAAGTTAGTTACTCCCAAATTTTTTCAATTGGGTATTTGATTTGACCAACGTTAAAAGTGTCACCAACCTCAGCAACACCTGCTTTCGATACTTTTAGTCCCTCTAAAGAATATGAATTGTTTTCCTGGATTATTTTATGCTCATTTGGCTCATTATCTAAAGCGTGATGTGATTTTCCAATGCTTCTTGGAGCTTCTACAATTATAAGATTGTTTACCTCTTCTCTTATTTTACGATGAATTTTATTTTGAGCTTGTGGTCGGAGATATAATTATTAATGGTGCTAATGATATCGGAAAGGCTCACAGGCGTATTTTCGACCTTTCTTGCAAAAGCCTGCCATGGCTGTTCAAGCACAACGCTATAGTCCTCTACCGGGGCTAATTCTGTGTGTCTTTGCTCAAATGTATTCTTGAGGGCCATTTTGACCTTGTCTATGTTCATCACATTTTGTTTTATTAGCACATAGCAATCAAAATAGTCCTTCATTCGAGAATTGAGTGCCTTTAGCTCTATAATAGCTTGGAGCTTTTCTGAGAAGATGTACTCAGGAGGGTGGCTAAAACGCTTATAGATTTTTCGTCAAATAGGGGGGCATCCTTATAATCCAAAGTGACAACTTGTAGCTCCTCTTCTTGGACAAAATCGCCAACCCCGATATCAATCTGTAAGCTATCTTTCATATTGCCCATAAGAACAGGCATTTTTATTCTAAAACCAGGGTACTTCTTGAGTTCTACTTCCAGCTCCGAGAGAGCTGTTTTTTGGAACTGAAATTTGTCCTCTAAATTTAGGTCTGCGATTTCATTGAATATGGATTCAATATTATTTTTCTCAACACTTGTTTTTTTAATCAGAAAATCAAGGTCTTTGGTTTCACGGTTTGACTTTACATATTGCCTCAAACATAGCCCACCTTTAAATATTAGGCTGTTTCTATGTGATGACTGAGAGACTCTTGCCAAGAACCTTTCAAAGATAAGCTGTTTAAATAGTTCGTTAAAGGTTTTATCAGTTTCTTTAGACAGAGTTTTTAGGTTTGCTTTTAAAGAGGCTTCGTTCATTTTGTATTTCTTTTTTCTGAGAGCCACTGAATAGCTTGTTTAAGGGCTTTGCCATTAAGCTGTGGATAGTTTTTAGCTTGTGATGTGGTGATTTCGGTAAGTATCTCAATAAAAACTAGCAGTGGGTATAATATTTACCTAGGCCCGTCTACTTATAAGACAATATTTAAGATCTTTCTTTAATTTATTTTGTAGGAACTCGGTGGTGTAGCCGGAGGCATTATTGAAGTTATAATAGTACCCGGAGATTTGTATTTAACTAGGGGTTCCTAGCAATCACTATATTCTCATAAGACTGTTCTTTTCAGAAGCCAAATCTATTCCAACTTTTTTCGTCAAAAGAAAACTTTGAAAGATGTTAAATTTGTTTTAGAAATCAAAAGTCTTTATATATCGAGAAGGAAAAATCCTTCTCGATATATTTCTAAAATATATTGTTTCAGTATTCGTTACTATTTAATTCGCGATTTATACCATTAAGACTAGAGCGTTCTCTAGCTACTTGCTTGTAACCTTCCATATAGCCCCACATTACATAAACGGCTCCAACTTTTGATTCACTTTTAACGGCTTCGTTCACTATATAGGTTAGTGCCTCTTGGCGAGTGAGCTGTGGTAAAGCCTTTGCTGTCTGAATTGCTAATGCTTTTGCTGCCTCAGCTGCTGCCAAAGCGGCAGCACGTTCGAGATTATCCGTCTCAAGCTTAGGCTTTACTGCAATCACATCCACAGAGCTTAATAGGTTTTTCTCGCCCTGAGAATCATAATATGCCATCTGTAATTCAATATTACTCAAGCCCGCTTGTTGTAGCATCCCCATGGCCTCCGCTATAAGTATATTTGCGTAGCCCAGTGACGGCTTAGGTCTTTTTCCGACAACAGTAACCACGTCAGTAATTGAGGGGTCAGGTGTGCTTGCGTTAACAGGATTTGATCCAAAAATTAAAATGCCGGAGCAAATACCCATTATAAGCTTGTGAAATTTCACAGTTTTCTCCTTTAAAGATTTGTTTTTTCTCTCTACACAGCAATTAATGTACCAAGCCTGGATGCTTTCTATTGTACTTGATTGAATGAAGAGTATAAATAAGATAAAAAGAATAGAATAAGTTCAATTCAAGGTACGGGCATCTAAGGGAATTAGAATGTGTAAACTTTAACAAGAAGTACAATGATAATCGTAGGAATGAATAATTCTAAAAGTTTAGAGACCTGACTTTAATTTGTAAAAAATAAATTGCTAAGAGGGGTTATCACGAGAGTTGAAACCGAGAGACTTTTATTGAGGCTTCCCAACGAGCAAAAAGTGCTACTTCAAGCACTGGGTTGGTTACCATTCTTCGAACAGTTTATGAGTGAAGGACCTTTGTTTCCACTTGAGTGATATTCACTGCGTTTTTAGCTACAAAGCAAAGTTATCCACACCGATGATTCGAAAATATGTTCGCGTAATCGTTCGGAGAGTTTTTGAGTAAAAAATTTGAACGTATAATTACAGGCCCAAGTAGGTTTATTACTCAAGGGGTTTATAACGAGTAGGATATAATAGATAGATGAAGGCAGGATTGAATATCAAAAACACCAATTGAAATCTATGTGTCATTTATATAAGTGAGCTTAAAGAAAGAAATCCAAATTTCTATCATTTTAGAAATCCACTTAGTAGGCCTTTGGGGTTTTCTTTTTCCATTTTACCTCTTTTTTAGAGGTGGTCTTCAAATTGGAACATACATATAATGATCTGCTTAATCGAGCAAAGCACTATTGAGAGCCATCGAGGTTATTGGAGTAAGGCACTTGGCTGAGTAATGTTTTAATTAAAAAAGAAGCTGGCACGACTATTTTACCTGCTGTATTCTAAGCGTGCAAAAGAGAAAGTTTGTAGTTTTTGAAAAAGTACTGATCACGGTTTTATGTATGAAAAGGTTATTTTTATGAAGAATCTTATTTTTATTTTTGTATGAATAGTGATGTCTTGGTGGGTAAAAACTATTGAAAGTGAATTGACTGAGGTTCTTTACGAATACGATATCACTGTTTTTAATAAAAAAACAGAGG
>JBGCGH010000020.1:0-12990 GCA_045110695.1 Bdellovibrionales bacterium | reverse complement strand
CCATCTATTGGCATTGGTTCGATAACTGATTAGTTTTCAGTATCAAACTTTTTAGGGGGCAATTTGAAGTTTCTATCTACATTAGTATTCACTATTTTTTTATTGGGTGTTGCAAACGCCACAACCATAGATTTTAAAAATCTAAACGATGGATTTCCAGCAGCAGAGATCTGGAAACCTAATAGCCTTGAAAAATCTTGGACTAAGACCAGCTCTGGTATCGATGTGCTTTCCTATAAAATAGAAATGATTGTAGCAAAGGATGGAGAGAGTATTGATTTCTCTCAAGAGATCCAGTTTAAAACCAACACAGATCGTAAAAGAATTAGCTTTGATGCAGGGGATGAACTTAAGATTCATTCGGTAAATCTTAATGGAAATATGAAAAAGTTTTTTCACAACGAAGCTCAGTTAAGTATATTTTCTAATACGCAATTTAGTAAAAATAAAACTTATAAAATGCAAGTGTTCTATCAGGTAGAACTCAAAGGTAACCCAGCACTCACAGCTCATAGAGAAGATGAGAAAATAACTCAGATAGCAAGTTTTACTCAACCTCTCCGTTCTAGAAGCTGGTTTGTAGCTCATGATCTTCCTGGGGATAAGGCTAAGTATGAGATGCTGGCCCATATTCCTAAGCCTTGGATGTTGATGACCAATGGAACCTTAAATAGTCAGATGGACAATGTAGATGGCTATTCAACTTATAGTTTCACCATGAGAGACCCTATTCCAACTTACCTAATAAGTATCGTGATAGGTGAGTTTAAGGTCTATGAGGACGTTTGGAAGGGGGTTCCATTAAGCTACTGGTATGATGAAGCGGCAGGAGAAAAAGGTCTCGAGGTAATGAAAGAGACACCTAAGATGTTAGATTACTTTGAAAAAAGGTATTTTAAATACCCCTTTGAAAAATACAATATTACAGGAACAAGAGCCATGGTGGGTGGTGCGATGGAACACACTACGGCAACTACATTTGATTCTACGGCCTTACCTTCTGAGCAAGGTGAAACAATAGCACTCCATGAGCTTGCTCACCATTGGTTTGGTGACACCGTTACTTGTGGTGATTGGGATCACTTGTGGTTAAATGAGTCCTTCGCCACCTTTTCTCAAATAGATTACATCAGATATAATGAAGGCCAAGTGGCTTACGTAAAGTTTCTACAAGAGAGAAAAAATAGGTACTTTGGAACGGAAAGGGTCAATGGTGCGTTAGGTCCAATTGTAAATTATGAGAGCTCTCCAAGAGATAAAATGTTCGGTCCAATGGGCACAGTAACTTACGATAAAGGTAGTATAGTTTTGAACTACCTTAGAGTTATTGTGGGAGACGAACTGTTTTTTAAAACGATGACAGATTACCTTTTGGATAACAAACTGTACATGAAAGCAGGTTTTACCAGCGATTTCCATCGTCATTTGGAGAGAGTCACCGGAGAAGATTTTACTTGGTTTTTTAATCAGTATATTTTTAAAAAGGGAAGACCTCAGATTAAAGTAACTCAGACCTCTACTCAAAAATTTAAAATTGAACAAACAAGCTCCGTGGATGTTGGAACGTATACATTGAAGATTCCTGTCGAACTTCATGCTCAAGATAAGTCAAAGTCCTCATCCCTTGTTGTGATGAATTCCCCCGTCATGAACTTTGAAGTCGAACCAGGAATATATACAGTTATAGACCCTCTCCTTGAACTTCCTGCGGAAATGACTTTGGACTATTTGCCTGAAGTTAGTAAGTGGCTATTGGCAAACTCCGAGCTTTCCTCAGCTTTTAGTAAATTGCTGTTGGATGATCTTGGAAGAAAGAAGGCTCTTGATTTTCAAGAGTGGTCCACTCTTGTTGAAAAAAACACCACTAGGATAGGGGTTAAGGCCAGTCTTGTTACTTATGGTTTGAAGTATTTAGATCTTCTGCCTGTGCTTTCAAAGGCCTCTATTCAACCTTTTAGCGAGCAGGCCAGTGACATACGCCTGGCTATTTTACAGGGTTTGACAGGTAAGAAGCTCAGTGAAACTGAAAAGGAAAGTCTTACCCCGGATTTAATACAGATGTTAGAAAAAGAAACCATGCTATATGATATTGTGGTTCCTCTAGCTGATCTAATGGCAGAAAATGGTATTGATATTACAACAAAGCTTCGAGAGCTGATTCAATTGGGAGACAAAGAGGGAAGTTACTTTTTTGGCTTTAATTTACGATCTTTAGCTAAGTTGATTGGAATTCAGGCCTATGAGGAGTACAAAAGCTATCTATCAGATAAGCGTGGTAACTATCGGGCAAGGGCTGCATTTGGTTTTTCAGTTTTGAAAGAAGATCAAGTATCGAAGGCCATCGGAGAGACACTATTGGTGGAGTACCAAAAAGAGGATTATAGTAATCATAGATCATTTGCTATTCCTAAAATACTTGAGTCCTTATTTTCAATACGAACAGCTCAAGCGCTTAGCTACTTAAACCAATTTTTAGAAGTGGAAGAGTATAGCGAAGAAGAAAAAAACATTGCCCGAGATTACATAAAGCGCTGGGAGTAAGGGTTAAAAAATAAGCATTTGCCATTTAACTTCTTGCAGAGCTCTTTAAGCTGTAACATAATTTTTGTATGTTAGATAAATGGGTAGACTTCTTTGATGAACTTGAACATGTCCGCGGTAGATCTAAAAATACGATCCAGGCCTACCGTCGTGACTTAGAGCTTTACAATGAATATCAGAGCGAGGTGCCAGGACAGCGTAGTGTTTCTGGTTTCTACGCTTTTATGAAAAAGAGAAAGTTATCTGAAAGATCTCAGGCTAGATGTATTAGTTCTCTTAGAACCTATTTTAAGTACTGTGAAGCCAACGGTAGGAAGAGCCCTGAGTTACGAGAGCTTAAGCCGCCAAAGGTGAAGGTTGGTTTACCTAAACCCATCACAGAGGATGAGTTTTTCAAACTTTTTGAATCCGCTCAAGTTGAGAATAAATATAAGACGGCTCGAAATCAAATTGCTCTACTTTTACTTTATGGAATGGGTTGCAGGGTTTCCGAGTTGATATCTATGGATCTCTCTGATTTTAATTTGTCTGAGGCTTATATTAAGCTACTTGGTAAGGGTGGTAAAGAGCGTTTGGTTCCTCTGAACACGAAACTGCTGTCTGAGCTTAAAGACTATGTTGAGTATGTTCGTCCTAATTTGATTAAAGAATCGCATCCGGTAAATTCTATTTTAATAAATGATCGCGGGAAAAGACCTAGTAGGGTTGATATTTGGCGCTGGTTGAGTGCCTGGTCAGCTCGAGCAGGATTTGAGGAAGCAGTAAGTCCTCATCAATTTAGACATGGGTGCGCAACGGCACTATTAGAGAGTGGAGCTGACTTAAGGAGTATCCAAATGTTACTGGGCCACTCTAGTTTACAAACGACTCAAATATACACTTCCGTAAGTACTAACAAAATGCTGGATGAAATTGAGAAGCATCACCCCATGAGTGAGTCCTCACCAAAAAAATAATTATCCCAAAGATAAGTAAATAATAGAAACTAGATGAGTATGTTTATTGCTAAATAAAAATACTCACCTAGATCTGGTGACTTTTTGCCACCTTTTGATGTGGTCTATTTATTGCTCTTAATAACCGCAACAAGCCAAGGATTGGTTTGTCTATGGGAGGGGACCGTGAAAAAGGGACTGATTGTTGTATTTTTATTAATGGGAAGTCTTACTTTATCCGCCAAAAAAACATCTTTGCACCCGCTACTTACAGAAGGATTAAAAGTATACGTTTTATCTAATGAGCTAAATGCTCGAAGTACTTTACTGGAGGCTGACACACTTATTAGCGAGATTCCTATTGGAGAAGGGGGAGGAGCCAATGTAACCACTCTAGATATAATTGCGGTGGTTGAAGAAGCCATAGAGAACAAGGCAGATATTGTTGTTTTCAAAGAGCCAATTCAAAAAACAAAAGGTAGTTCTCTTTTAGAGGAATATCTAAAGAAAGTTTCTCAAGAAAATTCTATCTTATTGATGGCTCCCAAAATGGCTAGAGAAAAATCTCTTTTTTCTAGTTGGAATCCGATTCCTCTATTAAACATAAAAGCCAAAATAAAAAGTGTTAGAAACTTTAGATTAAGGCAAAAGATTAAAAGCCTGGCCGGCAAGAAATGGAAGGTTGCCAAGGCTTGTGACCTTAAGGCGATGGATCGGTATTTTATTTATTTATAATAGGTGCCTTAACAAAAAGGCGGTTTTGAAACCGCCTCTTTATTAAAGATAATTATTTAAATCGTGAAGAATCACATCGTTCAGGATCAAAGCGTTCCGTGATCAGTCTCCAAGCAGCACTATAGACCATAGAGGCCTCCTCTAAAAAGTGATTGATCCCAGCATCTAATGCATCTCCATCAATATTAGCAGAATATTTAGCGAATATTTCTTTCTTGGATTCCTGAATGGAAGATAAAAGTACCTTTCTATGTTCAAGTTTCTCATCGTAATCCAACATTATATCCATTAGATTTAAGGAAGTGATTTCAACTTCTGTTCTAAAGTTTGAAATACAGGATTGATAGATTCTAGAGGTGTATGTGTTTGGGAGGTAGGAAATCTTTTCTGATTGGTCCAAGCGTTGATTCTCACTCAAAGCGAAAACTGTACCTAATAGTATAGCTCCATAACCAGAGGATCGTAAAATCCGATTATTTCTAGTCCACTTGATTGCTTTTGCGCCAGCAATAAGACTTACAGTTATCTCAACTGGGGCTGACATTAAATTTTCTAAAAAGAGTTCTAAATTCCACTTATAAATACTTTCACGATCAGCAATTTCCCATTTCTCTGGATCATTTTTTTTGATAGCCAGCTTGATATCTCTAATAGACGCTATTTCTGCTTTTACAAACTTTTCTTGCAAAAGTAAGTCAACGTATTCCATTACAAGTTCTTCGTTCAGTTCTAGTCTAGCAAGCTCTATCATCTCTAGATCTGCCGCAAGTTCCTCAATAGAAATATTCGTCGGATCAGTAGCGAAAGCGGAGTGGGTAGGGGCAATCAAAAAGCTCATTAAGATTAAGATTTTAGTTACAGATTTCATTTCTTTCTCCTTTTTCTTCACTGGACATATAGGTAAAAAACTCTTGAAGATTCATTTCCAAGGTTGTTTTAAATAATTGAAAATCATTGGGATAAAGAGAGTGGTAAATTTTGATTTCCTCAGTAAGCTCATTTCTTAGCTTTAGAATTTTAGAGTTTATGATTTTTAACTCTTTTAAAAGATTCGCATTATCTCCACTATTTTCTGACTTAATAGCTCTAGCATCAAAATAAAACCTATCGATATTTTCTCCACCAGTTATAGCTGCCCAAAGGGTGTCGAGGAAAATTGGAACTAGATTACCATCGCATCCACTTTTATATCCTGGATAGAGTCCGATTATGGAGGTAACAGCAACTATACCAGAAAGTTTGGCGACAGCAGGCTTGACTCTATTTTTTACCATGCTTTTCATTGTTGAGTAGGTCATATAAAGACCAGAAGCTCCAAGCCCTAAGACTTCGAAGCTGGCTAAAAAATCATAGGTTTTTAATCGCTCTTCTTTAAAATGCTTAATGTCGATGGGATGGATGGAGTTTTCAGACGCTATAACTTTTTTATATATTTCTGATTGTAATCGGAGAAGCTCTATCTGAGCATGAAGAGATAGAATTTTCTCTTCACTTCTATTAATTAATTCTTCTTTTAATTTAGCTCGTTCGTGATTCTCCTCAATGATACTAGCAATCTCTTCCATAGACAAATCTTTGGACTGAGAAAAGCCGGATAGGGAAAAACTCATAACAAGTAGGCTTATAGTTAAAAATCTCACATCATCTCCTAAAAATCTTATTTATTAAAACGTATTTAAATTTTGTTAAAAAACATCAGTGTTTTTGGTTTACTCATTCTTCCTTATTTTATAATTTGGAACATAACTAAAAAGTTCTTATTACCCGAGAAACCTATCATTGGTTTCAATCTCAAGAGATTAGTAATTTTCATAATTATCATTCTCAAATTTTTCACTCACTCTAACTTTGAGTTCTTCAATTTTAGCCCTAGTGGTTATCGCTAGTATTTGGCCGGAGCTTGGGTAGAGATTGTTCAGCTGGTGAATTAAATCACCCATTTTTTGTCCTACAGCTTCTTGCTGGGCTTCAATGGCCAAGATTTCGTTACTTAATAAAACTTCTTTTGAAATGTTTTTGTAGTTTAGGGAGTGAGCTTTTTTATAGTATTTTTCCACCATCTCTCCACCGAAAAGAAAATCAAAAATAGTATCGGTAAATAATGGTTCTATCTGCAAAAGACCCGTTTTAGAATCTATTAATACATTTCCTACAGCTAAGGCTACCGCGGGGAAAGCTACCATATTTCTTAAGTATTTTAATTTTGAAATGTATATATTATGCAATGAGCGCACACTAAAAGCGGCTATTGCTGAGTAGCCTCCGATTTCAATGAAAGCTAAAACTTTTTCCTGATTTCTCATTTTGCTTTTAAAGCTAGAAAGGTCGAAACTCTTGTTTTTGCCAAAGTCTTCATATACTTCTTGGTATACCGATTTAACCAAAGCTAAATGAGCAAGTCTATTTTGAACTTCCATGATTTCATCCACTAGATCATTGATAGCTGCATCTTTTATTTTACTTAAATTATGATCGTGTTTTAGTAGGTCTGAAATCTCTGAAATGCTCAAGTCATCTTGCGCATTTGCCGGGCCTAAAAAACTGATAAGCATCAAAGCCATAATCAAATATCTCATTTCTATTCCTCATGTATATAGTTGTTTTCATATTTCATTTTAGTTAAAAGTATTCTGGCCGCGTCAAGTCTCCCGATCAAGCTTGGATAGGATTCATGCAAATTCTTCTTATAAACTGTTTGTTTATTTTGCTTTAATATTGCTAGTAACTTATTGACTAGAATCGGCTTACTAGACATTAAAAAGGCTAAGTCTTTTTCTCTAGCTTTAAGTTCTGTATCGTTTTGTCTATTTTTAGGGTCTTGTAGAAGAGCCAGGTGCTTAGAGTATATTGCGAAAATTTTGTCCACCGCGATATTAGCTCTATCTCTATAATCGTGGCTACTTTCCACCACATCAATTAAATCCACCGCTGCATCATAAGCTAAAATACCTGTTATACCCCAAAGTAAACTGTTACCAGCCCAGCCTGAATATTTTCGTATTTTTTTACTTTTAATAAGTTGGGGAAGCATTTTTCCAGTGGACCCTGTGTAGGTGAAGGCAGCACCTTTTAAAACCATCTGAAAAGCTTTTGTTACTCCCCAAAGAGCTGTAACTGCGCCCCCTACGGATCCGGACCCATAACCCAAGTCCATTGCCTTTTCTAGATCATCAAAAAACAAAATAAGGTTTTCAGGTGTTCTAACACAGCGGTAAACCTCACGAACAAAATGATCTGAAAATATCATTTGTTCTTTTTCCCTGGAAAACACTTTACCAGCCCAGTATCTATCGGCATCTGTTTCACTTAAGGGAAAATTATCACTGCTAGATCTATGTGGAGCCACTAGGCCAACTAAACTATCTTTTATCTCATCCGTATGAAGCCAACCGTGATAGGCTTGCAAGTGGGTGTCCGCCCAAATAAATCGTTCATTGATTTCTTTGTCGTAGCACAATGTATCTACGAAGCTCTTTACGCTGGCTTGTAAAACCTTATCTCTTATCTCTGGATCTAACATTAGACTATCGGAGATCCTTTGTTGAGCGCTTACGGGCTCTTTCATGGATTGATCGATCAAAGCTTTTAGCTCAATAGACTCCAATGAATCTGAAGTGGCAAAAGCACTGCATGAAAATATTAATAGTGTTAATAGTTTTAAAGCTGCTTTCAAAGTTCCTCAATCTGACAAAAATTGTCACAAACGCCTAAAACTGTCCGAACCCGAAGAGCTCAAAGTGCTCTTGTTTTGATTTCGTCTAGTTTTAAACTCATTTCTCTGTTCTTACATGTACATAGAGCAAGTTATGAGCCGCCAATATAGGTGGAGTTTGCTGAGAGCTAGGAATTCAATTAAATATTAAAACGTTTATTTATATAGCGCAGGATACCAGGTAGGTACGGGGTCTTTGAGCAGAAAGCTTGTCTGAGTTTAAATTAATGCCCGCCTTTACCAAGCCTAAAATGATAGGTCCTGGATAGCTAGGCATCAATTTGAAGTTCTTATATTTTGATTTACTTACAACTAAAAACACTGATGTAGTTTAATACTATGTCCTTGGTCAATGTAACTACGCCCAACTTTGCTTCTGAGGTAATGGGTAGCTCTTCACTTCCTGGGTTCATAGCTATTTCTATCGTATCACTATTTGCTAACTGAGATAGGAGAGGACTATCTATATAAAGCATAAATGTACCGAAGTCCTCTTCTTCAGAGAAGATGTTGGCCTGTGCATGATGAAAACTTTTAGGGAGCGCCAATTCTTGATCCGTACCAAGCTCATGTTTAAAGCTATGGGTAGCAGTTTTAATATAATTCTCTGCTTTATTTTTCAGATATAGATCCCAATCACAGTCGATTGTAGCATTTCCGGCATTGGCTGAAATTCCGGCGAGGAATAAAATAAAACTTAGTGCAATAGATTTCATGGCAAATCCTAGTTAAATGGTTTAGTGGTATTATTAAACGGGTATCAATTTCCGTCGTCACTTTCAATCAATGTGATCTAGTTTCTATTTTTTGTAGTAAATGTATAAGAAAGGCTAAATTATTTACATAAAATTGTGGCAAAAAATCCTGTTTGGCCGACCAGAGATTTTGGTATTTCAAGCTAGCGGACGGCCTGTGTGTTTCTCATAAAGATGAAGTAGTTTAATAAATTGCATTTCATGCTAATTATGAAAATTTATAGCTTGATTCAAGAGGATTACGAATACAAACCGGTCGAGGTCGAAGTACGCTTTGTAAATGGCAATGCCAAGACCGAGCTTATTGGTAGGGCAGATAGTTTAATTAAGGAATCTATCCCTAAAATTCAAACTGCAATTAAACGCAGTGCTTTTAGTCTTCCAACGGCATCAAATACAATTATAAATCTAAGACCAAACTCTATCAGAAAGAGCTCTGGAGGTCTTGATTTAGCGATTGCTCTGGCTATTCTTTGGGAAAAAGGGGAGCTACCAAAACCACAGACCGATAAGGTTTTGGTTTATGGGGAGCTAAGTTTAGATGGAACGATTCATTTCCCCAAGGAGTTGGGGCTTCTTAATTGTTTACCGGAAGGTTTTGACGAGGTTTATACGGGACGTAGTGTGGTGGGCCTTAAATTTAAAAGCTTACAAGTGGATTCTTTAAAAGAGGCAAATCTTTGGGAGGAGAAACCTGCCAACGAAGAACTTTTAAAACAATGCCCACCAAGAATTGACCCGATATATATTAGAAAAGACCTGGCTGACTTAGTTGCATGTATTGTAATAGGTGAGCACCCGGCTATTTTTGCAGGGCCAAAAGGAAGTGGCAAATCAACTCTTGTGGATAATATTGCTAAGTTGATCCGGCCTCCTAGGGAGGAAGAGATTTCCGTTCTACAAAAAATTGCATTTTATTTTGGAAATGAGTTGAGTTGGAGGCCTATAGTACGGCCCCATCACACAACAACACCAATAGCCATGATCGGCGGAGGAGCTCAGGCCATTCCGGGAGAGTTTACTCGTGCCCATGGAGGGGTTTTGATTATGGATGAGTTCCTAGAGTTCCCTCAGAAAGTCCAAGAGGCTCTGAGAGAGCCAATGGAGACTGGTACTGTAGCCGTGGCTAGGATTGGACACCGAAAAGAACATCCCGCAAAGTTTATGCTGTTAGCTACGAGTAATCTTTGCCCTTGTGGAGATTTTTATCCAAAGGTAGATCACAATTGTATGTGTAGGTTGAGCACTAGAAGAAATTATTTAGAAAAACTCTCAGGTCCTGTATTGGATAGATTTCATGTTTTAAATTATGCTGACAATTGGACGGAAGGGGAAGAGGTCTTTCTACCAGATTTAGTGGATCGGTTGAACCAGCTAAGTCACCAGTCTTTGAACACGAATCATCAACGTCCAAACTCTAAGTTGGAATATGCCGAGCTGAAAACGTACCTTGCAGATAATAATTTAGAAAAATCTCTGCAAACTAAGAGAGTGTCGAGACGACGCGTGCTTGCCAGCCTTCAATTGGCGAAAAGTTATATGGAATATTGTAGTGCTACAAAAATAGAATCTAAGCATCTGGAATGGGCTATGAGACATAGTTGGAAAAGCTTTGAACAATTTAGATATGCTGTATCGAAGAACCTTTAACCCACTTTTTTACAACCCATAGAAATTAGAAAAATTACTTGGGCGCAAAGTGGTCGGTAAGGAAGAGGCTTATTTTTTAATTTGGTGTCAAATAGAACCCAATACGTATCAAAAAGTTTAAAAGGCAGGCAATAAAACTTGGTACACAGATTGCTCTATTAGGTTGTAACTGATCCTAAGGGGGAGCAATGACCAAACTAAAAACTTTCACAAAAATAGTAGCCTCTGCCGCCATCTTATTGTCTGGTGCAGAAACTTTCGCAAAAGTAGAGCGGAGTCCCATTCGAGGAAATGGCTACGGACAAGTTACTAAACAAAAAGCCGTCGCAGATCTTTATGATGGATCTTATAGTAGAAGAGGAAATGTTTTTCTCTCAGATATCTTTGGACATTTAGGGCGAAGGATCACAGTTCATAAGGTTGTTGTTCGAGCTAGTAGTGCAAGGGGGCGGGGTAGCGTCAGTCTAGGTGGAGATCATTTTGGAAACTCACAAAATCTTGGCACCCACAACTCAAAAGTAGTTTTTCATACCAATACGAAATTGAGGAATTTGTCTTTAAACTTTAGAGGAAGAATAAGTATTGATAAAGTCCGAATTGTCTATTCTAGAATGGGTAGGGGGCATGGTGGAAATCGACCGATGCATAAGTACCTTGGACAGCTTTTACAAAATGAAAGACTTCCATTAAAGAGACTTTTCCAGCTAGGAAACAAACATGGACAACTGGCTACAGTTGTAGTTCGAGCAAGTGCAGCCAACTATAGAAGTGGTGGGAGCCTAAATTTAATTGTAGGCAATCACTCCGTAGGACATTCACAGTATGTGGATAGATACTCTAGAGATATCTCTTTTCAAATTCCGTACTACCAGGGGGATCTGCAGTCTATGGGTCGATTGCAGCTAAGTGTTAACGGCAGTGTAATGGTGGAGTCAGTTACTCTTCATTTCCAAGGAAGAAGCCAAGTTATGCTTCCGCCAAGGGATAGACATAAACAGCCACGTCAACCAAGAAGACCTAGATTAAGATAGAGCAAACAGAAGGAATTCTGTTCTCATAACTCTCCACGGGGGGCCGGAATTAGCCGGTCCTCCGTCTTAATTTAAGCTTGTTTCATAGTTTGTAATTTGTCGAAATCGATATCACCCAGCTCAAAGCCATTTAGTTCTTCCACTGTAGGGTGTGGAAATTGAGCTTTTATATTTACTAGGCCTTTCCTTAGTAACAATGTCTTATCTAAACATTCTTTGGCATCTGCCTCTAAAATACTTAAATGAAATTTGATCACAGAAAATTTCAATTCATGAAAGGCGGAGTTGATCTCTGAGTTTTTTAGCTCCTTAAAAAAAGAGTGGAGGCTGTCAAAAATATCTTCAATCAACTGCGATTCATTTCCGAGGGGACCACCAGAAAGTACGTCGTTAAAACGGCTCTCCAAATAATCCACCACTTCCATGGCCGCGTAGTATTGATGACATAGACTTACTTCTGCAATCACAAAACCTCCATGACATTCAACTTCTGTGTCGCCCTAACTCAATCGGTCTAATCTAGACCATATTAAATGAAATTGTTCATAATTTTGCCGAAAGAGGTGATATTTTAGTACCAAATTGAGAATATGTCTCAATACTAGATGCTGATAGAGCTCCAGCAAAAACATTCAATCCACGGGCAAAACCAGTTTTAAAGCCTTGGGTCTTGTCTCAATATCTTAGAAGCTAGGCTTTAGAAATTGGATTAAAAAACAGGTTTCACCGCGCTCAAGATATTTTTTCTCGAAGTGGGTTGTGGCCTTATAGTCGTTGGTCAATTGGTTCTTTTCCAAAGAATTTGAGACCAGAAGCTTTAAACCCCAGGTATCGACATATTCCTCTAGTATTTCCGTCTGGTACTGTGAAATATTAGTTCTAAACTCCAATAGGCCTTGAGGTTTTAAACAGCTCAGCATCCAATGATTAAAGGGCATAAAAGGAAAACGAGCATTTTTATTTTTCATATAAGGGTTTGGATAGGGAATAAAAATTCTATTAATGCAATTTGGCAAACCGTTGTGACAAAGCCAATTAATAGCATCATCATGAACAACGATTAGGTTTTCTAAGCCATGACTTTTTTGTCTGTTTTGTAGTTTAGCAAATTTATCTTTTGTTCTTTCAATAGCTATGTGAACTGTATTTGGGGCATTTTGCGCTTTTCGAATGGCATGAAGTCCTACTCCAGCTCCAATTTCTAGGGAGTAGTCTTGCTCCAAATCAAAAACAAATGAATTTTGTGGAGGGGGTAGTTTCCACCTATCAAAACTTCTCAAA
Organism: Bdellovibrionales bacterium; assembly: GCA_045110695.1. Lineage (GTDB taxonomy): Bacteria > Bdellovibrionota > Bdellovibrionia > Bdellovibrionales > UBA840 > JBGCGH01. Next base: position 350 of record JBGCGH010000020.1, on the reverse strand, counting down.
TTTCACCTCTACAGTCTAATTAACCGAGGGCTAATATTTACTCAATGAATATTGTAAATCAAGTACCGATTCATTTTGCATTTATAGTCTTTGACTCCTATAAAGATGGAATGAAAACACTGAGAAGATTCAATATGGGGCTCATACTCTATACACTTTTTATCATTGTGTGGGGTGCTTGGGTTCGAATATCAAAATCTGGTGATGGCTGTGGGGAGCACTGGCCACTTTGCCATGGGGAGTGGATTCCTTCTCAAAAACCCATAGAAACCTGGATTGAATTTGGACATCGGGCCTCCACAGGTATCTATGGAATTCTAATTTTAATTTTTATATATATGGTTTTTAAA
>JBGCGH010000019.1:0-11703 GCA_045110695.1 Bdellovibrionales bacterium | reverse complement strand
CTAGAGATTTTAAGTCAGAAGTCTAATCCCAGTTTTTTTTTTTTTTTTTAAAGGCAAAGGCAAGCATAGAAAAATTTGTATACCAAACCCCCACAACTACCGGTAGTTTTTGTTCTTTAGCTAGATTCTCACCTGTAATATACATCACCCAAAAACACACAATAACTATCATACTAAGTACAAAGCCATTAGAACCACCTTTGCGTTTATTTGGATTGGAACCCAGGGCAAAGCCAATCAATCCAAAAACAATAGGCAACATAGCAATGGCAAATCGTTTTTGCGTCTCAATTTGTAGTTTTAAATTTCTATCCCTAAACCACTCGGTTCTTTCTTTTCTTCCGTTTGGATCGTTCATTGCTTTTTCAGCAAGCCTGGTTTCCGACAATAGCTTTGGAAGGCTTAGAGAGGGAGGGGAGAGGGATATTTTTAAATCAACATCCCTAGATAAATTTATATCGTATCTTTCAAAGTGTATTTTAGTATAAGAATTCTCTTTTGGTTGATGTATATTTCCATCTATAAGCCTGAGAACCGCAAAGGTGTCGCCAATTTTGTTAGACTGGATCATTTGACCGCGTTTAGCTATTATACTAAGAGGGGTCGGGCTACGTTCATCGTAAATAAAGACCTTTTCCAGTAAGCCTCGCTTAGAATCAACTTTGTCAGCATAAAGAATCATGTCATAGAAGCCGTCACTGAAAGTGCCTTCTTGGATACTGGCACTGGCTTTAGATTGTTGAAGCTTTGCCATAATCACTTCAAATTTTCTATTTCCCCACGGGCCTGAATAAAAGACCGTTTGGGCGCACAAAATACTTAGGATAATACTAAATACCGCACCGGGAATCATTAAAGATCGCATGGGCAGCCCTAGTGCCTTTAATGCTACGAATTCAGAATCGGCACTCAGGCGACCGTAAGTCATTATTACAGAAAAGAGGGCCGACATGGGAATAATTGCTGGTAAAAAAGAAATACAAAGAGCCAATACAATTTGAAAAATAGTATCTTGGCTCACTCCATGAACCAGTACAAACTCTGTGAGCCGAAGAGCTTGGAACAACAGAAGAACCAATATGAAAACAAGGAGTCCCAAGAAAAAACTTGGGACTATTTCCTTAAATACGTAGTAGTGAGCTCTCAGTCCTTTGAGTTTCAATATAATCCGCGGGTTTTAAAGTTGATAAGTTCCTACATCTTCTGGAGAGCCGATAGCTTCTCTCACCCTTTTTGCTTTTGTAATAAGGCTTTCATAATACTTCAAATCTAATTGAGAAGCAGCATCACATTTTGCTTCAATGGGATTTGGATGAGTTTCTATAAACATAGCGTCCGCACCGGCTGCCACTGCTGCTAGAGTTAGGTGAGGGATGAATCTTGGTTCCCCACCTTTTGGGTCGGCTGACGAGATACCATATAGGCGGATAATATGTGTTGCATCTATTACCGCAGGCACTCCAAGTTGTTGCATAATAGGAATAGACCTCATATCGGCAATCAGTTGGTTGTAACCAAAACAAGTTCCTCGTTCTGTAAGAAGAATGTTGTTGTTACCAGTGGATTTAATTTTAGATACGGCTCCGCTCAAGTTTTCAGGAGCTAAAAATTGACCTTTCTTTACATTGATCGGCTTTCCGGTGTTTCCACATTCAATCAAGAGAGATGTTTGCTGGCACATGTAAGCTGGTACCTGTAGTAGATCTACGTACTCGGCCACAGTGTTAACGTCCTCAACTCTATGTATATCAGTAGTAACTGGAACATCAAATTTGTCTCTAACTTTAGCTAGAATTTTAAGACCTTCTTCTGCTAACGGACCTTTCCAGTTTTTTTCAGAGCCTCGATTATCTTTTTCATAAGAGCTCTTAAATATTAGTTCCACACCTTGGCGGCTGGTGATTTCTTTTAGTTTCTCTGCCGTTCTAAAGATAAGGTCTTCAGAGTCAATAACACAGGGACCGGAAATTACAGCCAACTGTTTTCCCGTTCCAATTTCAATTTTTCTACCATTAAAATCAATGGTGAACTCTCTTTTAGGTAATTCAATTGTTTCAATTCGTTCTTGCATATACATTTCCTTAGTACTTTACGGTGGTAGTTTGCTCAGACCAATACTAACAATTTTGGGCTCTTGTGAAAACCAATAGTTGAGCTATTTTCCAGTAATTACGCAATCAGAAGCCCATTTTTCATGTTTACTAAGGACTCTTCTTTATCTTGTTTATGCTAAGTCTGGTTTTAGTAATTCATGCTCACAAATCAATCAGATTTAGAGGTTCTTTTATGATTTCTCCAGTTAGTTTCGTATAATAAAAATACTATGAAAAAGCTTTTATTATTGATCGAGGATTACAGCGAGAGAACCTACATAGAAAAAGTACTTAGTCGAGTGGGCTGGGACTTGGAAGTGGCCCAGGGAGAAACGGGAATTAGTGAGTTAATTCTAAGGTTTCAACCTAATTTTATTCTAGCAAGTGCGGGCGGTAGTAAAATTAAAGGTGAAAATTTGGCTACAAAATATCGCAGTCTACAAAACAAACCTGTGCTCTTACTACTTGCGGCTAAAAACTACAAACCAGTTAACACCAGTCTTGAAGGTGTGACTAAAATTTTGGTGAGTCCTGTTCAGATGCCGATTCTCCTTCAAGTATTAGAAAAGCATGGAGGGCTGTCAGAAGCTGAATCATTGAAAAAACTATCAAGTCACAAAAAAACATCCGCTAGGGACGATGACACTGTCTGGGTTAAAGATGCCGTGGATGAGTCGGTTACAAAATCAAATAAAGAGGATAGCTTAAAAGATCGCCTTGCTCAGAAAAGATCGAGTCTAAAAATAAATGATGATAGCTTAAAGGACAGGTATTCCAAGTTTGTGAATGAGAACCCCATGGAAAAGTCGGAGTTTGATGGAATCGATCCTACCTACGTAGAAAGTCAGACTACTGAATTTAGAAAAATGGAAGATGATCCCGACATTACAGACATTGATGAAGAGCGAAAAAAAATGGCGGTAGCCATGTTCAAAACAGCTCAAAAAAAATAGATTTATCTTTTTCTTTTCTTGAAAAGAAGTCGTGCCACATCTTTGAGATCAGCATTTAAAATATCAACTTTCCCATCTGCCGCTAATTCTAGGTATTTTAGCTCTCTTTTTGCATCCACAAATTCAGGGGCGATGGAGACAGCGTGAGCAATATTAGATTTCGCATTTTTAACCTCTCCTAGCCTTGCCATGAACAAACCTTTTATAAAATAGTACATGGCATTGTGCCGTTCCTCCGGCGGTATTTTATTTAGTTCATTTCCAATAACACCTAGTTTTTCTTCGTCCTCTTTACCGACAGTTTTGAGTCGAGACCACAATAAGTGAAGTCTGAGGTCCGAGCTTGGAGGGCATAAGACAAATGCTTCTTCAAGCATCTCGTTAGCCTTTTTGAAATTCTGCTGTCTTAGTGTGTCTTTTGCATCATCTAAAAGTGCTTCCTGTTGAAGCCTCATTTTTGCTTGGCCTTGTTCTAGTTCTTTAAGATACATTGCCGCACTCTCAGGGTTCTCAAGAGCCTCATGAGCTTTAGAAATAATGCTAAAAAGGTCATTTGTTTTTTCTTTTAATTCTTCGCTGGCATTGGCTGATAATTTATCTGGATGAAATGCTTTTGTTAGATCTTTGTAGGACTTTTTAACTTCATCAATTTTTGCACCCCTAGGGACACCTAAAACTTGGAAATGATCTTGAGTTGCCGCCGCCTCAAGGATTTTGCTAACTCTATCCAGTTGTACACCTAAGTCTTCGTTTTTAGTACTTGCATTGAAAAATACAAGGTCGTTTGCATATAAGAAACTAACAATTTGAAATATTGTATGTTCACGGTCAGGGTGAGAGGCTAGTATTTTCGCGATACTGTTGTCATTCATAAACTGTTTCTTGGCGTCAGGAATTTGCATTACAACAGGGTTCAACATTAAGGGATTGTTACTGTGGTATTTATTTCCCATTACAAATGCATTTGGAATTAGGGCTGAGTAGTAAGCATTGAACCACTCTTCTTCGTACTTTGAGCCAAGCCAGTCTTCAAGATAGTCGTTAAGAAGATTGGTATCTATTCCACTAGTTTTATTTTCCACGTCTTCGTGTTCTTTAAAGCTTAAATCGTAAGAAATATTTCCAACTAATAGGCTTAGTCGGTTTGCCATTTGCTCCGAGTTTACTAATTCGATAACATGGGGACTCAGCAGGTTTGCATCAATTAACTTCTCTCCAATTCTTTTTTTACTTGGCAAGGTAAGAGCGTGTTCTAATTCTTCTGGTGTTACATATTCCATTTCAACCAAGAGTTGTCCAAACACGGATTTGGGGTCAGGTACTCGAACACTTTTAATCACAGAGTGTGCAATCTCTACTATGGAAGTTTGATTTTCTCCGTCCGTTAGCGCTATTTGACAATGTATTCCATGAATAAGAAGTTTTGCTAAGTAAAATGGTAGCTCTAAACCATTTATACTTTTTGTCTCGGTTAAAGCGGATACGAGATCTCTTTTTGAATAGGAGGAGTTATAGATCAGTTTCTCTGCGGCAGTGAGTTCGGGGACAATTACATCCGAGAATGCCGATTCAACGGCTTCAATTAGTTTTTCAGGATCGAAGGGTTTTAAAAGGTAGTCGATACACTTTGTTTTGATTTTTGCGTCTTTTACAAAAGTTCTATCTTTATAGATTCCACTCATCAAAAAATACTTCAATTCTCTAGCCGAAGTTCCCTGAAGCTCTACACACAAATCTACTCCTGATTTTTGAGGCAACATCACATCAATAATTGCACAGTGGAAGCTCTCTCTGGCCACTAATTGCAGAGCATCTCCTGGGTTTTTCACCCACTCTACCTGATAGCCTTGATCGTTTAAGATCTCTTTTAGGCTCTCTCCAAGTTTGGTATTATCTTCTACCAATAAAATTTTGATGTCGGACTTAAACATGCATATCTCCACTAGACGGATCGGTTAAAAACCTAGAGATCTTAATGTTTTACCTTTTGTTGCAGACCTTTGTCTAAGGACAGTAACCTACTATTAAAGAAGAATAAGTTCACGAGGCCCCGATGATTTCTAAGGCCATTGCCTTTTGGGCTCTAGGAGTCATTTTGCTACAAATTGGCTCAAAATTAGGCTATTGCAACAGGATCTATCGACTCTCGTTGGCTTCCTTCCAAGCCTGTTGTAATATTTAAGGGTCTTGAAACACTTATATGTATAGCGAAAGCGATGGAGGTAATATATGGCCACTAAGAAGATAACAGATGCAGAGTTTGATGCTGCGATTAACAGTGATACACCAGTACTAGTAGATTTCTGGGCGGAATGGTGTGGTCCTTGTCGAGCTTTAGGACCAAAACTAGAGGAGCTTTCCGATGAACTATCTGGAAAAGCATCTATTTTGAAATTAAATGTGGATGAAAACCCAAATTCAGCCGCAAAGTTTGGGATTCGTTCCATCCCTACAATGTTAATATTCAAAAATGGGAATGTTGTAGATCAGATTATGGGTAATGTGGATAAGGCAGAAATCTCTGCTAAAATCAGTTCTCAAGTTTAGATTCTAAACACATTATGGAAGAAGGCAGTGGTTATCCTCTGCCTATTTTAATTTATTATTTTACAGTTAGCTTATACATATAAGCAATGCCACCGGTAAGACTATCAAATTGAGTCTCGGTAAACAGCTCTGTCTGATTGGCCCATTCAAGGAAGCCTTCTTTACATGGGAACTCACTACTTGAGTCTTGTAGATAGTCGTAAGCTTCTCCCTCGCCAGTAATAAGGCCGCCAATTTTTGGAAGTACATTTTTGGAATAGAAGTTGTAGAAGCCAGCGAAGAGTGGATTGTTTGGTTGTCCAAATTCTAGTACCATGACTTGACCACCGCTTTTTGTGACCCTTGCTAGTTCTTGAAGTGCTTTTTTTGGGTCAGCAACATTACGAATACCGAAGGAGATGCTGGAAATATTAAATTCATCATTCTGAAAAGGTAGATTAAGAACATCAGCAGTAGAAAATTCAATATCGAGATTCTTTTTTTCCGCTTTTTCGGGAGCTGGTATTAACATTTCGCTGCAAAAATCAGTTCCTACTACTCGTCCTTCACCTACATTTTGTTTAAATTCGATAGCGAGATCACCTGTTCCAGTGGCGCAGTCAAGAACACTGTCTCCAGTGCGTGCTCCGCTCCAGGCAACCAGAGTTTTTCTCCATAGGTGGTGAATTCCCATACTCAGAACTGAGTTGGCAAGGTCATACCTTCCGGCTACTTTGCTGAACATTTTTCTAATTTTATCAGGATTGCGAAAGTTTTCTGTGTTTTGGCTCATAGATTTTCCTAAAGGCTTTTACCAAACATGGGCAGGATTGCTTTGATTTTTTTACTTAATTTTTCCAGCTGGTCAAAGTCTAAGCTTTGAAATCCATCACTCATAGCCTCGTCTGGTTTTGGGTGAGTCTCTATAATGATCCCATCCGCACCCGCAGCTATTGCTGCAAGAGCCATTGGTTCCACTAAATCCCTCACTCCGGTACCGTGACTTGGGTCTACTATTACAGGGTAGTGATAATTTTGTTTTAGGTGAGCAACCGTTCCGAGATCAAGAATGTTTCTTGTAACATCATCAAAACCGCGAATTCCCCTTTCACAAAGGATAACTCTTTTGTTACCCCCATCTTCAATATATTTAGCCGCATTTACCCATTCATGAACCGTAGCGGAAAAACCTCGTTTAAGCATTACTGGTTTGTCCACTTTACCTAGCTCTTTTAATAGAGCGTAGTTATACATATTACGAGACCCAACCTGGAAAATATCGGCTACATCCATCATATCGGAAATTTGTCTTGGGTCGGTGACCTCAGTAATAAATGGTATCGACTTTTCATTTTTTAAATTTGCGACAAACTGATAGGCCTGATCTCCCAAGCCTTGGAAGCTACCATTCTCAGTTCTAAGCTTATAAATCCCACCTCTGAGAACGTTTGCTCCATTTTTAATCACATGATCTAATGTATTTGAAAGATGTTCTTTAGATTCTATAGAGCAGGGCCCAGCGATAAAACAAAATTTATCACCACCTACTTCTAAACTGCCTATCTTTATATTATTAGTTTTCACAATCATCTCACCATAAATCGTTTAAGAATTTGTAAACTGCTCCAGATCAGGTTAACATTGTAAACTGAAATAAGCCAAATATTTACAGCATTTAAGCCCTAATTTGTATCAGAAAAAGACTCGTTGAAATAGTAACTATAGGAAGCTGGTGAATAGGAAATGCAATGCGTTGATTTTTGAATGTTTAAAGAACACTTTTATCGGAGCAAAAGATTGATTAGGCCTCTGTGTGGTTTGTTTTTTAGCGCCTAAGTTATTAGCTAGGGTAGGCTTTCAAATATTCGATTTGGTTTTAAAACCTTTTTTTGGCTACAATCAAGGCTAAGAGAACATGGTTTAAAGTGAGCCCTATTGATTTCCCACTAGAAAGTGGAATTCTTCTTGGGATTAGTTTATGTTTTAAGGAAGACGGGAGATACAAAAATATGGTGGAAGGTAGTTGTGTGTTTTCTGACGCCCAGGGAGTTTTGCGAAAAGCTAAGCTAACCGCCGCCGATGCGGAATTTTGTCCCTCTGGTGAGGAATGGAAAATTAGTTTACCCGTTTTCTCCCTAACTACTTGGCGATATTATAGGTTGTCGGAAGTTCAAATCCAAACGTCCACAAATTCTCCATTGCACAAACTTAGTTTAAACCTCACATCTGGCTCCAGAGAATTGTTCTCTAGTTTTTTTTCAAAAGTTCAAGACAGTATTCATAATGGCAGTATAGAGAAAGCTGTTATTTATACCGATCTCAAATTAGAAAGAAAGCTTTCTGAGGCAGAGAAAAAACAAATCACCAAGAATCTTGTATCAAATTATGTTAAGGGTAATTTAATTATTATAGATACTGAAGATTTCTATCTGGCTAGCAATTCTCCGGAAATTTTATTTCGTGTGAGCGAAAACCAGTATTTTGAGAGCATGGCCTTGGCCGGTACACATGTGAGAAGTGATGATCCAAAGGTGGAAAAGAGTTTCCTTTTTGATTCTAAGGAGAGAGCAGAGCATGAGCTTGTAGTTCAGTTTTTAAAAGAGTCGCTAGAGATACATATGGACTTAAACTTTAGGCAAACGGATATATTGAAGCTAGAAAGACTAATGCACCTCAGAACAGTGGTTAGTTCAAATTGGAATTCTAAACTTCAGGCTATAGATATACTTAAAAGCCTTCATCCTACTCCAGCGCTAGGGTCTTATCCCAAAAACTCTTTCAACGAGGGTTTTTTGAGAATGGACGAATTACTTCCAAGGCATTATTTTGGTTCCTCCGTTCTTTTGGAGTCAGAGAAAAATAAACTAGCAATCGTTTTAATTCGTATGATTCAAAGCTTGGGGGGATCTACTCATATACCTACTGGTTGTGGTATCGTTGCGGAGAGCCTGATAAATAATGAATGGGCAGAGGTACAATTAAAAAGAGAGCAAGTACTAAAGGATATGGGAATTCATGAATCAAAAAATAGTTAGAAGTTGTATTGAATTTCTTAAGTCTAGAGGAATCAATCACATAGTATATTGTAGCGGTGCTAGAAATGCTCCGCTAATACAGGGAATTGAAGCAGAGGGTGATTTTACGATCGAAAACTTCTTTGATGAACGTTCTGCTTCGTTCTATAGCCTAGGTCTATGGAAGCGGGGATTGAGAAATGCAGTATTAACTACAAGCGGTACAGCAGCAAGTGAGTTATTGTCTGCCACGATTGAGGCAAAATACAGTGGCACTCCATTACTACTTATCACCGCCGATCGACCAAAAAGTTCTAGGGGATTTGCTCTTCCACAGGTTATAGATCAAATTTCATTTTTTAAAGATTATGTCGATCACCAGCTAGACTGTGATTCTAATTCTAGTCTAACCAGCCTAAAATGGAACAACAAAGGAGTTTGTCACCTCAATATTTGCTTCGAGGAGCCCTTGTGGATGAAGGACTACGAAATTGTTGGTAAGATTGAGACTATTGATACAGAAGTTGAAAGGAATGTTTTTAAGATTTCCCATATAGAATTCTCAAACAGCATTTTCCTCTTTAGTCATATGAATGAGGAAGAGAGAAATAGAGCGCAAAAGTTTTTAGATTCAAATACTTGCATATACTTTTCAGAGCTTGGTTCTGGTATCCAAAGTAGTAAGAGTTCTTTGAAGCTTGACGTAAATGAGGTTTTCTTGGATAGATTCCTCAATCATAATAGCATTCAGAAAATTGTTAGAGTGGGAAAAATTCCTGTTTCAAAGTTTTGGAGAAACCTGGATTCTTTGGAAGGTTTGTATGAGGTCATTAATATTTCTGACTGTAAATTCTCTGGTCTTAGTTGGGTTAAAAACTCTTCGACCTTAACCATGGATAGTTTAGATAAAATAAAATGTAGTATGACCCCAGTTGATAAATTTGTTGTTGACGAATTCTGTTTGTCTGCAAACAAGATTAAAATGAATTTACTCCAAAAATATCCTAACTCAGAACCTTCTCTAGTTGGATCACTAATGGATAAATCTAAAGAAGCGGATTTTTTATATGTGGGAAACTCCATGCCCGTAAGAGATTTAGATTTGGCGGCTCCTGGTGAGACCAGAAGGCTGGGATCAAATCGTGGGGCGAATGGGATCGATGGGCAATGGGCCACCGCCCTTGGTATGATAAAAGAAAATGAACATTCCTTGATAATTTTAGGTGATCAAACCACACTATACGATATGAATGCTGGTTGGATATTGAAGTACAAAAAAAAGCACACTATAAACCTCGTTGTAATTAATAATTTGGGATGCGGTATCTTCCGAAGTTTTTTTCCCAGCGAAGTTTTTGAGAATAAGCATGATATGGGATTCCAGAAGCTTGCTGAGCTCTGGGGAATGAAATATTTTAATTTTGAAGATATCGACAATCTTCCTAACTCCGGACATAATCTAATCGAAATCAATCCATCCAATGAAGAAACAAGTAGATTTAGAAAGCAGTGGAGTGAGTTAAGGTGAAAAAAGTCCTGGCTCTGCACGGTTTTCTTGGAAGTAGCGGTGATTTTGATTCACTCAAAAAATCCTTCGTAGAACCGGAACTGGATTTTCATGCTTTGGATCTTTTCCAGCTATGGAAGCAGGGCATTCGAACCAAAGAGAAAGTCTTCAAGTACATAGTTGAAAATTTCTCTAACAGCACTCTTGTGGGCTATTCCATGGGAGGTAGAATACTAGGAGAGCTTTTCTCAAGAGATCCAGGTTTCTTTAAGGGTCTATGCCTAATCTCCAGCGGAGATGGATTAAGATCGACAAATCAGGAACAAATGAGGGGTGATTTTGAGTCCCACTGGCTCCACAAATTTTCAACAGAAGCACCCCAAAAAGTTTTAAATGACTGGAATTCTTTACCTATTTTTGACTCTGATACTGGTTTAGTAGATGCTAAGACCCTAAAACTTGATCCCGTCTATTTAGAGTTTCAATTGAAGGTTTTAGGTAGGCAAAGGCAGAGTCCCTATTTTTCTAAAATTTCTAGAATGCCCAACGTAGTTTTTATTTGTGGAAGATTTGATTTAAAATATCGAGCCTATACCTCTGATTTTAGGAATTCCTATGTTATAAATGGAGGTCATAGGTTGTTGAAATCTGGAGATATTGATAAGTTAAGACAGATATTGGAGAAGCTACTTTGAAAGATTGGATATTAGCAACCCGGCCAAAAACTTTAACGGCAAGTATCGTACCTATCGTTTCAGCTAGCGCACTTAGTTTTTATCATGGAAGTTTTGATGCCTATATAAGTGTCTTAGCTTTTTTGAGTGCATTAATGATTCAAATCTCTTGTAACCTATTTAATGATGTCATTGATTTCGAAAAAGGCGCTGATACGGACGAAAGAATCGGTCCTCAGAGGATCACTCAAAGCGGGAAGGCGGGTATTTCTACCGTGCGGAGAGTGGCTTTTGCTACCTGTTTTATTGCTGTAATTTTAGCAATCCCTCTAGTGTTTGTAGGAGGTTTTCCTATTGTTCTGGTTGGACTGTTGAGCCTTTTATTTGCATACGCCTATACCGGAGGCCCTTTTCCTCTGGCTTACCTAGGAATTGCTGATGTTTTTGTGGTTTTCTTTTTTGGTATCGTTGCCGTAGGTGGAGTATTTTATTTGCAAACAGGGACTCTACACCTCGATATCCTACTGCTAGGTCTTCAAGTCGGTTTGCTCTGTAATATACTGTTGGCGATAAATAATTTTCGGGATATGCATCAAGACAGAAAAGTGAATAAAAATACTTTGGCTGCTCGTTTTGGTGAGCGGTTTATAAAAAATGAAATTTCACTTTTGTTTTTTGTACCCTTTATAATGTGTTTCTACTGGTATCTTACCGGTCGTTTAAATGCAGCTCTTTGGGTTTTTGTACTATTTCCAGCGAGCACCTATCTTTGCTTTAAAATTATAAAATCCAAACCTAGTCCGACCCTAAATAAGTATCTAGGACTTTCTAGTCTTTTTTATCTTTCTTTCGGGATGATTCTAAGCCTCGCACTGGTTTTTGATAAATGAGATTCCTAAAGGACTATAAACTTATAAAGGTGAATGGAGTTTCTCT
>JBGCGH010000018.1:0-6621 GCA_045110695.1 Bdellovibrionales bacterium | reverse complement strand
AAATGGCAGGCTTACGGCTATCGAGATATGGAATACTTTAAATTAAAGATTATGCAAAAGGCTGGTTATCTCAACTCAAAGTATCACCAGAATGATTTAAACTTAATTTGGAGCTCCCACAAATAAAGGATAGGGGTTTTTTACTGTCTAACTTTTTGACGGAAGGGAAGGAATTACCTTCTGCAAAGACTATGCAGCACATTGCTGCATAAATGCTCGCGGTCTTTGTGTTTGGCTGGTAAATTAAGCCCAGAACAAAGCAAAGAGGTAGCAAGTAATGAGTAAGCAAAGTGATTTCCGTTTATATTTACAAGAGGAGTTGGTTCGTCGAATTAAAAAGAATCAACGTTATTCCTTGCGTGCTTTTGCGGAACTACTAGAAACTCATTCTGGTAGTTTATCTCAGGTACTAGCTGGAAAAAGAAAGCTCAGTGTTAAGAAGATTGAGGATTGGTCTTATAAATTAGGTCTAGACCCTCAAACGGCTGAGAGCTTTAAAAAGGAATCTCTTCGAAGAGAAATTCCTGGAGTGGACACCGTTGATCTAGAGATCGAGGAGTTTTATTTAATTCAGGACTGGTATCATTTTGCAATACTTGAACTGGTAAACACTCAAGGCTTTAGCGCAAAACCTGCATGGATAGCCAAGCGCTTGGGAATTAAAGTGGTTGAGGCAAAGATTGCGATCGAAAGACTAATGAGATTGAATTTCCTGAGCCTTGATAAAAAAGGAAACTACAGAGTAATAAATTCTAATGTGTCCACCCTGGGGTCTAAAGAATCAGATGTGGCTCTTAGAAATTTACAAAAAAAAATTTTAAACCAGGCGCAAGATGCCTTGGATGAGATTGATCCTAGGAAAAGACTCCAGACTACCATCACGAGTAGGGTCAAAAAAGATAAGTTAGAAGAAGTAAAACAAAAGATTTTGGATTTTCAGCAAGAGCTAAATGTATATCTCGAGGAACAAGAAAATTGTGAAGAGGTTTACCAAATTAGTTTTAGTTGTTTTCCAGTTACTAAATAAATAGGAGTTTGAGATGAAATTAGTATTAATGAGTTTATTGCTGTCTTTGAGTGTTGCTTGTATCGATACAGGTAAAACGGTAGTTAAGAAAGAGGATAGCTTCAAATCGGAAAAAACTGACACAGAAGATACAACAACTTTGAGTGTTGGTGTTGATGAGTCACAGCAGGAAAGTGAATTATCCGCTTCTATTGAATCAGAAGAAATGGATGTAGAAGGTCGAGAACAGAAAGATGTATCAAATACTGAAGGTCTTCAGTCAGAAAGTATAGATAGACCCGATATGGGAATAGGTGGTCATGATGCTACCCATGGACATTCGGAGAGCCACTCCACTGGAGTCTCAGAGACTGTAGCATTAAATGAGAGTTTTGGACCAGTTACTCACGGTGGAGAGGTTTTTAGAAGTCGTGCTAGGTTAATTAAGGATTTTGTCGAAGGAAGAACTACGATGGAGAGTGAGTCTCTAAAGGCCTCTGCAATGCAGTTTTGGAGCTTGATTGAGTATTTTTATAGAACGATGGATCTTGAGCTTTATCGGGATTTACAGCCTGTATTTTCTAGAATTTTTCCAGAAGAGCCTTACAATTATGGGCCTTTTGAAGACGGTGAACAAAATATTTACTCGGAGATTCAAAATTTAAATATTGATGTGAAAACATATCCTCCGAGGCATTGGAAAGGTTCTAAAGAAAAGTATGAAGAGCTTTTTGGGAACTGTTATTTTAATGATCATATTCATTCTGGCTCTAAGAGTTCCAAGGAGACTGTAACTAGTAGTACTCAGGCTAAGCCTTTTGGAAAGATTTGTTTAGATGCAAAACGCTTAGTAGAGAATGATGCTAGTGATTTGGAGATTCTCTCGTTGATTACGGGTCATGAGGTGCTTCATCATTTTGGATTTTTGGAGGAAGAGGGTTATGTTTCTCGTATGCAGGACTTTTTAAGTGCTAATCATCTAAACCTCATTAGAGCATTTAATAATTCATCTAATCCGGGTTTTTCAGCGGAGAGCCTTGTTTTAAAAGCTTCTGAACCAAAGATTATTACTATCAAAGCAAGTTCTAGTTTTATTATAAATATCGATTTTGATCCGTATCAAACGGAAATGTTTCTGGATGAAATAAAATCAAATGGAAAGGTGGAATGGAATTTTACTTTGTTAAGTTCCACGGTTGATTTTTTTGACTATAACTCTAATTCCCTTTTAACTGCTTTAGGAATTCCTAAAATATCTTTAACTGAAAAAACTGAGGATAAAGACAAGTACTCCTTCAATTTGTGGGATATTATCCCTAGAGAAATTGGTTATCATAGAATGTCTTATCACGAACCAATGTATGGTTCCTCATGGAATATAGAAATTGATAATGAAAAGCTGGTTTTTGATGAGGAAGTGAACTTGTCTAATGGGCAGCGTATTATTTTTAAGGTTGTTGAGTGATCTTTTAAGAAATAGGCATTTGTTTACCTGATTTAGAAATGGAAGCCCTTATAAGGCTTCCATTTTTACTGGGCGAGAGAAGCTTGAGGAGCTTGCCTTAAAGCGAAAGCTGTTTCCTGTGTTAGTAGGTGTTTTGTATTTGTTTATAAAGCTCAACATGATCCCAAACTTGTCTTCAAAGCCTTTAGTGGTGTTGATTTCCACATCTAGATTATAAGAACCAAATTGAGGCTTAGTACCTCGGCCGGTGTTTCGTATCTTCATTCCAATTCGGCCTTTAAGCTTAATCTCTACCTCTGAGCTTTTACTCCCAAATACTGCTTCGGAAATTCTTATGTCGCCATCTTCTAAGTTAGCGTCTAGTTTACCTTCTCCCAATTCGATGGGCGGGATGTCAATGGCGCCCATAACTCCTGTGTCGATACTTCCACCTAGAAGGGAAAGGGGCTTGAGATCAAGCTTTAACTCTCCCTCCGGCTGTTCATCAAAGCTAGGATCTAAAGTAACATCAGCATCCATATTCATTCTTGCGTTCAAATTAAGTGGGCTCCCCAGCTCTTGTAGGATTGTGGATAGTCTTATGCTTTCTATCTCTAAATCCAAACGCTGCCTGCGAACGCCTTTATCTGTTTTATTCATTCCCTTGGTGTTGAGGTTTAAACTTCCACCAAAAAGTCCTTCTGTTTCTACATTTACACCTGGTTTGAAAGAGAGAAGTCCTGCAATCGAGGGACTTAGACTAAGGCTACTCATCTTTAAAGATGGTGCCCCTGGAACATCAACGGTAACTTTATCAAAATCCAATCCCGGAGCGGGGATAGCATGAAGGCCCATCTCCTCAAAGCTTAGGTAAACTTGATTCCCCGTAGCTTCCGCCACTTTTGTTGTAACCAAAGAACCGAGGTCTGAAAAAGGAAAGAATAGAACTGAGAAAACCAAAAAGCTTGGCAATATCGCTACGAAAAAAACCTTAGTTGAGAATTTTAAACGATCTTTCCACATAGCTTACCTTCTTTTTTTTGAGCCACGGCGGCGTTTAGATTTTCCAGATTCTTCTTCCTCAGGAGCTTCTTCAATAAAATAATTAGTAAGCTTCATAGTTAGAGAGTAATATCCCGCCTCACCAGGGATTTGCGCTATATTTAAGTCACTAATTTTAGATACTCTGTCGAGCCGCTGTATACGGTGGGATAAATCCACTACCTGAGGTAGGGTTAACTTAGTTAGTTCTACTAAAAGTCCCTTTGCTTGCGCCTCCGACGGTATATAATCAGCAAGTTCAGATACCTTTGACTGGAAGCTTTCGACTTTTACAATCTGCTCCTCCGTAAGAGCTTTTTCTTCAAAAATGGATTTAGCCCTAGAAACTAAGGAGGAACTTGTAGCACCTTTTTGAATTCTAGGAGCAGCTTGTTGATCCCTACCTAAATTCATTAATCGTACATAAGTTCTTTTTGTATCTTCAAAATTTGCAATGTCAGTATCGGCATCATCAAAAAAACCAACCGGAATGCTAATTATAGAAACTGCTAACAGAACTCCAACTCCTGCCATTACCATTCTTTGCGTTTTAATAGGGAGTTGATCGAATTTTTCTTTTAGTTGGGTGTATAGGCTGGATTCTTGTATTTTTTCCCATAGTTGCTGGGACTGCTCAATCAGCTGTTCTTTTAGATCCTGAAGATTCATTATAAGACCCCCATTCTATTCACATCTAAGCTGTAAGCAAAGTCGACTTTACCTGGCGTCTTTTTAACAACGGTATCTTTTTTGATCTCACCACTATTGGAAATAGATCTCAAAGCACTCTCTAAAATACTGAGCTCCTGTGGGCTACCTATATTTCCTGTTAGTCTTACTTGATTGTCCGTGATCTTTAGGTTGGTAACATTTAATCTCACCTGATTGTTTTTAGGTAGAGCCTTAGATAGCTTATCTAACACATCAAGGCCTGAGTTCATTTTAGTCAAGCCAACCAGTCTGTTTTTATTTTTAATTTTTGAGTTTTCCGTTTTTATATACTTTTTCAATTGAGATTTACGAGCGCTTCGACCTTTTTTACCAATCTTTTTTGCCTCATCTTTTAAGGCAGTTCTAGCATCTCCTAGTAAGTTTTCAGCAAATATAGATTTCATTGGCGCATAGATAAAGAACACAAGTAGAATAGCTGCTGCGTATTGAAGGCTAGTGCCCCATTTGTTCATCACATAGGTGATAAACTGACTTTGCTTTGCTAGGTCTTGTTGGCGAAAATTTATAGCCGGGTTCCTAGATTGCTTTGCGCCCTCTATAGCTACACCTACCGCTAAGCAGCCGTGGTGTTTAAAGGAATCATTTCTCTCTATATTTATTTGCGGATGGGTGATTCCATGATCGTATACGTTACATGCTACTTCAAAATTTTGGGTGAAGTAGGGAGCCAGGTTAATCAGACGAGAAGTTCCACCTAGAAGATAAATGGACTCTAGTTCGTAATCGAAATCAGAATACAGACTTAGAAAAAATCTTTTTGCTTCAGAGACCAACTCATCTAGGGCCATTTGGATTGTCTCACCAAAAAACAGCTGATCTTTATTAGCGCCTTCCTTAGTTGTCAGAAGAAAGCCTTTTTCCTTTAAAGTCTTAACGGCCTCAGGATAGCTAATATTATATTTGTCAGCCAAATCCTTTGCGATCCTCTCTCCACCTATTGCAATACTATGGGTGGCAATAATGGCGTGATCCGTATAAATACTAACCACCGTTTTTTTGTGACCCAAATGAAAGGAAGCTTTCACTTTACCTATATTGGAGCGCTCCAAGGACATGTCCTCTTCATCAGAGTAGTCTGAGGATTCAGATTCTTCATTGGCTTTTTGAAGTTTGTTTTTATCAACAGGGGGTAGCCACCACTTTTGGAATAGGTTACTAACCGCAGCGGACTCCATGGAGATGATATCTGGATCAATACCAGCTTCTTCGCATAAATTAATCAATCTTTCCACATGCTCATGGGGAGTGGCCACGGCAAGAACTTCTGAACTTCGTGTATTGGTAGCTAAGATCTTTGCATCAAATATGGCTTCGTCTTGATCATAAGGTATATCGTCCTCAAGTTCGAAAGCTATACTCTTTAAAACATTGTATCGTTCCTTAAAGGGGAAAACCTTATAGCGACTACAAATACTGGCCTGAGGTAAAGCAAGGCAAAATTTTGTAGTGGAATGATCGTAATGGGAGGAGATTCTCCTAAGAGCATCTATGGTTTCTACATAGGGGTCTTTTGTGAGGTCATTAGAGAAAGTAAGCTCGTAGTAGTCAGTGATCGAATAGGTTGAGCTTGAAGATTCAATTTCTGCAACTTTAATGCTGTAGCTACCAATATCAATTCCAACACTCTTCATAGAATTACCTTCCTGGTCTTACTCTTAGTAGAAGTGTAGCGTTTGGAGGCAAAGGGAGCAAGTTTTAGAAGGCTAAGTGATTGTTTATTCTGCGAAATTTGAAAAAACCTAGACCTTTATTCCTCTCTCCATTCCACGATTCGAGGCTCGTCAGGAGGGGTGGCTTTCTTCTCTTGATTACCAGAGGAGTTTCCAGAATTACTTTCCTGGTTTCCCTCATCATTTTTTTCCCCATCATCTTCCGTATTATTGTCATCCTCAGTTGTGTTTCCACTGTTGTTACTCGAGGAATCTTTGAGAACACCATAAAGTCTGTCTTGGACCGCGTTGAAATTAAATATAGTGGCTCGAATTGTTTTTGTACTCTTGCCAAATCCGCCAGTACTAACAACTTCAAAAACAGATTCTTCATCAAATATAAGAGGAATTTTATCCTTGTTAAAAGCGTCCAAGTCCAAGTTGAGTTCGCTTTCTAAGAAGTTAGTAAACTCCTCCAAGTTCTTAAAAGGACCTTGATCTGGGTCATTGATTCTGTTTTTTATTTCTTGAGCATTTTCATCAGTAATTTGTGTATCGATAGAGCGCAAAACATCGGTACTCGCTTGGTTCACTGATATTCCAATAGCTCCCATGGTTGTAAGCTGCGGTGCTAGGTGCCTATATAAAATATCATCCATCTCTGGAATAAAATGCAACTCTTCAATGGTTCTAAAAGGTCTATTGGGGGGGAAATCCGCCTCTTCTATTTCGTTATAGTAGGAGGCCTC
>JBGCGH010000017.1:0-106652 GCA_045110695.1 Bdellovibrionales bacterium | reverse complement strand
TTATGAGAAAAAAAATGTATAGAAAAAAAAACAATATATAAAAAAAAAAAAAAAATAAAAATATTTTTTTAAAAAAAAAAAAAAAAAAAAAAAAAAAGGGGGGGGGGGGGGGGGGGGGGTTTGTTTTTCAAGAGGCCGTCCAATTCCCTTTGTGTCTATACTTTTCGGCACGCTCGGGCTCATCCATGAGACGCTCTACCTTCGGCTCCTGCCTCAGGAAGGCCTTAAAGTATAGACACAAAGGGAATTGGACTCTTTCTTTTCGGGGACTGCACGACGTAGGAAGGAAGTAGGAAGTAGGAAGTAGGAAGTAGGAAGGAAGAAGGAAGAAGGAAGAAGGATGAAGGATGATGATAGAAGGTAAGACGTAGTAAGTTCTAGCTAGCGAAAGCGGAGGCGAAACGAATCAACGAATCCAAACCAATCCACCAATTGAAACCCGGAGAAACAGCGAAGCGCATTTCTCCCCCCGCACCCCCTCCTCCCAAATCCGAGGAACTGAGTGAGAGTTTGTTTTTTCTGAATCCATGGAAAGTTTTTCTTCCCGGTTAGGGCTTCCTGAGGCAGGAGCCGAAGGTAGAGCGTCTCACGGATGAGCTTGAGCGTCCCGAACCGGGAAGAAAAACTTTCCATGGATTCAGAAAAAACAAACGACTCTCGAAGAAAAAAACCTAATGAACCCCCATATAATCCCGTAACTCCACCAAAGAACAAGGAACACACCCAATCTTCCCCACAACAACCCCAGCCGCATAGTTAGCCAGAATACAAGATTCCTCCAAACTAAAACCAGATCCCAATGCCAAGGACATAGCCGCAATCACAGTGTCCCCGGCCCCGGTCACATCTGAAACCTTCCGAGCAAAAGTAGGCACCTGCTGCTCTTTACCGTCTTCAAAAAGACTCATCCCGTCCTGGCTACGCGTAACCACCATTTTCTTACTCTTTATAGCTGCCATTAATTGATCACCGATCTTTTTAATTTCAGAACTGTAGTCGCGAATTTCATCTGGATGTCCACCGGTTAAAGCTATGGCTTCGTCCAAGTTGGGGGTCATTAAATCCGCACCTTGATAAAAGGAAATGGGTGTATTGCGATTAGGATCTATAAGAATTAACTTGTTTCTCGATTTTGCGAGTTTGATGATTTTTTGGCAAAGTTCCTCAGACAAAACTCCTTTAGCATAGTCTTGTAAAATTATGACATCACAAATATCAATTTTTGCTGATACCTCTTGAAACAGATCTTCTCGAACTTTATCAGAAACAAAGATCTTATTTTCATAATCCACCCGAACAATATGATGATGACCGCTCATCACCCTAAGTTTTCTGGTTGTCGGTCTACCGGTATCTTTTTTAAGACTAGAGATATCTACACCAGACTCACCTAAAAGCTCACAAAGTTGTTTGGCTGTGGAGTCCTCACCTATCACAGAAATAAGAATGGGATCTCCACCTAGGGATCTGATATTTTGAGCTACATTGGCCGCCAATCCCAGGCGCACCTCTTCTTTAAAAACATCTAACACAGGAACGGGAGCTTCAGGACTGATTCTCTTAACCTGTCCGTTTACGTATTCGTCTACACCTATGTCTCCAACAATGAGAACTTTAGTGGATTGAAGTTGGTTTAAATTATTTAAGACCTTTTCTTTTTTAGATTCTAATTGAGTCAAAGGATCTCCTTAACTAAGTTGTCTGGTAAAATTTTATTCATACAGTCGTAGTGCGGACAAGATGCCCCTCGACATTTAAACTGTTCGGGACATTCCACATTAGGTGAAAAACACTGCACTTGCTCCCCTTTTGCCCCCCACCTTGTTTTATTCTGTACTTGGATTGGAGGATAAATTCCTATCGTTTTTGTTCCGGTGCTCGCAGCAAGATGAACGACTCCCGTACTTGGAGCAACCACAGCCCTCGCCCTTTCCAATACATATACTAGCTCATGCAGACTCAATTTCCCGTCTAAAAATTGAACTTTATCCGAATCAGAAAACTTATTTCTTATTGGTCGAATGAATTCTTCATCAGAAGGGGTTCCTGTTATAATAATATCATACTTTTCCGTGACCATTTTTTCCAAGAATTGAATATAATTATGCTCACCCCAATTTAATGCAGACCCCCCCATTCCCGGGTGAACCACAATATATTCCTTAGGAAGAGGAACAGAAATTCCTGGTAACCTGGAAGCTACCGATAAGCTTTGTGGATTAGTCTTTGTTAGCGAAAGCGCGTACTCGACTAGTTCCCAATTATAATCAAGCTCATTGGTCATCGCTTTAGATCTATTTTGCCTGAGCGCTTTGTTTAAAAACAAAAACGACTCCACGCGAGATTTTTGACCGGAACGGATAGGAATACCTGCCAGCCATAAAACAAAGGCTACCCATTTTGGTCCTTGAAAAAATACGGCAGCATCATAGGACTTTTTGGTCAGATTCTTTGCTAAAGCTCTCATTTCCGATAAATTCGGAGAATTAGGCCAAATAATGTAGTCTCTCCTGGGGTCAGCAACTTCCATGACAAATTCTGTGGCTTTATTGACCACCCAATCTACCTGACAATTTACAAGGGAGGGATGTTGATCCACTGGAAGGCTGAGAACTAAATCGCCGATACGGTCCATACGGATAAATAATATATTCTTATTTATTTTTGTCTCAGTCATGTGATCCAATTCTCTAAAAAGCTCTAGTCCCTCAGAGATTATGCGAATTTTCTTGGGATTTGGGAATCAGTCTATGCTAGGGAGCCTATTTTAAGGCGATCATGGTTAAAAAACTGGCAGTAATTAAAAAACACTCCGTATTTTAATCTCTTAGAATATCTTTCACTGGTGGAACGCAAGTCGGGTAATAGAAAAAATACTTAGACTTCCCATAAGAAACACCCTACAACTTTTTGGACATTATTTTTGGAGAGTTTATGGAATTATATCAAGGCGAGTTCTACGAGAACACAATTGAAAACCTTAACGCTATTACTAAAGTGGTTAAAATTGACCCCAATGTGCTAGCCAGATTGAAAGAACCAAAAAGAGCTATTTGTGTGAGCGTTCCTATCCGAATGGATGACAGAAGCGTTAAAGTTTTCAGAGGTTACAGAGTCCAACACAGCCAGGCCTTGGGGCCGTGCAAAGGTGGTATCCGATATCATCAACACGTAAACCTCAGTGAAGTAGCCTCTTTGGCAACCTTGATGACTTTTAAAAATGCACTTTTAAATCTACCTCTCGGTGGAGCTAAAGGTGGAATAGAAGTGGACCCTACTCAGCTTTCTAAAACAGAAAAACAAAACCTCACTAGAAGATACACTACAGAGATTGCTCCTTTTATCGGAGCCGCCAGTGATATTCCAGCACCCGATGTTGGAACTGATGCACAAACCATGGCTTGGTTGATGGATACCTATTCCCAGCAGGTTGGTTATGCCGTTCCTGGAGTTGTTACGGGTAAGCCTGTTGAAATTGGTGGGTCCCTTGGAAGAACGGGAGCCACTGGCCTTGGAGTTGTTTTTTGCTTAGAGCGCGCTTGCGAAAAAATGGATATGAAAATGAAAGACATTTCCGTCGTAATACAGGGCTTTGGTAACGTGGGCTCTCATGCTGCCCTTTACGCTCATGAAATGGGTAGTAAAATTATAGCAGTTAGTGATGTGGGTGGAGCTATCTACAACCCAGAGGGCCTAGATATTCCGAAATTAATTCAGCACTACAACAGCAAGCGTGAACTCGTAAATAGTGGCTTTGGAGAGCAAATCTCGAACGAAGAACTCCTAAGTCTTAAAACAGACGCTCTAATCCCTGCCGCACTAGATAGTGTGATCAATGCAGACAATTGCAAAGATGTAAAAGCTAGAATGATTATTGAGGGAGCTAACGGTCCAGTAACTCCTGACGCACATGAATATCTGGTGAATCATGGGGTTAAAGTGATTCCTGATATTTTAGCCAACGGCGGTGGTGTAATCGTTTCCTATTTTGAATGGGTTCAAGGAATTGCCTCTTACTTTTGGGATATTGAAGAAGTAAACCGAAAGCTAAAAATGGTCATTACAGGTGCATTCGACAAGGTTTGGGATCTTTCTAAAGAATATGATCAAGACCTTAGGTCTACTGCAATGGCCGCTGCTGTAAAAAGAGTAGAAAAAGCAATGCTTCTTCGTGGATTGTACCCTCGATAAGGATAAAACTCTTTTTGCCAGACCTCAAGGCATGGAGAAATTGTTTAGATTTGTATACTGACAAAAGATATTCCATTCGTTAACCTAAACGAATGAAGACCAAACGTCCCACATGGATTCCAGTGGTTGCTGGAATCATGATCAAAGAAAATAAAATACTTATCGGGCAACGCCCCGAGGGCGGTACTCTTCCTGGTCTTTGGGAGTTTCCCGGCGGAAAAATTGAGTTGGGAGAAAGGCCTCAAGAGGCCCTAAAACGCGAGCTTCAAGAGGAATTAGGAATTGATTCAGATATTGATCAGATTTTTCTTTCCAATTCCCATACCTACGGAGACAAGGGCATCCTTTTGGTATTTTACCGAGTAGATTTCTGGAGAGGAGAGCCAAAAGCTCTTCACCATTCAGAACTAAAATGGATTGATGTAAAAGAATTGCACAAACTAGATATCCCAGAAAGTAATAGGGAAATACTTCCCCAATTGGAAAAAATACTTCAGAATAATAAGTGATATGAAAAAGGAACTTCCCCACAAACTCAATATTTGTTTAACCTCTAAAAAGTTTCCCATTATTGGTAGAGCTGCTGATCATAGCCATCTTTGGATGATCGCAAAAAAACTAGCCAAGAAAGGGCACAGAATAACCGTGCTAGCAGGAGTCTCCCAGCAAAATTTCACCGAGGTAGAGGAAGCTGGCGTTCAGGTTTTTTATTTGAACAACAAGAGAACCTTAGCGGATAAAGACTTTCAGCTTAAAGTAAAAGAGAAATTTACCGATCTTCATGCTAAAGAGCCATTTGACCTAATACATTCCGTGGATAGTTCTGGAAGAAAAATCATTAACCATTATAAGCACCTTAAAATACCAACAGCATTAGATATTGAAGCCACAAATATATCTCAAATCTTTTCTATTTTAGGGATGACCCAGGAGAGCATTGGTAGTGCAATGAGAACCTCTTTTGCGGTTCTTTATAAATTCCTCAGAACTTACTATGGAAATGACCGTAGTATCATTCGTCATGCTCATGGGATATTTGTGAGCTCGCCGCAGCAACGTTTAATGCTAGAGCGCTACTACCTATATCCTGATAAAAGAATTTATACTGTGGCCTACGGATTAGAAATTCAAGAAGAGCAAAAACAGGAGAATACCGCTCACCTGATGGAAGGTTTAAATTTAAGCCCTAACCACAACATTCTCCTTACTGTGACGGATATGGCTGAATTCCAAGAGATGAGTAATATTTTAAGAGCCTTTGAAAAACTAGTAATCAAAAAACCTAACTCCAGACTTGTTATTGTTGGAAATGGTCCTAAAAGAAAAGAACTAGAGCATGAAACTTACAAACTGGCTTTAGGGAACATGGTCCACTTTGTAGGGGCAATAAAAAACATAGAGTATCCTGATTATATTTCTCTGGCAGATATATTTATTAATTTGAGCTCTAGATCTACAGGATTTGAGCCATCGATTCTAGAGGCAATGTCGCAAAAGAAAATTGTGATAGCCTCTGAAGTTTCTGCGCTCTCATCCTTGGTGGAGGACAGACGAGACGGGTTCTTAGTTAGGCCAGCAGATATTGATGGGATTTCTCAGCTTCTATTGGATATTATTAACGAATCTATTCCGGTACTAGAGATTGGCGATCGTGCTAGGAGAAAAGTAAAAAGTTATTTTGACCAGGATAAAATGATCACCAACACTATTGACGCCTATTACGATATCCTTGTGAACTCTGGATTTTATAAGAGAATGAAACTATGAAGCGTTTTTTTACACCTAGTGAAAGAACTAGAAGCAGTACAAATCCACAGCCTGTGAAATCTAAAATGACTGGTGTCAGAAGAAGTAAATACCTTGTTCTTCTAAAAAACCTTGTTGGTGCTCCGGTGCCTTTTCTTTGGATGGCTTTTGCTTTTTCATTAAGTTTCCCTATTGATATACATTCTAGTATCGCCTGGGGAATTACCGGCTTTAGTTTTCTTTATATTGCTATCGACCGATTCTCTGCAGCGCCTGAGTTTCGTTTTTTCAGTTCCGGCTTTGAAATTCCATTTTTCTTAGTTTTACTTTTTGGTGGAATAGCAAATCTACATTTAGGCAATGATTTTTTTAGTGGGGATTTATCCCAATTCTGGTTGCCGTTTATTTTTCTATGCTATGGAATGAGTTATTCTCTGAATCTATTTCCTGGCCTAAATCGTATTTTCCATTGTTTAAGTATCGGACTATTTTTCAGTGCCATATTATTTTTAGGTTATCAGCAGCAACTTTTACAATCCCAGCTCTACGCCGTTTATCAAGCATTGGATACAACAAATTTTTCCTGGCCCATATCCCTTTCTTTAGGTGCTTTGTTTTGCGCAAGCTATTTTATCTATAAGAGAAATAGGATGACGCTAGGTTTTTTTGTTTTTGTAGCTCTGTTTGCAATTCTCCAAAGCTCAACTTTATCTACATCTAATCTCGTGTTTTTCATTAGCCCTATTATTGCTCTTCTCTTGTATGTCTTTTTTATAACTAAAAATTTCATCAAGAATATTGCTATTTGGGGTCTTGGTCTTGTATTAATGATTCTTGCTATTCAGTATTTAAACCCTCCATTTTATGATAACAACATCATGGGGTATCAACTCATATCAGAGACGGAAAAAGAGTTTTGGAGATCAGAGTTCAATGACTTTTCTGAACATATTTGGTTTGGAAAAACCAACAGTCTGGTAGAAACTATCCCCGGTCTTAAAAGCGGGCAAAAAAACTTTTTTCTGCATCTTCTTGCCCAGAAAGGAATGTTTCCCTTCGTTTGCTACCTTTCTCTACTCTTATTTTTTATTTTTATGAATATTCGATTGTTAAACGATATTCCAATCACCCACAACTGGCATAAGGTTTTCGCTATGTTTAGTCTTGCAAGCATGGCCTATCTTTTATTGGCTAGTATGCAGTGGACTCTCTTTGCCAGTTCCCAGAGCTTTCATTGGATGATTTTCTTATTTGCCTCTCTAAGCTATATAGTCGAATCCTACGGCAGAAATATTGTACCTGATGATCAGTCTATTTAATGTTAAAGTGCTGCTCTATTGCGCAGGATTCTCAACTTTTCCCCTAGACCAAGACCCAGTAATCGATAATGAGGTCTATAAAGCGCTAAATATCTAGAATATCAGTCTTTTTAGTAAAAAAGATTTTGCCATTCCCTCTTATCTACGTGAAAATATTAGTAGTTGTTTCAATAACTTAGCGACTCAAAAGGGCCAGAGATGACTAAAGCTGACTTAATAAATCATATCGCAGAAAAAGCTAACATCACTCGGGTTAAAGCTGAGACTGTTGTTAATACCATTTTTGATTCCATGGTGGATGCTCTCATGAGAGGAGACCGAATCGAGATTCGTGGCTTTGGTAGTTTTGTAAATCGACAATACGATGCTTACAAAGGAAGAAACCCTAGAACGGGTGAGATCATTGAAGTTAAAGAAAAGAAGCTTCCGTTTTTTAAAGTAGGTAAAGAGCTAAAAGACGCCATCAATGACCAAAACAACTGGCAGCCTATTCCTGAAGAAGACTAGGTAATTGGAAACAAACGAGTACTTTTGATATCTTTTAAATCATACAAACACATAAATAATCTTTCCAATCCCAAAGCAATGCCACCACTTGGTGGCATTCCGCGTTTAAGAGCTCTTATGAACTCCTCATCTATTGGAAACTCTTCTTCTTTATTATCTACTCTTTTTGAATTGGTTTGATGTAAACGCCTAAGCTGCTCCGCGGGATCGTTTAATTCATGAAAGGCATTTGCTAGCTCCAAGCCCTTCCAATAGAGCTCAAAACGATCCGCCCAACCCTGTTCATTAAGTCTCGCCAAAGCAGCCTGAGAGGGAGGATAATCTTTAATTACCACTAAGCCCATTTCTTTGAGATTAGGTTCAATTTCACTTATAAATAATCTAAAAAATAAATCATCAAAGCTATCGTTGGAAGAAAAATCTAAGGACTGCGATTTAAAGTAGGGCAGAAGATCTGACGAGTCGGAAGTGGGAGAGAGCTCGATTCCACAAAATTTTTTAAATAATTCTTTTACGGTTAAATGCTTAATTTCTTTTGGGGCCTTTTTATCAAGCTTATCAATTAGAAAGTTTATTAGAGATAGGCTATCTTCCAAAACAGCATCTAAGTCATCAAAAGCTCGGTAAAACTCGAGCATATGAAACTCAGCTTGATGTATTAAACCAGACTCCCTGTTCCTGAAACACTTGGATATCTCAAACACATGTGTGAAACCAGCACTTAAAGCCTTCTTCAAATGAAACTCTGGAGATGTGGGAAGAAACATTTTTTTCGATTCCCCCACCCCCTCGAGCTCAGTTTTGAAGGCATACAAGAATTCCTCGCTACCAGGTGAGCTCACCAAGCTAGGAGTCGGTATCTCTAAGAAGCCTTTAGACTCAAAAAACCTACGAACTAGTTTTAAAAACGAATTAAACTCATCAAGAACTTCTTTTTTCTCAGTACCGAAGAAGGCTTGATTATCTAGATTGGGGGCCAACAATAGAACTTCATCATTTTTAATTGCGATTAAATCGCCTTCTATTAAAACATCCACTGCTAAAATAGACTGCCCATCCATCTTGTGACTTTCCCAATTAGAAATTTCTTTGAAACCTGAGTTATAATCTAATCCAAAACCAGATTCAGACAAGCTCAAGCGACCAAAAACAGTGTCCTTCGGCATTTTGGGATAAGAGGACTGCCAAATGTTTAGTAGATAGTGGTGCCGTTTTTGCGTTCGCATACCTCTTCATAGGAAATCCTTATCAAAATGACCAGAAAAAAAGCCTAAGTCTCTGAATATACAGGCTTAAATTATATGCTTTTTGGGCCTACTTGGCACGAAGCCTGCTCTATAAAGACTTAACTAGGAGAATACATGGAAACCAACAAATATTACTTATTAAGCCCACTATTTCTATTTCTGGCGATGTGTCTAATTTCAAGCCTAAGTTTCGCGGCTATTATTCCAGTGAAGGACCATAAAATCCCTAAAAACTATAAAGCGATGGCTAAACAGCTTAAGCTTCAAGACGATATTAGCTTTATAAAAAAGAAAAATGCCATCAAAGCAGGTCTCCTAAAACCCGAGACTCGTAGAACACTTGAAGATCGATTTTCTGTTTCCGAAAAAACTTTTGGAATTGTTAGAGAAATAAAATTAGAAAAAGAAAAAAATATCAATGTTAGCGAGTACAGAGAAAAAGCCAAGGTCGCTATTCACCAATTAGCTAAGGCCAATTGGGGTGAATTAAGACTAGGGACTGCAAATAGCTTTTATGCAAAAGACTTTAAAGAGTTTTCATCCTACTTACAATCCGAAATGAAAAATGATCTTAAGCTAATCAAAATCTTTAAAGACTCCCTAGTTTTTAGCTTAGAGTGGATCAGAGTTAGAGTTTACCGAAACACCATGCTAGCTGATGCTACTATTCAATTTGACTATCTAGCCGATGGTAACCAGTTAGAAAATGGTGCAATGGGAATTCGAGCAGCTGGTGACAACAACAAAGAGATGGATTCTCGTGGTATGTAGAATTCAGATTTCCTAGTGATTTGAATCCTGATTTAAGAAACTAAAACCAAAAATGATTGTTCCTTTAATAGGCATAAGATATTCGACACAGGACCCTGGTAGTTTTTACCCGGGCCTTTTTACTATCCAATTAGCAATATGAATCGAACTCTTTATACTTCCTCAAAAAGGACTCAATATAAAAAGCATGATCTATTGGTTTACTGCCTTTTCGAGTTTTATTTTTGGTTTTATGCAGTTCACGCAAGGGTGGACCGAGTCCACCTCCAAATGGATACTAGGAGCTTCCCTATGGATGCTATGCTTGTTTTTAATTTACACCAAACCAAGAGCACATATTGATCCCTACCAGTTGCCAAGATCAAGAAAATTACCTCAAAAACAAGGAAATTAAAATAAAATTCAGCTCTAGAAGTCTTGTTTCCCATGGGACCATTTGTTATCGTCTGCCAAGCAGGAGAACCCATGGATTTTAAACAAATATTGGCGAGTCAAATCTCTGAAACTTTAAAAAAAGACTTCAATACTGATTTAGATATTGCTGCGGTAACGACTCTTTTCGAAACTCCAAAAGATCCGAAACTTGGAGACATTGCATTCCCCTGTTTTCCCTTGGCGCGTAGCCTTAAGAAGGCTCCACCTCAGATCGCGAAAGAGCTTGAAGAAAAATTAAAATCTTCGAACTTAATGGACAACTTTCAATCTGTTAAAGCGACTGGTCCATATTTAAATTTTCAAATGGATCGCTCTCAATTAAATGCGCAATTGATCCCTGCTATTTTGAATGGCGACTATCTAAAACCTAGAAAATCTTTATCCAAAAAAGTAATGGTAGAGTACTCCCAACCTAACACTCACAAGGCCTTTCACGTAGGACACACAAGAAACGTAGCATTGGGAGATGCATTGGTTCGACTCTACGAGTGGACTGGCCATGAAGTAATCGCGGCAAACTATATAGGAGATGTGGGAGCTCACATAGCAAAATGCCTTTGGTATCTCACAGACTTCTACCTACCCTCCCAAGAAGAAATACACCTTAAAGAACTAAGTGATATCGTTTCAAAACCTGAACTTTTCCAAGAACAGGTTTTTAGTTTCCTAAATAAGAATTCCTGGAATAAGGCAGAGTTTTTAGGCCATATGTATTCCAGCGCTACGGATCTACTGGATTTTTATTCACTTTCAAGAACTCCTTTCCCTGGGATTGTAGTGGCACTGGTAAAAAGTATTACAGCACACCCGGTGGTAGAGAAGTGGAGTGTAGTCGAAGTTGAAATTGGAACCAAAACTGAAACTGTAGTTTGTGGTGGGACAGGATACAAAGTTGGGAACAAAGTGGCCTACGCAAAAAATGGGTCCAGAGTAGCGGGAAGATTAGTTCAAAGTACTGATAAAAAGGGAACGATTTCCAATGGAATGATTCTCAGTGAAACTGAAATTGAGCTAGGTGAAGATAAGAATAAAATATTCGCATTGGACCCTCAAGCTGAGGTCGGAACAGAAATATCCGAGCTCTACCGTCTTACAGAAAACCAATTAAATGAATCAGTCATTGAAACTATCCAGAAAAGAAGTGCAAGTGTCTCTAAAACGCTTAAGGAATTAGAAAAACCAGGAAGCAACTATTATAAGCTTTGGCAACAGACCAGACTATGGAGCCTTGATGAATTTCAAAAAATTTATAGTTGGATAGATGCTAGGTTTGATCACTATTTTTATGAAAGTGATGTAGGAGACTCCGGGAAAAAGATTGTCTCAAGCTATCTTGAAAGTGGAGTCTTTAAAAAGGATGAAGGAGCCATAGGAGTAGACCTTTCAGACAAAAAACTACCTTTCTTCTTGTTGCTGAAATCAGACGGCACTGGCCTTTATTCCACCAAAGACCTTTCCCTAGCTAGCCTCAAATTTGAAAAATATGGGATCGATAAATCTATCTATGTAGTTGATGTAGGGCAGAGCCTACATTTCCAACAGGTTTTTGCGACCCTAGAGAAAATGGGTTTTGAACAAGCAAAAGACTGCTTTCATTTGGCCTACGGAATGGTAGTTTTGCCTGATGGGAAAATGAGTTCTCGGAAAGGCACCGTGGTACTCTTTTCTGATTTAAAAGAAAACCTAATGAATCAAGTTACAACAGAGTACCTGGAGAAATACCGCGGACAGTGGTCTGATGATGAGATCAATGATGCGGCTAAAAAAATATCTATAGCTACCATTAAGTATGGGATGCTAAATCAGGACAATAACAAAAATATTACCTTCGAACTATCACAATGGACGGCCAAGAGCGGAAACACTGGTCCCTATATGATGTATGCCTATGCGAGAACCAAAAGCATTCTAGAGGAGTACGATAAAACTTTTCCCATTCAAGAAATGAATCAAATTAACTGGTCTCTTCTTTCCGATGATACCGAGCTTGCTCTCGTAAGAAAACTCACCGCTTTTCATGACTCTATTGAAAAAGCGGTCGCTAAAAATGAAGCACAAAGTCTGTGTATATATCTCTATGAGTTATCAAAAGACTTTAGTAGAATGTACGCCCAATGCTCCGTTATGAACGCAGAAACTGATGAACTTAAGCATGCACGTGCTGCCCTCGTAAATGCCACAGGTAAAGTACTTAAAACGGGCTTATCCCTTATTGGTATTACATGCCTGGAAAGAATGTAGTGCGCTCACAGCTAAAGCTTAGGAGCGATTTATTTTTCATCTTCAATGAGACAAAAGATGGGAGTCCAAGCTGTAGAAGTTCTGTCGATCCAGAGCAGGAATCCGAAACAATGCATTCTCGAGAGGGAGCATTTACGGAAACAGAGTACATCTACGGAGAAGCCGCGCGCTGGGTTTTTCAGGAACGACTCAATCAGTATAGATTTCTAAATATAGGCCTTGGATTAGGTTACAATGAGCTCTCTATTGTGTGTAATGCAATTTCTCTAGGAATAGATCCATTAAAAGTTCACATAGAATCCTACGAACTCTATCCAGAGCTAGTGGAGGGCTTCCTTTCTTTTTATGATGAAAATAAAATGTCGCCTAATCTATTTGAAGAGGAACATCATAAAATATTAGAAATATACTCTGACTATTTTAATATCAAATCCATGGAGATAAAAACTTACATACAAATACTCATAGATCAGAATCAAATCAATATACATGGTAAAATCGATTTTAGCTCTCGCTTTCATTCAAAATTCGATGCTGTTTTGTTTGATGCCTATTCAGCTAAAAGCTCTCCTGAGCTTTGGTCTTTAGCAATGTTAGACTCCATAGTTCAAAGTTGTAATCCTATGGCGGTTTTTGCAACCTACGCAGCGACGGGAGATCTAAAGAGAGCCTTAAAAAGTGTGGGATTTAATGTTCCGAAAAGAAATGGATTCGCATATAAGAGAGAGTCTACTTTTGCGACCAAAGGTCGTTAACTTACCTAGTGAAGAATTCTTTGTTTTGTTCTTTTATTTTTCTTAAATTTTCAACACCCTTCACTATCTCTAGAATTCGTTTACGGTCTTTAAGCTCTCTTGCCTTCATCCTAGCTACCCCTTCGTTTATAAATCTAGGATTTATTTTTTGTTGGATTTCAAATAAGTCCTTTACCAAAACAGCTTCAGTTGCAAGATAAGCGGATAATCTAGATTCATTGAGTTTCAATTCATCAATGAAAAAGGAGTTTAAATCTTTTGTTCGTTGCTTTCTTGCCTCTTCCTCGAAATAGGTTTCCAAATAGTCTTCCAAATACAAAACGTTGTCTGTGTAAGTGGAGCGGTATTTTAAATCTTTTTCCGGATTATATTTTGGCTTACTTGCTATCTGCCTCTGAAAATTGTCTACAAAAATATCAGTGGCAGTTTCACGTTCCTTTTTTGCTTCGGACTGAACAAACTGCATAACGGGCTCATAAGACAAATAGGCCACAAACAAAAGAGCCAAAGGAGCAATTTTACCAATGGAGTACTTAAAATACCTTGATTTGTAATTCATTTGAGGACGCTCGGCTAGGGCATCTATACTACTTTTCGTAAATTCAGCATCTTCAACAAAATTAAGAGTTTTTCTAACCAAGCTCTTTACTGGATCAATATGTTGTTTAAACTCGTCTTTTTGAATGGCGAAATAGTTATCCAAACTATGCTCTAAGGCAAATATATCGGATTCTAGGTTTTCTTTTCTCTCTTTTGCTAATCGCCTTTTTTCATACTCAAATTCTTGAGCCATTTGGTGTTTCTGTTTGGCAATTTGTTCTTTTAACTCTTTTTTCTCAGTAGCAAACTTTTCCTTCATCGATTGAAAATCTTCTTGAAGCTCTTCCTCGATCTTTCCTTTTGATTCTAAATAATATTCTTTTTGCTCTATTTCAATTTTTTCAATCTCTGTTGCCTTTGTTTCAAGAACAAATCTTAGGTCTTCTTTATTTTTTGAAGTATCAGTTAAAATATCATTTAGCTCAGTCTTCCGTTGAGAAATATCGAATTCAAGCTTTTTCTTGTTTGATTCAAGCTGCACAACCTCTTGATTACTTGATTTTTCTTTTTCTTGAATCGTTTTTAAATAGTTCTCAGAGTTTTCGATTTCTTCAGAGAGGCTCTTTAAGAGTGCCTCTTTGGAAGTTAGAAGCTCATTTGTGGTAGATAGTTTGTTTTCAATGGATACAAGATCCGAAGAAAAAGATTCTATGGACTTTTTCTTGGACTCTATTCCAATTTCTAGGTCTAATATTATATCCTTTTGTTTTTTTAATTCAGAATCTTGTTTTTCTCGTAGCTCACGAGTTTCAAGATTAATTTTTTCTTTGGCTTTCTGAATTTCCTCATCGAGATTATTAATTAACTCAAATTTTCTATTTTGCAAATCTGATTGTTTCGTTTCCAACTCTTGTATAGCCGCTCTATGCTCAGACTTTAATTGATTTAGTTCCTCAAAGTTTATATCTTTTTGTTCCTGTATTTTAAATCTGGTGTCCTCTAAATCTTTTCCTAGATCATGGAGACTTGCTTTTTGAACAATAATCTCTTCTTCAAATTCAAGTTTATCCTTTTCCAATTTATTAATCTTTTGCCGAGTTGTCTCCACTGATGATTCAAGCCTATGATTCAGATCTAAAAGATCATTATAGGAATCCGTGGCTTGCTCCATTTTTTCTTTCAAGTCTTTGTAGTCTAACTCAATGGATACCAACTTTTTTTGTTTTTTATCCAAGTCAACTCTAAGAGCATTTGACTGTTCTTCGTCGGAGGAAATTTTCTCTTTTAAATCTATCAACTGCAAACGAGCTGCTTCTATTTCTCCTAAGAGAGACTCGTTTTCGGTACTTAGATTCTCTTTTTTCTCCCGAATTTCATCAATATCATTTAGAATTTTACTTCTCTCCAGTTTAGCTTTTTGAAGATCTTCCTGAAGCTCTTGTAACTCATTCGATGAATTTTTTGATTTTTCTTGAAGCTCTTCTAACTCTAGCTTCCTTAATTCCAATTTTTTTGCAATAGATTCGTTTTCGAGATCTAGTTTATTACGATCTGAATTCAGAATTTGAATTTTAGATTCATTGTCGTGAATTTGATCCGTTAAATCTTGAATCTTATCTTCTTTAGAATTTAATTCTTTCTGAACAGCCCGTAGATCAATTTTTGTGCTTGCAAGTTTTTCTCCAGACTCAATTAATTCACGCCTTAGGTTGACGCTTTCATTATTTTTTATTTCAAGCTCTTCATCTATGGTGCTGATGTAATCCTTCAATTTTTCGCTATCAATTTTTAATTTAGAATTTTCCAGCAATAAATCTTCATTTTTCTCAAAGCTAGTACTATACTCCGATTTCTTCTCTTCGATTTTATTTTCTAATCGTGACACTTCTTCTTTGGAATCAGCTATATCAAGCAGAAGAGCTTTTTCCTCACGCTCTTTTTCATGCAGTTTAATTTTCAAAGCACTCAGCCTATCTCTTCCCGCTGAAATTTGCTCATTTAAATCTTCTGCATCTTCTGCAATTTCCTTATACTCTCTCTCTTTCGTTTCAATTTCTGAGACTATTCGCTTTAATTTTTCATCATACCGGCTTTGTTTAGTCTCCAATTCATTGACTAAAACAGATAGTTCCTTGTTTTTTTGCTCTAGTAGCTCTTCTTTAGTATTTAGCTCTGTCTTTACTTCTGTTAGTTGATTAGAAGCTAATTCAAAATTAGATTTAGCTTCCTCTTCTCGCCTAGAGTAACTATCGGCACTAGACTTTAGGTTTTCAATTTCCAAAAGTCCATTTTTTAGAGTTCGCTTTGTATTCTCAAGCTCAAGTTGTTTTTCATCGAGTTGTGAATTCAATAACTTTACTTGGTCTTCCAATTGAATTCTATCGACATTTCTTTCTTCAATATCCTCTGCCAAGTCAGCAATCTTAAGTCCTAGATTTTTCTTGTGTTCCATTTTACTGAGGTTGGTTGCTTCCAAATCAGTATTTTGCCTACTTAGAGATCTAATTCTATCTTCTAGTTGTGCCTGAAGTGTTTTAGAATCTTCGATATCATTGATCAAAACTCCCAGGTATTCCTTGTTCTTATTAAAATTTACCTCAAGCTCTTCAATTCTATCTTTGATTCGAAAAACTTCTCTTGTCTCACCAAATTTCTCTCTGGCCTTAACAAACTCTCTAATTCCACTGCGAGATACACTCTTTGGAGGATGGGATTTTCCAGATTTACCCACTATGATAGTCTCTTGAGTAGGTTCTTCGCCGTCCCCTTCGCTTTTTTTTCCAAAGCGGCTCATCATATTTCTTATTTGCCCTTTGATATCTTTGTTATCTGCCTCAAGAAACCTGAAATATTCCGCATTATTGAAGGTTGTTACCAGATCCATAGTGAAGCAGGCATTTGGAGCACCTAACACAATTTGCTCACCCGCGAGATAGTCTATAAATTCGTCCGACGGTAATTTTTCTCCGTCTACAAAACTTCCAAACCTGGAGCCTAAATCCTTAATAAAAAACTTATTATCTAAGACTTCTACTTCAAGATGTTCTCGGCTTATTCCTTCTAGTAGAAGCTGGATAGCATTTCCATCAGAACGTCCGATTTTAAAATGCAGATCAGGGATGAAGTGTGTATGAACCTCATCCCCGATATATATTCTAATACAGACTACTAAGTCGTTCTTATCCACTTAACATATCCTAAGCAACATCCTCCGAGCCATGCTGAATGTCACGGGAAGATTTTTTGGATTTGATATTCTCTATCTCTCTTTGAATTGCCTGTTCAGCCAGGGCCTCAATAGGATCTTTATGCTCGTCAAAGTCATTAATATTCTCAGGGAGCGTGTTAGTTTCACTCTGATGCCAAAGGTTGTCTAAGTTATTTTCATATTTGTCCACTGCCGCAATAAAATTTTTCTCAGGAGAAAATAGTGTATTTATAAAATTCATTGCCACACTCAATAGAATACCTACAATAGAGGTGCTCATAGAAAAAGATATCTTCAGAAGAAAAGTATCCATTACTAGTTTAGTTCCATCGATATCATTTAAATCCATTTCTGATAATTCTGGAAGTGCTTTCATTATACCAAGAAAAGTTCCAAATATACCGCCAACAATAAAAAGGCCCGGTAAGATATTTAATATATCATTAAATTTTCCGCCCGGAACTACACCAAACAGTTTAGTAAAACAAGGGTTATTCTGAAACACCGTTTTTGAGATCTCATGTAATTTTGGATGTCCTTTTCCATGTTTTAAAAAACGAATTTGCTTCAAAGTGTCTCTCACCAGCCATGCACAACCGTGTTGAATCATAAACATTCTATCAAACAAGCTTGCAACCAAATCTGGATTTCGCCTCTTCATAATGGCCCGAACTTCAAACAGCTCATAGTAGGTCTTCTCGAGGAGTCTTTTAGCATTTATATAAAATGATTTATTCTCCTTAGCCTCATCACTGCTCAAAAAAGCATGAACTCGTTTCTCAAATTCTTTAGCAAACCACATTTCTCTTCTTACGGTCCAGGTGATTGTGAATCGAAGTGCTACCCCCAGCAAAAAGGCTAATGCCATAACTGGTATCAACATATCAGTGGCAAAGACCACTAATAAATTAACGATAGATTGAACTGCTCCTTGAATTTCCATAGTTAGATCCTTTTACTTATCTACATTAAACTTAATAATAACTTTCTGCGCTTTCTTACAATCATTCACTTTACAAAATTCTTTTACACTAGTTCCTGATGCTATGTTTCTGTCACGTTTAGCTTCCGCAAGAAAACTTCTTCCCGTTACTTTTACTAACGGTAAAAGCTCTTTTTGGTGGCTATAGTCCATTTTTTGTTTATCAAAGATAAAATTAAAAATTGATTTTGCTCTTCTATAAGAAAGATCCATATTGTATTGAACGGCTTTCTTTGCTTCAGGAGTCAGGTTATTGGGATCCACATACTTACCTTTATAAGTTGGGGAGGCGTATCCAATAATTTCTACTGAACTTATCTTTTTAGCTACCTTTTGACTCTGAAATAAGGATTTGGCATAAAGTGGAACAAATTCCTGGAGCATATTTTTCATATTAGGCTTTAGACTTGAACGCCCAGTATCAAAATATTCTTTCCCGAAAGTAAGAACAACATCTCCGGAATTAGGATCTACATCTACATCAATCCCAGCCTTCTTAAAATTACCTTTAATTTGCTTAATAATCTTTTGTTTTGCCACTTCTTTTTCTTTGGCTGCTTTTAATTGTTTACTAATATTTTTGTTATCAGACTTTAGCTGTTTGAGAGCCTTTTTTCTATTTTGAATCTCTTTCTTGTATTCTGCTTCTTGCTTCGCTATGAGTTTATTGAAAGCACTTTCTTTTGATTTAGTTTTTTTCTGGAAACTACTTTCTATAGAAGCAATTTGTCTCTCAAACTGCGAGGCCTTACTCTCAAGATTACTACTATAGTTCTTTTCTAGATCCTTTAGCTTTTTCTTATATTCAGCAGACTGGCTTGCGATTCTTTTCTTTAGTTGCTGTTGTTTCTTGAGCTGTTCAGTGATTTCCTCATTAGCCTTTGCTAGACGCACTTCTTTAGTTTGAAGAGTTTTACTAATTTTATTGATCTGGTTTTGATAGCTCTTGTTTTTTCTAGCAAGCTTCTTCAAAGACTTCTTAGATTTTTTGCGCTCAGCAGATATTTGGGCACTCAACTTCTTTTTACTTGTTTTAAACTTCTTAGCCTGGGCCCTGAGATCTTTAATCCTTTTATCTAAATTACGATTTATCTTCTTAATCAAACGCTTGTTAGCAGTTAAAGTCTTTTTCTTAGATTCAATATTTTTTTCTAAAGAGGAAATCTCTCTTTTCTGATCATTTATTTCAGATTGTTTTTTAGTGATCGTTTGCTCACGATCTTTGATAATAGAATCCCTCTTTTGAATCCCGCCTTTGGAGATCAAATTGGAGTTGATAATGTTTCGTACCATTTGCTGGTATTTATTAAGGGCCTGTTTTTTAGCAGCATGTTGCTTGGCTTGATTCTCAAGCTCTTTTTTCTCAGAATCTGCCTCATTTTGCAAAAGATCTAGCTGCGACATTAAGTTTTCGTAATTATCCATCTCTTTTTGATTGGCGTTTTCTTCTAGGTAATTGTCCTTAAGATTATTATAAACTCTAAGTTGCTCTTTTAGATCAGCAGCTTCTTCGGCCATTCTTTTATATTCAAAATGCTTTTGGATGCTGAATGTTCCATTTCTTAGGCTAGAGTTTACGTATAGAAGGAGGAATACAATACTCAGTACCATGAATAAATCACTGTACGAGGCCCATTGGTTCCCCTCCTGCTCTGATTCAGCTTTTAACTTATCGTAATCAAACATAATTTACCTCGTTAACTTTATCGGGTAAGTCTCAGGAATGATTTATCAAAGCCCATTGGAACTAGACAAAAGCGTTAAAGCAAAATGCGGCATCCAATACAAAGGTCTGTAAACCAAAAGAATTAACGGACCAATCACTTATTTTCCAGTCATCCTGGCTTTGATAAACTCAGCAATATTGATACTATTTATCAATGAAACCAAAATTCCGGATTGATGATAATCTGAGGTATGTACCACTAGACTCTAAAAAATTAGCCCTCCATGTGGAGAACCTTGAGAATAAATTGCATACAACGGCAGACGTAGAAAGCAGAGTGCAATTGCTTGGTGAAATTGCCACCTACCTGAAGTCCTTGGGTGAATTAGATCGAGCGGAAAACCTGTTAATGACCGCCTTGGATACTATTGAAGAAAATCAACTGGGCATACAGTCTGAAATCCAACAGAAAATTAGATTGGGAGATGTCTATTTTTATAAAAAGGCTTATCAACTTGCGAACCGAATTTTTCAAGAAATTCTCAACACCTGTCAAAATGATTTAGATGCCTATGTTTACCTAGATTTTGCCCATCAACACGCTGGTAAAAATTACTTTGAACAAGGTGAATACAACCAGGCTTTAGAGCACTTCAAAAAGGCCCTAGAGCTACGTAAAGCCAGACAAGCCTCCCAAGAGCAGATAGATTCTAGTAGTACGGCAATAAACACAACTCTTGCCAAACTCAACTCTAATCGCTAGAGGCTAGAATTGACAAAATTCATGCAACTTGATACCCAGAGGCATGCAGAAACATCCCCACCTTTACAGTCCAATCTCTAAATACTACAAAAGCCTTTTTGGAGAGAAAACCTTTAAAATTCCCGTGTCCATTGTTGATACTTGCCCCAATAGAATGGGACTTAAAGGAATGGAGACCTGTATTTTTTGCGATGAGTGGGGTTCAGCAGCCTTTGAAGATTCCTTTGAAAAGGATCTAAAAACTCAAATCGAAGAATACAAAGAGAGACTAGGAAAGAGATATAAGGCGAACAACTTTGTAGTGTATTTCCAAGCCTATACAAATTCATTGGCTGGTATTGATAAACTTCGTTCTTACTATGAGCTCGCCTTGAGCTACCCAGATATTAATGGCATTGTCGTTGGCACACGCCCAGACTGCATATCGCCAGCTCTGTTAAAACTTTGGAAGGAGTTCTCTGAACGAACTTATTTTAGCGTAGAGCTTGGAATTCAAAGTTACTTTGAGAGCCAGGTGAAATGGCTTAAGAGAGGGCATCCTGCCAACCAAAGTATAAGTGCTATCCATAGAATTCACAAAGAGTGTCCAAAAATTGATATTGGTGTGCACTTTATTTTTGGTATTCCCGGTGAAACCAAAGAACATATCGTTGAGTCCGCAAAGATTACAAACTCCCTACCGATTCAAAATGTGAAACTTCACAACCTTCATGTACTCAAAAATACCGGACTAGAAGATTTATATCATAAAGGCGAATTTATCCCGGATGAGCTGGAAGACTACGCAGAGAAATGTAGCTGGTTTTTAGATTACTTAAGTAAGGATATCTTCGTACATCGTCTTGGTGCATTGAGTTCGAGATGGGATGAGTTAATAGCTCCTGAATGGACGAAATTCAAAATGTCTTCTTACCAAAAGATACTCGATCACATCTATGAACTGGATAGCTTTCAGGGTAAGCAATTTCAGGTTCCACCCAAGGATTACGCCGCTCTGAGCTTTCCTACTCATTTAAATCAATAAAACTAAATATAATTCCTGTTTTTTTCCAATTTTTACGAGGATGGCACCGCGGCAGCGATATATTTTTCTAGAGCCCCGTGATAGTTCCTTTTAAGATAAAGATAAATCCATATTCGTCATAACAGATGGAAAGTAAGAGGGAAAATCATGCAAACTACTTCGCAAAAATCTACAGAGAACATCTCCCGAAATTCTAAAAAGGTGAACTTTATGAAAAATAGCTTTTTATCAGAAAACGAAAACTCTCTTATCCCAAGGCATATTGGTCCCACTGAATCTGAAGAACATCAGATGCTGAAAAGCATAGGTTATTCTAAGATTGATGATTTGATTGGTAAAGCCATTCCAAAGCAAATCCAAAATTTCGAACCTTTACAAATCGGAAAGGCCTACACGGAAACAGAAAGTCTAGCCTATTTAAAATCTATAGCAGACAAAAATAAGATCTTTCGTTCTTTTATTGGGATGGGTTACTACAATTGCACTACCCCAACGGTCATACAAAGAATGATTTTAGAAAACCCAGGATGGTATACTCAGTATACGCCCTACCAAGCGGAAATATCCCAAGGAAGATTAGAAGCGCTTTTAAACTTCCAAACAATGGTCGCTGATCTTTGTGGGCTGGACTTAGCCAATGCCTCTCTGTTAGATGAAGGCACTGCAGCTGCTGAGGCAATGAGTATGTCTAAGGCCATCAAAGGAAGGGGAAGAACAAAGTACTTTGTGGCAAACGATATTCACCCTCAGAGCTTAGAAGTAATCGAGACCAGAGCTAAAAATATGGGTATCGAATTGCTTGTCGATAGCCCCGATTCTTTTGAGATGACGGAGGAGTTCTTTGGCGCTCTGTTACAATACCCAAATACTTTTGGTGAGATTAACGATCCAAGCAAGTGGATAGAAAATGTTCAAAGCAAAAAAGGACTGGTTACTGTCGCCACAGACCTACTAGCTCTTACACAATTAAAATCTCCTGGTGAACTGGGCGCTGATATTGCTATAGGTAGCTCGCAAAGGTTTGGACTTGGTTTATTTTACGGTGGTCCTCACGCTGCATTTATCTCCACCAAAGATTCATTCAAAAGACAAATCCCAGGCAGAATAGTGGGGGTTTCTAAAGATGCGACGGGAAAACCCGCGGCAAGACTTGCACTACAAACTCGAGAGCAACACATTCGACGCGATAAAGCGACGAGTAATATATGTACCGCACAAGTGCTTCTGGCGGTAGTTGCTGGCATGTATGCCGTTTATCATGGTCCCAAAGGCTTAAGAAAAATTGGAGCAAGAGTAGCTAAACTGACTGGGCTGGCAAAAGCGATCTTAAATAGCAAAGGAATGGATACAACAGAAACTTGTTTTGATACCTTACTTGTTAAAAATATTAAAGCAGAAGAGGTTCTACACTTAGCTGAGAAAAATAAAATGAATCTGCGATTGATAGATTCTGGAAGTATCTGCTTCAGCCTAGACGAAGCTACAACTAAAGAGGAACTACTTCTTCTTTTACAGTGTTTTGTGGATATCGATCAGAACGAACTCGAAAGCTTTGATGGAGCAGAGGTTTCCATACCTACAAGTTTAAAAAGAACCTCAGAGTTTATGACACATGAAAACTTTAATAGCTATCATACTGAATCTGAGTTCCTAAGGTATGTTACACACCTTCAAAGTAAGGATTTGAGCCTAGCACACTCCATGATTCCTCTTGGATCTTGTACTATGAAGTTAAATGCAACTTCTGAAA
Source organism: Bdellovibrionales bacterium (assembly GCA_045110695.1). Lineage (GTDB taxonomy): Bacteria > Bdellovibrionota > Bdellovibrionia > Bdellovibrionales > UBA840 > JBGCGH01. The sequence continues at coordinate 83,507 of JBGCGH010000017.1, read as the reverse complement.
TGATACCTATTAGCTGGCCGGAATTTGCAAATATTCATCCCTTTGCCCCATTGGAGCAAACCAAGGGATACCAAGAAATGTTCACTGAACTAGAAGATATGATTTGTAAAATCACTGGCTTTGACGCCGTTAGCCTCCAACCAAATGCTGGCTCTCAGGGAGAATATGCTGGTTTACTTGCAATCAAAGAATACCATTTGTCTCGGTCTGATGATCAAAGAAACATCTGCCTAATTCCAACAAGCGCTCATGGTACAAATCCAGCAAGTGCAGTTATGGCAGGGATGGTTGTAAAGCCTGTTTCTTGTGACGAAGAAGGTAATATTGATGTAGCTGATTTAAAAGCCAAGGCCGAAGAACACAAAAACGAACTTGCTGCCTTGATGATAACCTACCCTTCTACTCACGGAGTATTTGAGGAAGCGGTAAAAGAAATTTGTGATATCGTTCACGATAATGGCGGCCAAGTTTATTTAGACGGTGCTAACTTAAACGCACAAGTTGGCTTGTGTAAGCCCGGTGAATATGGACCGGATGTTTGTCACCTAAATTTACATAAGACATTTGCTATTCCACATGGTGGCGGTGGCCCTGGTATGGGCCCAATAGGAGTAAAAAGCCATTTGGAAGATTTTCTTCCTGGAAGTAACACTCTAGGAGTGGGCGGTGAAAAACAAATGGGCTCCATTAGTGCCGCTCCTTGGGGAAGCGCATTGATTTTAAATATTTCATGGTCCTACATCAGAATGATGGGAGACAGTGGTTTAAAGCGAGCCTCAGAAATCTCTATCTTGAATGCCAATTATATGGCTCACCGGCTTAAAGATCATTTCCCTATTCTATACACAGGAAAAGATCAGTTAGTTGCACATGAATGCATTATAGATTGTAGACACTTTCAGGACGAAGCTGGGGTAACGGTTGCCGATATTGCCAAAAGGTTAATGGACTATGGGTTTCACGCACCCACTATGTCTTGGCCGGTGGCTGGAACCATGATGATAGAACCAACAGAGAGTGAAAACCTCGCTGAGTTAGATAGATTCTGTGATGCATTGATTGCGATACACGGCGAGATCAAAGAGATCGAAACTAAAAACTTGGATCAGAACAATAACCTTCTTAAAAATGCACCTCATACAGCCGATGTATTGATTCAGGATGATTGGGATAGGCCATATAGTAGACAAACTGCTGCTTACCCACTAAGTTATCTAAAGCACAGAAAGTTTTGGCCAAGTGTTTCTAGAGTAGACGATGCCTATGGCGATCGTAACTTAATGTGTTCTTGTCCTTCGATGGATGAATACTCCTCGTAATTTAGATGTAAGAAGACTCTGCTACCAACAGAGTCTTCCATTTCTCAATTCATATCTACATGACTTTGAATCTCAGTTTTTAAATGTGTTTTTAGTTTCAATAGCAGCCTTGCGTTATTCCCGTCGGTGAACTTTTTAGGTCTCAACTAAAAATTCCTAAGTCACCGAAACTTAAAAGCTTTTATCAAATTAAAAAGTAGCTGAAGGCTTTTGTATAATACGGTTTGCCACCGCTCCATTATCAAAAATTCTTAAGAATTTCAGGCACTTAAATAGAATCTAATTGCCAATAGGACCTTAGCCCAGTAGGTTCTAGAGATGGAACAAATAGAATTATTTTTAGCAAAAGCTGTCGGAATCGTATGGGGCTTGCCCTTAGTTTTATTACTCGTTGGAACGGGTTTATTATTAACTTTCGTATTGGGCGTTGTGCAGATCAAAGGCTTTAAGCATGCCATTGGGGTAATTACGGGGAAATACGATGACCCAAATGACCCAGGGGAAATAAATCATTTTCAAGCATTGTGTACCGCCCTATCGGCAACTGTGGGCTTAGGAAACATAGCCGGGGTCGCAATTGCAATTAGCGTTGGTGGACCGGGTGCAGTTTTTTGGATGGTCTTAGTTGGATTAGTTGGTATGGCGACTAAGTTCTCCGAGTGTTCCCTAGCTTTGATGTACAGACATGTGGATGAAAAAGGGGTGGTTCACGGTGGACCGATGCACTACATAGAACGTGGACTAGGTAAGGCTTGGAAGCCTTTAGCTATATTTTTCTCTATTGCCTGTATAGCTTCCAGCTTTGGAGCATCTAATATGTTTCAAACCAACCAAGTATCCAATATCTTAAATCAAAATTTTAACATCCCTGGCTGGATCACCGGACTCACTCTTTCCATTATGACTGGTATAGTAATCGTTGGAGGAATCAAGAGAATCGGTGAGGTTACGTCTAAAATCGTTCCTTTCATGGGAGGAGCCTACTTCATTGCCTGCGTAATTGTGATAAGTAAAAACTTTGAGATGATTCCAAGCCTTTTAGGACAGATAGTACATGATGCTTTTAACGGAACGGCCGCTGTCGGTGGATTCACCGGTGTTGCTGTTAGTACCGTTTTAATTCAAGGTGTAAGAAGAGCTTGTTTTTCTAATGAAGCCGGAATGGGAAGTTCTCCCATCGCGCACAGTGCAGCTGCTACAAAAGAACCGATCAGAGAAGGGGTTGTAGCTCTGCTAGAACCATTTATAGATACAGTAGTAATATGTACCATGACCGCCTTAGTTATCTTACTTAGTGGTGCTTGGACTGAAGCTAGTGGTCTCAGCGGGGTTGAACTTACTGCAAAAGCTTTTGATTCTGCTATTCCTGGCTTTGGCACTTATTTTGTTCCCTTTGCTGTTTTCCTATTTGCCTACTCCACTCTTCTATCCTGGTCGTACTATGGAGAAAGAGCTGTGGACTACCTTTTTGGAGAAGCGGGACTACCTGCATATAAAATAATATTTTGTGCCATTGCTTTTTTAGGAGCTGTTTGGACACAAGGTGCGATTATAAACTTCTCCGATATGATGCTGGGATTAATGGTGATTCCGAACCTTATTGGTGTACTATTTTTACTTCCAAAACTAAGACTAGAAGCTAACAATTACTTTCAGCGCTTAAAAGCTGGGGAATTTGATGTTAAAAAATAGTCTTTAAATTTACATGGCCTTCAAATAGTCTTGAAGGCCTCATCCAAGATTGATTCTTTCAAATAAACACAATAATCTAAGAGAATGTTACCCACAGACGACAGCAAAAATATTTTTTACAGAACTTTTTCAGTGAAGCTCTATTATATTAGCTTGATAGCATTGCTGCTGATTGAGTTAATCATTTATAGGCTTCACTATCAGGACTACTTTCAGGCTAGCTTTCCATTAGGGGTTTTTCAATTTATTGCAGCTAGTAGTATTCCTTTGGGAATCTTGTTTAGATTGTTAGTTTTTGTAAGACCGAGAATATTTTCTAAATTTACTCTGCAGGAGAGTTTTTTATCTATTGATCACGGTAAAAAACATTCTGAGATTCACTTTATGGAAGTGGCAAAAATCAAGCCCTCTATTTTATCTCCACGCTTCTTTGGTGGCTTTTATCTAATCATGAAAAGCGGAAAGAAATTTTTTATAAGCTCAGTTTTAAAAAACTCTCACCTTATTCTTGAAAATGCATTGAAAACTAATGATTCTTTGAACGAAAAAAAGAATCAAAATTTACTTCAATTCTATTTATTTTTAGATGCCAGTTGGGATCGACTCTCCAACAGAATGAGAAACTGGAAAGTCATTGTTTCTAAATATATTATCGTACCACTACTCGGAATGGCTTTATACCAATTCTTAGTCCAAAATAGTTCAGAAAGATTTTTGGAGAACATTCACCTACTAGAACTTTTCCTCGGTATAGTTTTCCTCTACATTCTATGTAACCTGCTATTCTATTTTTTAGAAGAGCGCTTTCGTATTCTAACAGATGAAAAAGAATGGATGTGTGGTGAAAAACCAGATCTGATTTGTGAAATATGCTTCAATGTTTTAGCCATATCCTGCTTCTTCGCTATGATCTATGTCGCCACTCTAGTTGGCTTTTAAAAACTAATATTGCCCCTTATAGAGAAAACTATTTTTGACGAGTCATGATCCAAGATTAGTTTGACTACCGCAAAGGACTTCATAGATACTTCCAACGGATAAGGGGAAAATCAATATGTTTAGAATCCTTGTGTTTTGTATGATTAGTACTACTTTAGACATCGATCTCTATGCCTCTTGGCAACATCATGACGAGTATGGGTTGTCCACAAATCGAGCCCTTGAAAAAATAGACACTGATTTAAAACCTGTTGTAGTTGCTGTTCTCGATAGTGGACTGGAAATAAATCATCCAGCCATAAAACCTTATGTTTATGTTAATAAAAGGGAAATTCCCGATAACGGAATAGATGACGATAACAACGGAAAAATTGATGATGTCAACGGCTGGGACTTCCTAACTAACTCTCCTTTAAAAAAAGACCACCATTATCACGGAACCTTAGTTTCTAGTATTATTGCCTCCTCTCCAACCGAGAAAACCATGGGAATTGCACCAAATGCAATCTTGCTACCACTAAGAGTGGTTCCCAATGAAGGAAATGAAACGGACTTAAATGTAAAATTGGCTATTGATTATGCTGTCAGTATGGGAGCTAAAATAATTCATTGTTCTTTTGGAAAAGCTTTCTACGATAAAGAATCAGGATTGCTGGAAGCATTAAAATACTGGGGTAAGAAAAGGAATATAGTCCTAGTGACCAGCTCTGGAAACTCCTCAATGAACACAGATAGATTTAAAAACTTCCCCGGAAGCTTGAAGCTAGACAACGTCATCACCGTAGGCATTGGAAACAAAAGTGGAGGAATGAACTGGATGTCTAGTTACGGAAAAGAGACTGTCCATTTGGTTGCACCAGGTGTAAATATCACTAGCCTACTTCCTGATGGTGGGTTCCTCGAAGAAAGCGGTAGTTCCCTTGCCGCCCCCATGCTATCGGGCTCACTGAGTATTTTGTATGGACTTTACCCAGAGCTAACTCCAGCCCAAACGCAAAACATTCTAAAGAATTCAGTAATTAAAAAGGAATCACTATTTGGAAAAATAAAGTATGAAGGCCGTTTGAATATATTTGAAATGATAAAAAAAGCAGAAAGCCTTCTAACTAAAAAAGACTAAAGCTCCTCAATTTCTTCGGGAATAGCACCCTCTATTTCCCGGTGCTTAGACTCAATTTCTTTTGCTTTTTTACCGGTGATCCCAACCCATTCCGGATAAAAAATAGCCAAGAAAGCGTAGGTGGCAAAAAGAGCTACAATCATAAAAATAACTACACCAGTCACTATCACCTGCATCACTTTCTCCTATCTAGAGGACACTATAAACAATGCAAACTTAGTATTCAAGACACCAAGGAACTACGCCAGTCGAGCCTCTATCTTGGCTACCAAAAGAATTTCTAAATTAAACAGTCATAATTTTAAGCACTTTTAAGCTTCTCCAACAAAAGGCTCATCTGAAGCCGATCTGGTTTAATTTAATCTCCAAATAGACTTTAAATCTTTGACCCACCTGGCTAAATCGCTTAGTTTTGACGGGTTATTCATTCAAAGGAGAGGCAATGATCCGTTCTCAACATAGATCTAAAGCGCAAAAATATATGGACGGAGACGGAGTTGATCTGGACCCTGAAAAAGCCGTTCAGATTTTAATCCAAGGTGCAGACTCTGGAGACCTTGGCTGCTTCTTTGATCTTGCCGAAGCCTTCCTTGATGGAGTTCCAGAAGATGATCCTGAAAAAGCGGTGAAGTACTTAGAAGCTGCTGGAAACAACGGGCATGGAAAATCCTGTGCGATGCTTTCTGAACTTTACACTACGGGTACCGTGGCTTTTGCCGCTGAAGATATCGTTCGGCCAAATGCAGAGCGGAGCTTTGAATGGGCAAGACTAGGTGCTGAAGCAGGAGACCCAGAGTGCCTAGTGAAAATGAGTCAGTTTCTATTAGCTAATGACGATAAAGCTATGGCAGAAATTTATCTTAAAAAATGTCTAAGCTTAGATGCCCAGGAAGTTCCAGAGTACAAAGCGAAAGAAGTTGAAAAAATACAAGGAGATGCGCAATCTCTTTTAAGTCAAAACTTTTAATTTTATCCTGGCTTATTCTAACAAGCCCTAAGACCTTTAGCTCTGGTTCGCTGGAGCCTTCTTTTACTTATCTTACTGAATCAAATAAAGAACAACTTGATTTCATTGGAAACCTAGAGCTATCGAAAGCAAAAGGCCAATGGGAATTTTCCACCAAACTCTATGGCCACTTTTATCTAGAGAAAGAAAAAAATGGCACTGATTTAATTATCGAAGATTTTAAAGTCTCTAAAAGCTTTGGATCTAGTAAGGTTTCGGCTGGCTGGCTTTCACCTAACTTTTCAAATATTGAGTTTTTATCTACTATGAATAGAAGCTCATCCAATCACTATACTCAGTTAGATAGAAGCCTCCCCCTTGGATCACTAGGTTTAGAGTATGACTTTCGAAATGATGACTTAAGACTGAGATTTCTTTTCCTTTCGAGAAAAGTCAGGGACTCTTTTTTTCCCCATTCTTCCAACTGGTTTCCTGATAACAAAATTAATAACTTTGTATTTGATGGCACTCAGCTCTTTATTCCTGAAGATACTGGTTTTAAATTTCAGTCCGATCGGATACTAGAGAATGCTGATAAAGATAATGTTTTTTTGAAGCTAGAACACACCTTGGACGAAAGTGATTTTGGGCTATATGTTTATCGAGCTATGAGTGCACCTAGTTTCTTTTTCGACTTAAGTACAAGCGCCGTTGTTGTAGATGGAGAAGCGGCGCTACAAGCCACCTCAGACATTGAAATCATACCCACTTACTTTCGAACAGAAGGCTTTAGTTTGTTCTTTAACAGACAGTTTGAAGAATGGATATTCAGATCAGAATTTGCAAGCAGAAAAGACAAGAGCGAAATTAACTACATAGCTTTAAACGAGACGCAGACCATTCTACAGCTGGAAACAAATCAGTACGTTGGAAATATAAGTATTATGCATGTATTCAGTTTGTCAAAAATCTGGGACGATTTTTCCTCAGATACTAGTTATAAACTTTTGCGTAATTCAATGATATATGCAAACCGGGTGAGTTGGAATGAAAAATGGTCAACACAGCTACTGCTTCTAACTGATTTTTTCAATACACAAACAAGAACCTACGAACTTTTTAGAAGTCACGCAATTCAGGCCTCTATTCTTTGGCTAATTAATGACTCTAGTGAATATCAATTGAAAGTTGGTAGCATTAACTCGAACAGTAGAAATTTGGTCGAAAACTTCAACAGAAAAGACTACATTCAACTTCTACATAAGTGGAGTTTCTAAGCAGCTTTAAATAAGCTTTCCAAAAGCTCTTCTAACTCTTTCCGCTTAAAAGGCTTTTCAAGGTAGCCATCTATCAGTTTCTCTAAATCGGCCGTTGAGGAGGCGGATTCAATTTTTACCCCTCCTGTAATGAAAACAAAAGAAGGCTTGTAGTCTATGGTCTCATTAATTTTTTTTAAAAATTCAATGCCATCCATCTCAGGCATAATGATATCAGAAACTATTAAATCAAACTTTGACTGTGAACTTTTCAAGCCTTCCAATGCACTAAAACCGGAAGCGAAAGATTCACATTCTATTCCATAGTCTTCTAAATAATCTTGAAAAATTTCCCTAATGAACTCTTCATCATCCAAAAGAAGGGCTTTGATTTTATAGGTTTTATTCACGCTTCGAGTCCTAGAGAGAAAATGTTATAATTGATCTATCGGCATGCTTTTGGGCCATTTTAACCTATAAATAAAAAATTTAGACTGTGTCTCATAAAGATAACTCAATCAGGGCTTGAAAATAAAAACAATATAGCTTTGTTCAGCTTTTTTCTCTAACTTAGAGAGCTTAAAATTCATTCCATCTTTTTGGCCTATTTCTACCGGACCGATTTGAATTTCCTGCTTATTGATAGAATCAGTGACGATCTTTTTGATTCTTTTATGCGAAACCTTGTCTCTAACCTCATACTTAGCTAGATAGCTAGGCTCGTAAAGATGCCTAGAATCTATCGAACTCAGATTAGGGTTTAAAAATATTGATGATCCTATAGTATTGATATCAACCAGAAGCGATAGGTTAAATATCAGTTTTGCATAATCAATATGATTTCCATCTACTGGAGCTAAAAGCTTAGTCTGGCTAACAATTTTAGTATTGAACTGCAATAAGCTTGAATCTCGGTCATCTACGACATCAAACTCCGAGGAGCTTACAGACAGCAAACTAGAATCTAGCTTGATATTTGAGTTTTTTGGAAAACTCCTAAAATCCTTCCAGACAAAGCCTTGTTTAAATCTAGACCCCATAAGCTTCCTGAGTTCTCTGTGGCTATTTGTATCTGTTTTATAGGTCATTGATCTAGATAGGTAGATGGCTTCAGAAATTGATTTCAAAAAACCAGATGGAACGACCAATTGTATGTCCTCCCTAGGGTCTAGGTCCTTTAAAACTAGCTCTTCTCCAATTTTCTCATGAGAAGTTGTCGAACGAGACTGAAAAAGAACATAGATCTTTCCCTCAATCATATACTCAAAACGTTTTGGTTCACCTACAGCTGTAGGTTGGATGAACCACTGAATGTCTTTGTTCTGGACTATTTTTGACATACTAAAAAAAGTGGCATTTACCTTAGAAATTTGCTTCTCAGCCGATTCTTTAGCAAAGTCCATTAGAAGACTATCTACAGCTGAGTTATTGAGAATATAGTCCGTTACTAATTTTTTAATTTGCTTTGGATTACCTTCGATTCCCCGGCAAAGAGAATAGGAAATATTTAAGTCTTGTAGTCTCTGTACGGTATTTAGCTTCAAATCAGACAAGCTGATCGAGTTCGGTTCTATATTGATTCTTGAGTTCCACGAGAAAATTACTGGCTTACTGCTAGATATAACTAAGTCTCCACATTGAATATTATTTCGAATTGTTATCCAGTTACCACGGATGAACTCTCGTCTTTCAATATCGATATGCATATTGCCAGCCTCTATGTTGAAACCATTAAAACCCAAACTCCCCATAAACATACCTTGGGAAAGAAATTGTGAGTTAACTTTAGCGCGATACTCTGATTGAAACCGAGTAGAGTATAATGAAAATTTCTGATCTTTGCCCGCTTGTAATTCTTCTTTTTTCTGATCGATTTTACCAGAAAACTTTCCGTTGTTTTCAAACAGGTGATGAAACAGCTTTTCTCCCGGAACTAACATTTTGAACTTCGACTCTATACTAGAAAAGGCATAGGCTTGCACCGGAAGAAACATCAAAGTTATTAAAAAATGTATAACTAATTTTCGTTGCTTTACTTGTCCCATAGCCCAGTATCGGAAGTTTTTTTTAATACTAAAGTTTTAAAAGAAAGCACCGAATTTATCCTAAGGGACAATACTTCAATGAACAATAAATATACAAAATTCTTAGCTTTTTTTTCTATCCTATTGTGTTTCGGTACAGCAGCAATTTTGATGACTCAAACAGACAAGAATAATCTTTTTGAAACTGATTCGAGTAAGCTACTAAGTAGTAATAATTCAGAGCTAATCAAAATGCAGAATGCATTGCAAAAATTTGAGGCTAATGATTCTCAAAATTATTTAATTCTTGAGGCGACAGCAATAAATTGGTCTGAAAAACAATCTATTGAGCAATTAGAGAGTTTTCTCCTGGAAGTAGAGGAAGAAACGGCTTGGTCATCGAAGAGCATATTAAGTCCAGAGTTCAGCTTTGAAAAAGAAGGTGAGCTCATTGTCGGTAACCTAACCAACAAGAGCCTAAGCGCTACAGACGTGAACAAAATACTCTCCAAAAAGATATTTCAACCCAAACTGATCAATAAAGAACTAACCAAGGTATTTATATATTTGGAAGGGGAACAATTCTCAGATCAGCTCTTAGCAGCTATTCGACATATCGCTAAGAAATCCGAAATTCAAATCACTAAAACCATACATCAGGATCTGATCCAAGCAGCAAGCCTAGAGACCCTGGGCAGGGAAGCAATGTTAAGTTTTTTGATAGGTTTTCTCTTACTTCTGCTAATTAATTTAAGCATATACAATAGCCCTGTCGTAGGGATTGTTCAGGGAATATTTTATATTGGTAATCTATCCATACTTTTACTTATTTTTTCTAAGCTTGGACTAAAATTAAATATTCTAAGCGTTAGCCTCCCAATCATTTTGTGTATTATTCAAATCTCTCTAGGTTCTCACTTGATTCATAGACTCAATGAGTTTAATTCAAAAAGAGACTTTATTCATAAAAATAAGGTTCCCATCTTTGTGAGTCTTTCGACTACATTTGTTGGCTTTGCGAGCCTAATCCTTGCTGACTCTCCCCTGTTAGTTGACTACTCAGTAACTATGATGATCGCGGTGGGTATCACTGGTGCAAGTTATTTGCTATTTCTCAGTAGCTTACCTACGGGCAATTTAAGACTTAGCAGAAGAGATTTTGAATTTTTTGAATTTTCCCCTCTGCAATCCAAATTCCACCTTAAGGTATTTTCCGTTGTGGTTGCACTCGGACTATCAAGCTATTTTTTATTTAACTGGGAAGGTAAACCCACAGGGACACTTCCAGATAACCATTCACAATTAATTCAACTTGAAGACTACATTGATAAAACTAGAGGTTATCATCGTATTTCTGTTGTGGTTAATTCTGACGAAGACGCCTACTTTGAAAATATTGAGGCAATTGAAAAGCTAGAAAGCCTTGAAAATTGGATTTCCGCCAATCCAAAAATTCTTAGAGTCCAAAGTCATCTCGACTACCTCCGGCTTTTTGACTCAGAATTTAGATTACCAAAAACTACTGAAAGTATAGCGGAAAAAACAATGCTTCTAGGAATGATGGGAATTGTTGATCATCAGAAGTTTGTAAGCCCATCTTCTAAACAAGCAAAAATAGATTTGAGTTTCAAAAAATTCGATTCAAGAGAGCTCAAAGTTTGGGAAAAGCAATTGGTATTAAAACTAAACGAAATATTTCCCGGGCAACGGATTACTATCACTGGAAAAGGTGTCATCTATCCTGATATACGCAAAGCCCTTAGCACTAGTCTATACTGGGGGTTTGCCCTAGCAATGTTTCTAATTGGCGCTTTCCTTTTATTTTATTGGCGAGATTGGAAGTTCACGCTTTTGGCGATTCTGCCAAACCTTTTTCCCATTGCAGGCCTCAGTCTTTTCTTTGGTCTAAGTCAGTGGTCCCTAGATCCAACTACGGCCATCATTTTTTCCATCGCTGTAGGAATCGCTTTTGATAATACTGTTTTCACCCTAAACTTTTTAAAAGACAGAAGTAAGAGCCCTAGAAGTTTAGTACAAAGCTTTAAACAAATTCATGCCAGTGTTCTACAATCGAATTTAAGTATTATGTTATGTTTTGGAGGATTTATTTTTAGTAGCGTTGAGGCGAATCAAAAGTTCGGTATTTTAATGGTTTTAAGCACCACCCTTGCCTACTACGCCGATACCTACATATTATCGAGCTTGACCCGTCTCTTTATTTCCACGCATAATACTCCAGACGCAGTCAAAAGCCCTGATACAACAGAACAGGCTCCGGAGAAAAACCATGATATTCAAATTGCAGCTTAAGCTTTTTATTATTTTAATTTGCAGTTCCTCTTTTGCTGGAGGCAGTGCCAAGCAAGTTTTGGAAAATCTAAGAAAAAACTCGGTCGCTCCCTACGAATTTGCTGAGCTTAGCATGACTGTCTTTAAAAAGGGCGATGAGCTAAAGAGAGAGCTAAGTATTCGGAAAATGGATAAGAAAAATGAGGTTCGCTCCTTAGTAAAAATTCATAGTCCTAAACGTGTCGAGGGAATGGGAGTTTTCTCTGAAATCAAAGACGGCGGCCAAGAAACTCAGTGGCTTTTTATTCCAAGTTTAAAAAAATCTCGTAGGATTTTAAAAGGAAATAAAAAATCTAGCTTCCTTGATTCTCATTTAAACTACGAGGATTTTAGTGCTGATATGTACAAGTCTTACAGTAATTCCATACTCAAAGAAGATAAAAAGAGAATAATAATATTGTCCAAGCCCAAGTCCAAAGAAGCTACTTATTCAAAAATTGAAACTACTGTTTCTAAAAGAAACTACCTGGTCCTAAAAACACGATACTTTCGAAAATCTAAACTGGTAAAAACACTGACAGCAAAAAAGTATAAGAAGTTTGGCAAGACATGGCGAGCGGGCTTAATAACTGTCCAAATGTCTGGGTCAAAAGATAGAACGGAACTCAAACTTAAGAAATTCAGTACCAAAAAATTTGAGCCAGCTAAGGTTTCAAAGCGAGCCCTGGAAGGCTAAAAGAGCTGTTTCGCACCTCGCAGCGCGTCTTCAAGTGATACCTTTAAACTCAAAGCCAAACAGTTGTGTTCTTAAACTCAAATTGACCCCAACCTAAGTGGTACAGTTCCTGCTCTATTAGTCCCCTATAACAAAAGTTATGGGGGAATAATGAAACAGATTTTGCTTGGAATGCTTTTTTCAATATTTGCATTTCACTTACAAGCTCAAACAAACACAATTAATAACTATGAAGAACTTCAATCAGCTGAGGTGATGGATTTTAATTTGGAGAAATTCTCTAAATTTCCACATAACAATCCGAATTACCAACCACCAAGAAAGCCCATTCCTTATCCACCGGAATTCGAGCCAAAGAAACGTCCAAAGAAGAAAGTGACCTGCTTTGCTGAAAACCCTAATGGAAGGCAGTATGCAGCTATAGGAAGATCTGCTGGGGCCACTCAAAAACGAGCTGTACGTAACTGTCAGAAATCATCCTACTATAACAGATCTTGCTACCCGACGGGTTGCAGAAGAATAAGATAACGAATTAAAAATTAGTTTATGGCACTTCGCCATAAGAAAAGGGGGAATTATGAAAAACTTAATCGTAGGAATAATCCTTTCACTATTTACATTTGGTCTCCAGGCCAAGTCTAATGAAATTAGTGATATGGATAACCTACAGTCAGCTGAATTATTGGAGTTAGATTTAGAGCTTGAGACCGAAGGTTTAAACTTTTCTGAAGCTGGGGAACTACAGTACCGGCCACCGAGAAGAAGACCACGGCCACCTCGCTATAGACCACCAAGAAGGAGACCTCATCCGCCAAGATACAATCCACCTAGAAGACCAAGACAAAATATAGTTTGTTATGCAGAAAACAATGACGGTCGACAGTATAGAGCTAGAGGTCAGCGACCATACCCTACTCAAGAGCGTGCTATTAGAAAATGTGAGAGAAATTCTTACTACCCTAGATCATGCTACGCTTCAGGCTGCTACCGCTTAAGACGTTAGAGTTTAGAAAGAGCGACACTAGTCGCTCTTTTTTTGCTAAAAACTCCACAACGGCACTCATTCCGCTATGCCCTTTGCCTTCTGCAATAAATTTATCTTCCTCGTGTGCAATTATGATTTCATACTCGGAAAACTTATCCTGAAGCTCTCTAAGGCTAGGCATCATTTTTTTTGTTGGAGGACCACCTGTTCTATATATCAACTGCTCTTTTCTATAGGAGATATTCATATACCACCCATTGTCTTTCAAACTAGTTTCCACCAATTCATAAATATCCTGTCTGGCCCCAATTGGAAGGTGTAACCAAATAGAACAAATCAAATCAAAGTTCATCGTACTCTTCCACTGAAGTAAATCAGCACACTCAAATTCTTCTCTATCTAAATTATTAAAGTTATTAAGAGCTTTATTTATTCCTACTATGGACTGATCTACCCCAAATACCCTATGACCCAAGGATTTTACATAGGACATGTTTCTACCTTCGCCACAACCAAGGAAAAGGCAAGTCAGCGGTTGGCTTTCTTCGTATCTATTAATTTGAATGTTTTTTAGAGCATCTTGAAGAAAAACATTTGGCTTCTCACCAAATACTAACTCAGCATCTCCATATCGATCATCCCACACCTACTACAACTCATTCTTTCGAATTTTGTCTCGAAGCTTCATGTAAATTTGATTATAAAAATAGGAATTAGGTCTATCGGATGAAATTTTATGATCCGGTAGTAGCTCTAAATCACATGTTCTTAACAGAAGATCAATGAGCTTGGGATTCTGGCGTAGCTTCTCTACAGAGGCTGCGAAAATAATCTCGTAGTGACGAGAGCTTCCCGCAGCTTTATCTTTATAGTCAAAAAATGTAGCCTCATAAGAAATTTCTTTCACACCGTTTTTCTTATTTAGAGCGTTAGCAGCATCTCCCGCTTTTTTAGATTCCATATTAGCAAGTAGTCTTACCTCATCTCTTGTATAGGGGAATTTTAAGGCATAAGTATTTCTAGGGTCTTCAGAAAGATTTGGATTTGGATACTTCATCATTTGCCACAAAGCTTCCAGAGAGGCGTAGTAATCTCCTTCGAAAACAAATGCTGTTGGAGCAAGATTACTGAACTGACCAAGCGCGTTTCTTTTAGATAAAATCAGCTGACCTTTTTTTACTTGGGAAGGTAGGATTTCCCAAGATTTTTTGGCTTGAGATGTCGTATCTTCAGTCCACCAGGTCGGATCTGCTGTGGGGCACTTCTTACCAAAACCATTAACACTAAAAATTAGGCAAATCATAAATATATTATTTTTCATAAGCTTCGATATAAAAAAGCTATAGCAATGGCAAGCTAAATCGCTAAAAATATAGCAGGGAGTTTGTCAGCAGCCTCACCTATAGATTAGGTCTAACTTAGAGCGAAATTTTGATCTCCCCTTCTTGATATTCTGGTCTTCGTTTAATTATTAGCCATAGTGAATTTCCTTAGCCCTGAGTGAATAAAATAGACTCAGCCTATGAAATCATACAATATACATGACTGAATCAAGGAGCTGCTTCAATGATCGAAACCACAGAATTAGATATTTTAATTCCTGTAGTCAATGAGGTCGAAAATCTAAAGATCCTAAAGAAAAATTTAGACCAACAAATTGGTGTAGGATTTAGAGTAATCATTGCCGATGGAGGGTCCACTGATGGCAGTATTGAACTTGTAAAATCTTTTGATTGGAAGCTTGTTATGGCAAAGCGAGGAAGAGCCAAGCAACTGAATGCTGGATTGGACTACCTAAGTGCCCCCTATTGTTTGATTCTACACGCAGATTGCTGCTTGGAGGTAGATGATCAACTGCAAGAGTCCCTAATTTATTTAAAAGAAAAAACACAATCTATGGGCCACGACCGAGTTGCTGGGCATTGGGGATTAAAATTTATCCGTACGAATAAAGAGTATCCCTGGGCGTTTAGATACCCAGAAGAAAAATCTGAAATGAAGCGTAGGTTTGTAGTGAATGGAGACCAAGGCTTTCTGTTAAGTACTCGTTTTTTAAAAAGTGATCTAAAGTCTTTTAATGAAGATCTTGGATTTATGGAAGACCAGGAAATGGCTGATCGAATTTTCTTGAAGGGAAATTGGTTACTACTTCCAAATAAAATTTTAACATCTGGTAGAAGGTTTGAATCTGAGGGCTTTCATCAACGTTATATATTAATGTCGATAATGATGGGCTTGTATTGGTGCGGTGTAAATAGTTTCTTCGTGAGGGCACCTGAGGTTTACAAATTACAACAAAGTACTAGCAAACTAAATCTCTGGCCCTTTTTTAAAGTGATTTGGAAGCTAATGATATTTGATCTTGGTTTAAAGAATTCAATTACAACTTGGTATAAAGTAGGTACCTACGTCCGAGAACAATCTTGGCAATTGTTCTTTTTTGTAGATATCGCTCTAAGAAATTTTACTGGCCCAAAAAAGTATCCCTTTGTTAAGTTTCACGACAAAGTCTTTTATCCACTAACCAACCACCGGGTAGGAAATGTAATAAACAGTTTTATATGTTTTTTTTACTTTATGCTTATCTTGGGGCCCTACTTTTTTCTGACAGAAATAGGAAGCAATAAAAATGCTTAGCCGATACAATTATTTCAGACCAATAGTAGTTGGGACTACTTCTAATTTTCACCCAATAGATACATCACTATTTGTGGTAAAAACCTTCTTCCTACTTTGTATTCTTCTATTCCAAATTAATCTAGATGCAAAAGATAAGTATTATCTCATTGGCTCCTTAAGAACATTACCTCAAGCCATTAATTTTGAAGTTGGCTATAAATACATCTTAGAAAAGAAGAGTTCGAATTTACTGCTAAGCCAAAATTTTACCTACAGAGTTTTTGCCAGTATTAGTGGTGATTTGGGCTTAGAGGCAAGTTATTCTCCATCCCCTCTTTTCACTATTTTTGCTGGTAAATCAAAAACTTACCGCTTTTACGAAAACATAGACTATAATTGTGATTCTGTAAAATGCGATGGAGTGCTTGATAGATTTCACAAAGGCCTGTCTTTTCAATTCAAGTGGAATAGATTCTTTGGCCAAGCTCGATACTCAGAAATGGATATTTCCATTAAAGACTTTGATGGTATTTTTCTGGTAGAGGGTTTAAATCTGTTAGCATCTGGTGCTAAAGATAAAGAATTTGAAAAACGTCTCATCTTAGGTACCGAACTTCAGAACTCAAAAAAGATATTTTTCCTAAACCTTAAAAACCAAGTTAGAAACACTGGCAATAATTCAGAGGCAAATTATATTGTTTTTGAGTCACCCGTTTGGGGCTGGGTATCTCGATCCGCAGTGGGGATTTACCGCTCAAATGTTTTCAAAACCTCTGGCTCTGTATTTTTAAACTTTGAACGGCAATATTAGGGTTTTTTAGAAACAATTTTTGCCCAAGTATCTTTTAAGGTAACCGTGCGATTAAACACAGGCTTCTCCGGAGTCGAATCTTTATCTGCTGTGAAGAATCCCAATCTTTCAAATTGATAAGAATCTCCCACCTCTACTTGCTCTACAGAGGACTCGATATATGCATTGGTTAAAATTCGCTTTGAATCTGGATTCAAAGTAGAAAGATAACCCTCTTGCGCAGCTTGGGGGTTTGGAACGCTAAACAAACGATCGTAAATTCTAACTTCGATTTTCTTTGCTGTTCTACAGGACACCCAATGAATGATTCCTTTCACTTTCTTCATTCCCTCTGGAGTAACTCCCCCAAAAGTTCCTTTTACGTACTGACACTTAAGCTCCAGCACTTTTCCAGCATCATCTTGGATCACTTCATCACATTGAATAACAAATGAATTTCTAAGACGAACCATACCACCGGGTTTCAATCTAAAAAACTTCTTTGGTGGGTCCATTAAGAAATCATCTCGATCAATATAGATTTCATTGGTGAACTTAAACTTCCTCTCTCCCATGTCATCACGTTTTGGATGAGAGCTGGCAACTATATCGGTTTCTTCCTCATTCGTCATATTTGTTATAGTGACTTTAATAGGATCAATAACCGCCATAACTCTTTTTGAATTATAATCCATATCTTCACGAATGGCGTATTCCAAAGTACCCATGGATATAATATTATCTTTTTTAGTGATTCCAATTCGTTCACAAAAATTTCTAATGGAGGCTGGTGTATATCCTCTACGCCGTAAACCTTGTATCGTAAGCATCCTTGGATCATCCCAGCCATCTACATGGCCTTCATTCACTAGATCTAATAACTTTCTTTTGCTCATCACAGTGAAATCTAAATTTAACCTTGAGAACTCAGTCTGCTCAGGCCTTTGGGGAACTTTTGCTACTTCCAAATACCAATCGTAGAGAGGTCTGTGATCGGCAAATTCCAAAGTACAGAGTGAATGTGTGATACCTTCAAAAGAATCAGATAAGCCATGGGTATAATCATACATAGGGTAGATCGACCATTTGTCTCCAGTCTTTGGGTGAACCGCTTTTTTAATTCTGTACATGATGGGATCACGCATATTAATATTTGGGGCACTCATATCTATTTTTGCGCGTAAAACACAGGTCCCCTCGTCTAAAGAGCCACTACGCATTTGTTCAAAGAGTTTGAGGTTTTCCGCAACGGAGCGATCTCTGAATGGGCTGTTTTTTCCAGGCTCTTTTAAAGTCCCACGATACTCTCGGGTTTCTTCCGGGTTTAAATGGCAAACGTAGGCAAGACCATCCTCGATCATTTTTATAGCTATTTCATAGAGTTTATCAAAATAGCTAGAGGAGTAACACTCTTCGTCCCACTGAAAGCCAAGCCACTTCACATCCTCTTTAATGGCGTCAATATACTCCTGCTTCTCCGTTTCAGGATTCGTATCGTCAAACCTGAGATTACATCGACCTTGATAGTCCTCTTTGAGCCCAAAGTTTAAGCATATGGATTTTGCATGGCCGATATGGAGGTAGCCGTTAGGCTCCGGTGGAAAGCGGGTATAGACATTGTCATACTTGCCTGTTTTTAAGTTATCTTCAATTTTAAGTTGAATGAAATTCTTAGGTTTTTCCGCTTCACTCTCTAAATTAGCCATTTTGTCGCTCCATAGCCGATATTTTTGATATGCCATATAGTATTCCTTGATCTAACAAATCGGTATCTATTTCTCAATGGCAAAGGAGCTTATTTTAGTCCATTTATTCAAAGATACTTAAACTTTGCTAAAAGGCTGACTTTATTGCGCTTAACTTTAAAAATAGTTTTCCTTCCTGCTGCCGGCTTTTTAGTCTATGGTTCAAAGAAAGGTTGTTTATGACAAACTATGAAATTGAAAAAATAGATGAATTTGCAGACTACATGGATTATTCCGTGACGATTGCTGATCTTGATCAAGCCCACAGGCCACTTATTTATGTAAACAACGCCTTTTGTGAGATGACTGGCTACTCTAAGGAAGAAGTCCTTGGTAAAAACTGTCGTTTCCTTCAAGGCTCTGATACCGAGCCTGAAGATGTTGATAAAGTTAGAGAAGCCATAAAAAATAGAGAGTCCGTTTTTATTGACCTAATTAACTATAAGAAAGATGGTAGTTGGTTCTACAATAGACTCTGCCTTTTTCCCTTCCATTCAGATGGTAGAAGTCTCTATATGGGCCTTCAAATAGATTCTACAAATTTAGTAAATAACGATATAATAGATTTTAGCCAAAGCAAAAAGTTTAGAAACATTCAAAATGACATTCTGCCTCAACTTCAACGAATACAAGAAATCATTGATGCCGAGAACTCTGAAGAATTCAACATCCCTAACATTTCAGAGCCCGTTTCTAACATTCACTCTTTCATTATCGCACAAGCTATCTAGTTTTTTATTTCGCCAAGCAGCGTTCCTATTTCTAATGCCTTGGTAGCCATGATAGGATCGTACTGTGGAAACTATCGAATATTTACAAACTATTGATGCCTATTTGAAAATAGACCTCAGCACTCCAATGAACTTTATCGCCGCTTGTGCGGTTATTTATTTTTTTGTGGCCTTTAGATATTTTTTGATCGTTTCTCCTTTCCAGTTATTTTTCTATAAATTCGCTGGGAGCTCATGGCAGAAAAGAAAGATCTACAAAGATCTGCCTGGTAAAAAAGAGCAAATTTACGAAATCAAATGGTCTTTAATAACATCTTTGATTTTTGCCGTCGTGGGAGTTTTCATCGGTCTTTGTTGGCAATTGGGCTACACCCAAATCTACCTGCGATTTGACGACTACCCTCTATGGTATATGCCGGTTAGCTTTCTAATTTATCTATTGGTTCATGATACCTATTTTTATTGGTCCCACAGAATGATGCATCACCCGAAGCTTTATAGAACCATTCATGGAGTACACCATAAATCTCTTTACCCTTCGGGATGGGCGTCTTTTTCGTTCCACCCCATAGAGTCCGTGATAGAGGCAATCATACTTCCTCTGATGCTATTTTTCATTCCGATTCACCCAACAGTTTTTATATTTCATCTAACTTTTATGACCTTAACGGCTGTATCTAACCATTTAGGTTTTGAGTTAATCCCCAAGTGGGGCAAATACTTTGGACTACCAAAGTATTTTATCGCTGCCACACACCACTCCCAGCACCATAGGTACGTCAACTACAATTACGGTCTATACTTCACATTTTGGGACCGATGGATGGGAACTAACTACAAGGACTTCGACAAAGAAATAAAACAACGACTCAGCTAAACTAATAATCTAAATTTATATGAGTGAAGTTGAGTTTTTCTAGAACATTTTAAATCGGCGCTAGATCATTAAGACTCCCTAAAGTCTAACTGACTCTATCTAAAATCTAACAAAAAATAGTCCGGATTTAAACCCAAGCTCAATAGCAAAAAACATGGCTTCTTTGAAACGAAACCAATCGAAAATACACATTGCTATTAAAATTTTTGTCTGGTTAGCGACTAAAGCCAGTAAAAGAAATTAAATTAATATTGGCTTCCTGTTGCGGATATTTTTGTAACTCAACACTCAAGTCTTTGGGATCAAACTATCAATGGAGTTGCTCCATCATACTCTTTCTTAGTTCTGCCTTCGACTTTGTAAAATACTTAATAGGAGGAAGAAGCATTCCAAAATTAATTGCTCCTTCTTTTTTATTCGTTGAATGATGGTGTTGATGGGCTAAACGTATAGCATCCCAATACCAACCATTAAAATTCCACCAAGTGAGTCGCTTATGTATGATCACCTCATGTACAGCAAAGTAGATCACACCATATGCCATGATTCCATAACCCAATCCTGACAGGATCATATTACTATTTATATTTCCAAACAAAATGGCAAAGAAACTAGGGAAGGCGAAAATAATAGCGAAGAAATCATTTTTCTGCCACCAACGATCTTTTGGCGGAGTGTGATGGTCTTCGTGTAGGTTCCATAAAAACCCGTGCATCACAAACTTGTGTAGAGCCCAAGCAATCCATTCCATTGCCAAAAAAATTCCTAAAAAACTCACAGTAAATTCAAGCATCTTTACCCTCTAAGGCCATTTTTGTTTTTTGTCTCTCCTGAGGCAATTGCCACCAGGTGAGGTTTGGATACAAATGGTGTTCTCGATGATAACCAAAGTGATAGCAGGTTAACAGACTCAGCCACACAGGGAAATCATTGGAACGACTCGGTAATTCATTTTTTTTAGCATCTTGAAAGCCTCTATGAGGCAAATAGGTTCCAAAGTAAAACAATTGCAGGCTAGAAACCCAAGATGGAATGGCAAAATAGACAAAAACCATCCACCACTCTCCGCCAAGGTACCAAACTAGGCCTACATGAATATGAAGTACTAAGAACTCCTTCCAACCAAAATACCGGCGAATAAAGCTAGATAACCACATCACAAAGCCTTCATGCTCTGCATCGGTATAGTCAGGGTCAAGTGAAGTGGCCGGGTTTTTATGATGTTTCAAATGATTTACCAGTAATTTTTCATAGGAGAACCCAGCGTAGAGAAAGCAACATAGCTTACCCACCCACCTGTTTAGCCTCAGGTTATGAGGAACTACCAGGCTATGCATACAATCATGGGCTACGATAAACAAGCCTGTGAACAGAAAGGACTGAAGCCAAACTCCAAACACCTTTTGAGGCAGGCCTGAGTAGCCTTGGCTCAATAAAAAGGTCATATGACTGAACCAGCTAACTAATATAACTAGAGAAATTAGAAAGGACTGCCACCGTTGGATAAATTGGTACAAAAGAGGTTCTCCGTACAAGTTATGATACGCATTTTAAAGGAACACATATTTTTATATGATATCACCACAGAGAGAAAGTTTTCCCACTAATTAACACCCTGCTCTCTATGAGGAGAGTTTATTTTTGAATTGAACCTTTTTTTTAAAAAAACCAAGAGTACTACGGATGCTCTGTTTTTTAGCCACATTAGAGGTTCTTTGAAGTAATGAGACGAAAATATTGAGTAATCATAGCCAAAAAAATAAATAAAAATCATAAAGTTAGTAATGGAAAGTACCGATAAGATCTGTGGAGAAACTTATCTAAATTGAACGATTGTTTTAGTAAACCCAAGGATATTAATCACTAAATTTCTGTTTTACTGGTTGTTAAACATGGCTCTATTAGCTTCCTGTGGAAATTCAATTTTATTACCCTCAACTACCGGGAAACAGTCCTGCGTTCAACAGAGGTCTGGCGTAAACTATCATACCGGCTCTGGAACAACCGAATCACCTTTTTTAATCTGTTCAGTGACTGATTTCACTAATTTAATTAGCAACAGTTCCGACCATGATAAAAACTTTAAACTAGGCCAAAATCTCAACCTTACAGATGTTAATATTTCTCCTATTGGATCCTATGATTGGAATAACTCCAGCGCTGCCCCCTTCAGAGGTGTTTTTGATGGCAACGGTAAAACTCTATCAAATTTAAAAGTTGATACATCAAGTACCGATTATTCAGCGGCACTTTTTGGCGCAACAAATGGTGCCACCATTAAGAACCTGAGCATTACAAATGCTCAGATAACAACTACATCCTATGGAGCTATCTTGATTGGTAATGCAACCAATACCGATTTATCAAATATTAGTATTTCCGGTTCGGTGTCCTGTGCAACTGGTTCTGGTGTTCGTTGCGCGGGAGCCGTAGCAAACACTCTGATTGACGATGAGTTAGTAACCATGACCGACCTAACCGTCGATAGTACCGTGACTGGACACGATTTAATTGGGGGTGTTTTTGGCTATTATGAGCTTAACGGTGCCTCTGGCGTCATAAGCTCTATCGAGCATAACGGCTCAGTGACAGCCACACCAGGAGCCGGCAACACCTTTGGCGGAGTAATATCCTATTTAAAAATGACAAATAGTGGAAACATCAATATTCGAGATATCGATAGTTCAAGTACCACGAGCCTGGTGAACAAAGGATCTTTTTCGGGAAACTTTTTTGGAACTATAGTGGCCGTAGACTCTAGCCCATCTGAGATTAGGGTGAGTAACTGTCATGGATCGGGAAATTTAACTACCCCCGCAAATTTTAATGCTGGTTTCATTGGAGGTTTTGCTGGAATTATTAATGCAACTTCTCCTGCCAGCTTAGTTATTGAAAAATCTAGTTATGTGGGCAATGTAACAATAAGTCCTGGGGGAACCAACCGTAGGTATATTGGACTTTTTGCTGGGCACGTTACAGGCGGAGTTACTATAGAAAACTCTTTTACAAAAGGAAATCTTGATATCCAATCTTCTGGAGGAAGAGATACTGGGCTCTTTATAGGAAGTGTTACAAATGGCGTAATAGTCAGTAACAACTACGTAAGTGGTACCCTTTCTGGAGTCTCTTTAGGTGCAAACATTGGGGGGTTTGTTGGCTCCGACGCTGGCGGTATATATCAAACTAATTATTGGGATTCGACACACTATATAACGAACTCAAATGGAATTGGTAGTACCAGTACCCCAAGCAACGTCGAGGCAAAAACAAATAGTCAACTCAAGCAAAGTGCAACTTTCTCTAGTTGGGACTTTGATGAAGTCTGGCAAATCAATGAGAATATAAGCCTACCGGTCCTAAGGTAAAACTAGCAGCCCTAAATGCGGATAGCTGAGGTAAAATATCCTCACGAAAGCCATCACTATCGAGCAGGATAGTCGAACTTCCCCGAATCAATTCTCGGAAGTGATAGCGAATCTAAATATCGTTGGGATCTCAAACAGCTAGCTAAAACACAATATGAATGAAAGTGTTTTTTTGGATTAACAGCTTCAGGGGGGGTCTGCACTAATAAGTAGCATATATTGATAGGCTTAGGACTTTCACCTTGATTATCATACCAACTTACCTTAAGTATAGAACATCAGTGCCCTAGTGGTGGAATTGGCAGACACGCTAGACTTAGGATCTAGTGCCGCAAGGCGTGGGGGTTCGACTCCCTCCTGGGGCACCATTAAAAATAAATTTTAAAAATACCAGCTCTGCCAAGCTGGTATTTTTTTTGTGGAATTAAAAGGAGTCGAATAGAAGCGAGGCCCATACTGACCAAATCTTAAAAATTTATATCCGTAAGCTCTTCCGAGTTTTAAATAATAAAATAATTTAATGCACTTAAAGCACGCCAAGATTATTGTGATCCATAAACCCATAATTCATTTATGGCAATAAAATGGGGGGATACTAAAGCCCTTAAAATACATGGGTCAAACTAAGCTCTCTGGTTACTCCGTACCCTTAAATACTTGAACTCGAATAGAACTAGGGCCTAATTAGCTTTTTTGATAAATAAAATTAGTATACTCAACTTTATCGCTGCAAGCCTTTACTTCCTTTTACTCAAATTTCTTTCAGTACATTTGAAAGATGAAAACTGGGACAACTTTGCTTAAGTCTGTCTTAAATTGATCCGATAACATTAAATACTCGTGATTTTGGAGGTTAGGTGAGAACTTTAATTGGAATTTCTATGTTGCTGATAGTTATTAGTTATCAGAACTGTGGGCAAGGGCTTGTTTCGATAGGCCAGTCACTAGAAAATTTCAATAGCGAACTTCCTTTGCTAAATATTGTTGTTAACGAGGACACTGAGTACAGTGGAATTCCTAGCCATGAATTATTCACTAAAGGCGATCTTTTAGTTTTAATTGAAACACCTCCATCAAAGGGGAAGGTCGAAATCCTCGAAGAAAGCACGGGAAGATTCAAGTATATTCCAAGAGCCAATGTGAGCGGAAAAGACGAGTTTACAATGAATCTAATAGATCTAAAGAATAACCGTGGAACTCCCGTAACTGTTTCTGTGAATATCAAGGAAGTAAATGACGCTCCAGAGGCTCGTGATCAGAGCTTTACATTAATCGAGGATATTAGCTTGAGCGAGGATTTTGATATAGTCGATCCTGATTCAGAAGATCAATTAGTATACGAAGTAGTTTCTTTACCAATCCATGGTGTGATAGATTTTGATAGTGAAAGTAACGCATTTAAGTACACGCCATCCAAAGACTACAATGGAACAGATAGCTTTAAGGTAAAAGCTCAAGACTTACAAGGTGTTGATTCTAATGTTTCAACAATCTCATTGTCCATTTTCCCTGCTAATGATCCACCTAGAGCAAATAGAGATCCCGCGATAAAACAAATCTCTTTCTCTGCTTCTAACACCAGTAGCTTAAAAACTAATCTCGCGGGTTTTGACATCGATGGCGATGCATTGGAGTATATCAAATTAAGCGAACCCTCTAAAGGTAGCCTATCTATCGATAGGGATGGCGGCTTCATATATTCAGCAAACTTAACTTCAAAAGGGGAAGATTCATTTAATTACAAATTAAAAGACGCGGCTGGCGCTGAATCTGAGGCAATTAAAGTAGTTATCAACATTCAATTTAACAACGAAATCCCGGTAGCGAATACCTTAAGCTTCATTGTTCCCGAGGACAGTGAGTATAATGGACAGCTCAGCGCGACAGATGCAGATGCTGGAGAAACGGAAAATCTAATTTATAACTTAGTTCAAACCACAGAAAATGGCACGGTTAATCTAAATGCCGATGGCTCATTTGTTTATAAACCAAAAAAAGATTTTTATGGTGTTGACGAGTTTCAGTTTCAGGCTGCAGATGTAAAAGAGTCGCTTTCGAATATCGCAATAGTTAATATCAACGTAAGTGCAAGTCCCGATTCGCCAATAGTAACTGGAATGGATCTCCAAACCCAGGAAGATGTCGAAGTTTCTGGAGAATTTATTGTTGAGGAAGTTGATGGTGAATCAGTCAGAGTTACCATTTTAGACGATCCCACCTTGGGCGATTTAACAATTAGTCTTACCAACCCAAATTCTTTCACTTTTAAACCGAATGAAAATGTATTTGGCTCAGAGGAAATACGCTTTAAAGCTATTGATGTAACGGAGAGAGAATCAGAGATAGCAGTTTTAAGATTAAATGTATTATCTGTAAATGATTCTCCTATCGCTCTAGATATGTCGATAGGTACAACAAATGGAAGTGATACTAATGGAAATCTCTCTGATAAAGTCACCGATGTTGAACTAGATGTCCTAACCTACGAAATCATCAATCAACCTCTACATGGAAGCATATCAGATTTCAATCCGAACACTGGAGCTTTTGTTTTTCGACCAACTTCAATAGCCTCAGCGGATCAAATTATTACTGATGCATTTAGCTATCGCGCTATAGACTCAAAAGGTGCTGAGTCCAACTCTGCAACAGTCTCAATCACAATCAGTGATTTTTTAGAAACGGACTCCGACGGTTTTTACAAAATAAGTACTATTGAGGATTTTTTTCGTATTCAGGAAAAACCAGGAGGAAGCTATCGGTTAACACAAAGCATAGTTTTTGAAGAAGATACAGAAAATACATGGAGTGTATTAGAAAATTTTTCTGGAAAGCTTGATGGCGCGGGCCATAGTATTCTCAACCTTTCTGTGAAACATAGAAATAAAATTAAAGAATACTACGGGATATTCGCTGATAAAATGGATTCGGCCGAAATTTCAAATATAACTTTTAAAGATCCAAAAATTGTTGTTACTCATGCTGGAAGCACAGAACTTCCAGATACTTATACTCCTCTAAAAATAGGCTTTTTGGCAGGTAGAGTCCGGGCAACCGTGTTCAATAACATCAAAATACGGGGACAGGTCTATGTAAATATTGTATCAAACCAATCTATTATAGTGGCGGCCGCAGGTTTCGCAGCAAACAACCTACTCGGACAAGGACAAGATCCCCAGCTACACTCTTACATCAATAGCCCTCAATGGGGTGACTTTACGGTAGAGATTCTTGCGAGTTTATCGAGTAGCCTTGCTACAGTGACTTTATGCGTTACCTCCAGTATGCAAGGTAACAATGCTTATGGCTGGAGAAGTAACGATCCAGCTTTTCGCTCGTATACTACTGGTACATTAACCATAATGCGCTCTCGTGGTTATGAACAAGCTGGTTTTGACTGTGTCCCTCAAGAATTGTAGCATGAGAAGACTAGTAAACAATATAAACTGCCGCCCTTAATTGCGGATTGACCCCTAGGCCGAATTGTATAGTAAGCAAAAGACAATAGTCGACTCCGCTAGTAAGACGACAGCCTGCCGGGACCGAACTAGAAGCGAATAATCTAAAGACTATGCTTGTTATCGCACTATCAACATTACTATTAAGAAATACCAGATGCTTGATATATACTATAGCCCATCTAAATTTATCAATGTGAGTTGCTAATTCGATATTCTTAAGACATTATGAATAAATGGCGATTTCAAGTTTTGAATTTAATAAGGCACTATCGAGCTTAAAAGACTCAATGGATTTATACTATTCTGAAAAAAACAATCAGAAATCTCAAAAGGCCTACAGAGATTCCTGTATACAACGATTTGAATACTCTATTGAGCTTTCTTGGAAAACTGCCATGAAAATACTAGGATCGGATATCCGCGCGGCAAAACCCGCTGTCAGAGAAATGGCACGGAATAATCTGATTAGTTCACCCAGCAAATGGTTTGATTTTATCGACGCAAGAAATTCTTCCTCCCACTCTTATGATGAAGATATTGCAACTCGAGTTTTTAAACAAATAGAGGCGTTTTATCCTGAGGCCATGAGCCTTTCTAAAAAACTTGAGGACTTGATGTGAGCTTTGGCCTTTCAGAATCTCAGTATCACATCCTTAAAAAAAAACTATTGGAACCTCTCTGGCAAAAGGATGTAATTATATATGCTTTTGGCTCAAGAGCTAGAGGAACACATCACCCTTTTTCTGATATTGATATTCTATTAGTGAATTCTGACAATTTACCGGCTGGATTTTTATCGGAACTGAAAGAAAAACTAGAGGATTCAAAACTCGAAGTTAAGGTCGACATTGTAGAAGAAGAGTACCTGGCAGAATCTTATAAAAATAACGTAAATGCAGAAAAAATAGAAATACATCCCATGGAGATATAACTTATTCGAATAATATCTTACCAAGGTCTTTATTTTTAGAATTGAGCCCTGGAATGGAAATTAATTTTAGGATTTAATGATTTCAGTGGCCCAATCTATGAGAGTTTTAATCCCGTCAATCGTAGCCACCAATTCTTCCGTTGTGTACTCTATAACGCTTCCTTCATATCTTCGTATAGTTGCAAACTCGGTTAACTCCACAACACTATCCGCTAAAGGAACTTTATAAGCATATCCTATGCAGTGAATAACTATATTTAAATCGTGAGTTAAAGGAACAGGCCTGTCTATATGACAAAGAACTGCCTTTAGAGCTTTGTCTGTTGCTTGTTGAGCAAGAAAAAAAGCATTTTCCATTCTTTTTGGTTTTGAATTCATTAGCAGCTCAGCGCTCTCCAGATCTAGGTCGGCAATTTCAATTAGGGTTTTTGCGTAGTCTCTTTTATACTTGATTTCCTTCACATTCACTCACCTTAAATATACTAAGCCCTGATTGCTTTGCAATAAATGCTATTCCGCCTAAATCTTTATACTGATCATAGGACTTTTTATCTAACCAAATAATGTCCCGCGGGAGCTTCCCAAGTATCTTAGATTGATAATAGATTTCTCGAGAGTTTTTTAGATTTTGAGATGTATCAAAGATTAAAACTACATCTAAATCACTTTGATCGGTAAGTTCGCTGTTCACAGCTGAACCAAACAAAATGGCATCATATAAGCCCGGTAGATTCCCCAGCTCTTTTTTGAGGATGTTAACTTCTAATGCCTGCAACTCGGGGGCTATTTTTTTTTACTTAAAGCGAGAAAACCCATAATTGATTTAAACTGCTACCCTTAATTGCGGATACCACAATCTAAGTTCCCATACTGGCTCAGGAATTGCTCCTTAAGTCAGTATGGACCGACTTTGCCCCCGTTGTAATAACTCAGACATCTTTCATATCCGTAATGGATTCTTTAAATCCGGCTCCCGGCGGATACAAAGATACCGCTGTACACTTTGTAAAAAAGAATTCTCAGACGCTACCTTTCATCTTCGTTACCGGATGAGAAAAAGAAAGATCCACGGCCAGGTAGAGCGGGAACTATGCACAGGATCAAGCCTAAGAAGTGCTGCTAGGAATTTAAATATCACCTATAACACAATCGTTAGAAAGCTAGAATTCTTAGCTAATAAAGCTCGTCTTATGGAAAGTAAAAGGATCGAAAACCTCAAAGGACTCCAGGATGTTCAATTTGATGATATGGAGACCTTTGAGCATAGTAAGCTAAAGCCTCTGTCTATAACCGTAGCCGTACAAAAGAAAACTAGATTACTACTTGGCGCTAATGTGTCTAGTATGCCAGCTAAAGGGCTAATTGCAGCCAAATCTAGAAAAAAATATGGTCACAGATTAGATGGTAGAAAAAAGCAACGAGAGAAACTTTTGGAAAAGTTATTACCTGTACTTGATCCAGAAGTGGTTTTTGAAACGGATGAGCACCCTCATTACCCTAAAAGCATAAAGAAGTATTACCCCAAGGCTACTCATATTACTTTTAAGGGAAGACGAGGCTGTGTAGTGGGTCAGGGAGAATTAAAGGCAGGAGGTTTTGATCCACTGTTTTCGCTGAACCATACTTGTGCGATGTTGAGGTATAGAGTATCCCGCCTAATTCGTAGAACCTGGGTTACCACCAAAGATCCTGCGAGATTACAGGATCATATCGATATTTATATTCATTATCACAATAGAGAATTGATTCAGCCAAATTAAAAGAGCCGGACAGATAGGAATGCTCCGTTGGAGGAGCATTTTGTTTATCTATCCGCAATTAAGGGTAGCAGTTTAAGGGGTATAAGTTTGAATGTCATAAGAAAACAATTTGTCGAAAAGTCCGTATATGTTCCCGGGCTCCAGCGCTAGGCTTTTTATTAAATTTTGCGACTCTTGTTCAGACAGTGCTTGATCACTAGAATAGCGCACACCAAACGGATTAAGTAGGTTATTTTCAGAGTCAATAGCCGTAAATTTTCCAATAGAACCAACTACGAGATTCTTCACTACTTTACCAATAAAGCCTTCGTTTAGCACCAAGAAATCATTATTGTCTATGTGTATAAATACACCTCGTCTTTGCCAAAAACTATGGATACTGAAAGGTTTATTAAGGTCTTTCAGAAAGGTAGTAAGATTCTGAATGTCGGAACGTTCGGTAGCTTTTTCTGGGTTAGAAAAGTTAGCGTCCCCATCCGAAGTACGGCATCCATAGCTTAGCTCAATATCGGCAGCCCATGGCTTTTCATGAATTCCATATAAGCTACCTGATACGCAGTCACCAGTTGTAAGTTTAGCCACAGGTGTTCTGATCCAACCCCAGTCGGGCCAAAACAGGTTCATGCTATAAACACCATCTACAGTCACCACACCGTCATATAAATAACTAGCGTCTGCAAGATTTTCTGGAAATTGGATCATAAAGGATTCGCTATCGCCACCATTCTCTATGGAAACGGTGGAGGGATTATGGGAAAAAACAAAATATTCAAGTTCATTTTCATCTGTAGTTTTACTAAAAATTGGGATGATAACACCTATTTTTTTCGATATTTCCGGTTCGAAATTAAAACCTCTATCTATCAAGAAAACGTGCTCAGCCATCCCATCTAATTGCTTCGCCCCAAGAGTATTCGAGATAACTTCTTTCGGCCCATAAAATTGGTAATGCAGTGATGCAACCGTCCAAATTTGGCTACTTAAATCTCTCCAAATTAAAGTGCCCCCTAAGTTATGAACATTATCAGTATAGTTAGAAAAGATAAAATTATCTGATTGATGAACATACAATTTTCCAGCTTGATACACTGCCCAGACTGAGTTTGTGTCCATGAAGAACTCAAAACTCTTCTCTACATCAAATTGGGCATCATTGAACCTTATCAAGCCACCTTGGTTACATATAATGAGTTCATTTTCATCTAAGATGAGAATCGCAGTTTTACTAGTAAGGACTTTCCTGACAAATCCTGTCGGTTGGTATTGGCTTGAGCAATTGGCACCACTTTGAGAGCTTCCCCAACTCTTGAATTTAGTTCTATTGTTATAGAATGTAAAGACAGAGCCACTGTTGTGGGCAACAAAATCAACGTCCGAAATCACTGTCTCAGGCCCTAAAATTAATTTGCCAGGTGAGTTATCTTCAATTGGTAACATAGAATTAAAAGAATAGAGGCTCTTGTCTTTATCTAATACGAATGCGCCGTAGCCATAGTTACCAATCCGAGTCTTGCTCAATTCTGTATCTATTAGGTCTTCTAAATCAGGTCTTGTAGAATTATCATCACCTGGACCCACATTATCGCTACCAAGCGCTAAACGTGGTGTTATAGGCTCCAATCCATTTGAGCAGTTTTGATACAAAAGGATAATAGGTATAACAGCTATCATAATGCTTATTTTCATAATAAGGTTTCGGAAATGACAGCCCTTTTATTTAGAAGTTATTTTGTCGGGATATTTTTAGTCTCAAATTGATACAGATTTGGCTACAACTGCAAATTTACTTTTTTCAAGACTAAATAATTCCAACGAGGATGCAACTGTTTTTTTAGGAAAGTCTTAAATGTTACCAAAACCAAACTTTGATAGGAGCTTAAATGCCTTACTTTCTTTCGCCAATAATCAACGATAATTTTCAGGAAATGTGGATGGAAGGAAAACCATATAGTAAAAATAATATTTATCAAATTAGTGAGGGCGCTGTCCCACCTGTTAACTATGATTCTCATACACTCAAACCTCATAGCCTAACCCATTGCGAAGCTCCTCTTCATACTCAAAAAAACGGTGCAAGCATAGAAGAGTATTTTAAAAAACCTGAAAAGCTATTTGGAAAGGCACGAGTACTAAGACTTGAAGGAAATGGATATAGACCGGTTGACGTTAAGGAGGGTATTTTCCATTGGGAGGTATCGCTAAAAGAATTAAAAAATCAGTTGAACGAAGTTCCTGAAAAACTGATTTTAACTTCTGATCATTACCCCATTAAAGAAAGTACTGCCTTTCACAACCCCAATTATGTTCTCACTCTTTCCCAAGAGGCTGCCGATTGGCTTTTAAGCTCACCTAAGTTTAATATGTACGGCACTAGTTGGAAGTCTTCTGATTATAAGCCTGGTAGTAATGAGCGTCCCATTCATAATACTCTTTTCAAACAGGCTTCTATTTTTGAATGCCTAGACCTAAAAATAGTACCAGATGGAGATTACTTTTTTGTAGGCTCCCCCCTTCCTATAGAGGGAGCCTCCGAGTCACCGGCCAGTCCGATGCTTTTTACGAAGGAAGAACTTACAAATATTTTTTAGATTAAATGTTCGCAAAAGAGAATAAATTCAACCTAGCTGGTCCAGAGTAACCCTTCTATCTTTCTAATATTACGAGCTTTTTTTACACTCCCCTGAACACCGTATGGAACAATGTGTTCCAAAATAGAATCAAATAAACCTCCTTATTGATGTTTCTATCTACTAGATCAGCGATCTTTCACTTGAAAATAAGACGTTAATCAAAGTTTGGAGTGGGAAATGCTCAAAAACAATAGACTACAAAAAAACAATAAAAAATTTATTTCCACAATAGGCTTGTTAATTATAAGCCTATTAACAAGTTTAATTAGTGCTCCCCTGATGGCATCAGACTCTAAAAATATCTGTAGACAAAAATACTCTGAAGTAAAAATCAAGAGCGTTGAGTTTACCCGAAAAGCAAAAAATGAGTTTCGAAAACTTCAACCCCACTTAGCGAATAAAGTGAAAGGCTTCTTAAAAGAGGCATCTAAATCTCAACCGAAAAATGAATCTGCACTGAAGTGGGATTTGAAAAGAATCAAATATTTAGGGCCTAATAATTACTCTGGATTTTCCGTAAGGATCAATCAAGCTTACCGTCTTATTTACCAGCTCAATGGCCAAGATAGAATAGTTGTGGATCGGATTTCTAAAAAGGCTACCCATGGTGGGCACTAAATTTTCCCATTAGGAAACCCTTAGTTTAAGTCTCCTACCCTCGTCAAATCTGTATATTTTTTTGGTTTCGTTGACGTGTTTTATTTTCTATAGCTAAACCTACGAAAAAAGATTCCCCATATAACTCAAGTGATACTTTTTACTTCAACGACCTCTATAACGACTACAATCTAAATCATGGTCTAGGTTCGTAGGATGTTTCAATATTATAGTTAGCTTACTAAATTTGAATTCTAAAAATTAGGAACACTTTTACGGCTCACAAAGCCGCTCAACTCTAAAATCAGTCCACTAGAGTAGCAGTTAGGTGGTATTTCTTATAAATTCGATTAAAATTCTTTACTATATTCCGATAAGTAATAAGTAGATTCTACGAGGAAAGTTATGCGTTTAGAAAAACCAAGTTGTCATACTAAAAGGTGTTTAACCTATATTAATAAACATTTTGTTTTATTTTTCTCAGTTTTTTTGTTTACCACTATAAATACTTTTGGCCAATCTAAAGCTCCTAGCTGCAAATCAAATTATCAAAAAAAAGTTTCCCGAATAGTTATCTATTCTAAGAAAGCTAAAGCCGAACTTAAAAAGCTAAAGCCAAATTTAATGAGCAAAGCAAAGGACTTTCTAAGAGAACTTAGTTATGCTGAGAATCATCAAAACATAGCAAAGAAGTGGGGGCTAGAGCGCCTAAAATACATGGGCCGCACTAAGTTCTCTGGTTACTCTGTACGATTAAATAGCGGATACAGACTCATGTATAGAATTACTAGTTCAAATGCTATTCAAGTCGAAAGAATATCAAAAAATGCTAGTCACGCCCGTGGGCACTAAACAGGATCTAGTATTAATTTCCAACTTATAACCTTAAACAGCTGAATGCTAGCACCTTTGTTGAGCATCGCTCGACTAGACAATTAGACTTTTATGCTAAGTTTTTTAAATTGGCTGGCTGTTTTTTTCTTTTAGATTTACAATCTCAAACGTATCTATAATTCAAGGAGAAACCTATGAACTCATTTCAGTTTTATAACCCAGTAAAAATTTACTTTGGTGAAAACCAAATCAAAGAATTTGCTCCAGAGCTTGAAAAAGCCCAGCGCGTTCTCCTTGTATATGGAGGTGGTAGTATAAAGAAAAATGGAGTCTATGATGCTTGTATGCAGGCCTGTCATGGGAAAACTGTATTTGAGTATAGTGGGATAGAGCCAAATCCAGAGTATGAAACTCTTATGAAGGCAGTAAGATTGGCCAGAACTGAAAAGGTAGACTACATCATAGCAGCCGGTGGAGGATCTGTAATTGACGGTACTAAGTTTATTTCAGCAGCAATTCCATTTGAGGGAGAGCCTTGGGATATTCCTACAAAAAACCCTGATATTAAAAATGTAATTCCCTTTGGATGTATTCAGACTCTTCCAGCTACTGGTTCTGAGATGAACTGTTTCTCTGTTGTTAGTCGCTCAGAGCAAGGCTTAAAGGTAGGTTTTGGAAACCCAATGCTATACCCGAAGTTTTCTGTTTTAGATCCACTTACTACAAAGACCCTACCAGATCATTATGTTGCTAACGGAGTTGTAGACAGCTTTGTACATGTTTTAGAGCAGTACCTTACCTACCCAGTGAATGCGCCCCTACAGGATCGCTTTTGTGAATCTATTTTATCTACCTTGGTAGAAGAAGGTCCAAAAACCTTAAAAAATAAAGACGACTCAGATTCAAGAGCTAACTTCATGTGGAGTTCCACAATGGCATTAAATGGTTTAATAGGAGCAGGTGTGCCTCACGACTGGTCCACTCACATGATTGGACATGAGCTCACAGCCCTTTTTGGAATCGATCACGCCAGAACCTTAGCAGTAGTTTTACCTGAGGTATTAAAGTTTCAATTGGAAGATAAAAGAGCCAAGTTAACCCAATACGGAGAAAGAGTATGGGGACTAAGTGGCGATAATATCGCTGAGGATGCTGTTTTAAAAACAAGCCAATTTTTCGAGGAAATGGGAATCCCAACCAAATTATCAAAATATGATATCGATGCGGAAAAAATAAAAACAGTCGCAACAGCTTTGAAACAAAAAGGAATGACTCAATTAGGAGAGAATCAAAAGATCACTCCAGATGTTGCAGTAGACCTTTTATCAAAAAGTTTAAACTCATAAAAAATAAATACAAAGGCCTCTTTCAATTCATGGAAGAGGCAATTTTATTGCGAAACTCCCTCTTGTGAGTCTAAGATGGGTAGTCTTGCTCTATATAGATTCTCGGAAGAAATCACCTTCCATCCACTGTTCACAACTGAATTCCATTTACTGTCTACAACCGGATTTTCGATTACCGTCTGTAACTGACTGTTCGTAAGCTCTGCACCAAAGAAATTAATGTCAGATATACCGCATAAAGCCCTGTGGCTTCCATTATCATTAGGTAACACAGGCCTATATACTAAGGTGAGTGCAATTTCAGTTCGAGGACCTTGGTAGTACTTCAAATTTAATGGTAGTGGTCTACTTTTTTCCAAATAAATAGGTTCGGAGCATCCCATTCTAGTTGGATGGGTTCCATCATTATCGACAATTGTTTCCACATTCCCTGTATCCAGATCTATACTATTTAGGATTGCACCATCATCCGATATTAAAGCAAATTCATAATATCCATCTTCAGTGATAGCGTCTGACACTGTACCCGCTGTTTTCTCGGGAACAAATAGAATCGATGATAAATTCAAAGCAAAATACTCTGTCATGATTTCTTGATTATTTGTCCTTGGATCAAGTAGGACCCTATCACCAATTTTAAAGCCAAATGTATGACTCTGAGTTGGAATTGCAATTCTTGGCAAAACTAAGTTAACTCCCTCAGCATCTTCTTCTCCAAGCACCAGAGAATTAACTTTTTGGCCGAAATTAAAATACGTATCTACTGTATTTACACTATAAGCCTCATTAAATCCAAGTAGATAGATATCACCTATAAAACCATTTTCACACTCAAGGCTTTCCCCACTGATATTCCCGAGGCCTCCGCAGATTATTTTATCTTCGTCTACAGGTATTTCATCGATTGGCGGAATCACCGGATCCTCCACTGGAGGAGATACAACTATGGGATCAAGCCCAGCACCCTGCTCAACAAAGCTAGAGTTTTTCTTAAAAGTAATCTCCCTGGAACAATTTTGATAAGAAAGCATCAAAACTCCAAGGCTGATGAAAATTAGGAATTGCTGAGTGTTTTTTGAAGTATACATATACTTTAATAAAGCAATCAACAGGCCAGTTTTCCATGGATTTCTAGGCTTAAAACCAATCAGTTTATAACTGAGAGCGTATCAATATGAGAATCTGGATACCGCTACTACACTGTTTGCAATATCAACAATTTCCCCCTAACATGATCACGTGACGAAACATAGATCTACCTTTATATACTTGATATTAATAACCGCTATCGCTTCGAGTTTACCATCAGCTCAAGCACCAATTGTTAATGGAGCCTCCATTAACGATCATCTAAATAGCTACTCTGAGTTTATTACTCCAGATCATGAGAATATAGATGACACACCCCTAAAGCACTCTCATGTACATAAGCATAGTGAAAATGGCGAAGAACACGAACACCACCACCCTACTCTGGTCCACGAAAATCCCACAAGCCTTTTTAAACAAAATTTTTATCGCTTTTCAGTGACTCTTTTTAAGCAAACAGAAAAACCGGATTACCTCTTTTTTATACCAAACCCAAATATCTATGGCTTCTTTAGACCCCCCAAATCATGATAACTATCTCAACATTATTATTTTTTACTAATCTAAATATTTAGGAGATTTTATGTTTAAAATCATATTATATTTTATATCTGCGTTCTGGTCTGTTGATTCTTTTGCGCATGGAATCAGTGAAGAGGCAAAGAAAGCAATGATTGAAGGTGGATACTTTCAATATATAGTTCTCGGCGCTGAACACATGATTACTGGTTACGATCATTTGTTGTTTTTATTTGGTGTAATTTTCTTCCTTAAAAGCTTCAAGGATATCGTCAAATTTATTAGCATCTTTACACTTGGCCACAGCATCACTCTGATTTTTGCGACCTTCCTTGGGATCACAGCAAATTATTGGTTAATCGATGCTGTTATTGCAATTAGTGTTTGTTACAAAGGATTTGATAACAACAGTGGCTTCCAAAATTATTTTGGAATGAAAAAAGCACCTAATCTACTAAGGATGGTATTTGTTTTTGGACTCATTCATGGCTTTGGGCTCTCCACCAGATTGCAGCAACTACCACTTGGAGAAGAGGCTTGGCCCATGCTTATGAGAATTATATCATTCAACGTCGGAGTGGAGTTTGGACAAATTGCCGCTCTTGCAGTAATGTTAGTAGTCATGAAGGAAATCAGGAAATTGAATGGTTTTGCTATACTCTCTAAATTTCTAAATCATGGTCTTATACTGGCAGGCTTCCTGTTGCTTCTGATGCAACTACATGGATATCTTCATGGATCAAACCCCGACGAGTATGGGTTCAGCGAGGACAATCACTTACACCATCATTTAAAAATGGAAGAAATCGAAGAACTACAATACCAACGCGATAATTTATAAAAAGGAGAAATGATGAACTTATCGATACTAATTTTCACACTATTATTTTCCCTGTCCGGTTATACCGGTCCAGGGCATGGACATTCTCATGACGGAAGTCATAGCCACTCGAAAAAAGCTAGAATCTCCGAGGAGGCAGCTAAAACTAAAGGTTTAGAACATATCAAGCGATTGATCAAACTTGAAAAAATTGATCCCTCTTGGTCTGAAGCGGTATTTGATAAATCCGTTAAAAAAGGCTTTAGAAGAAAAAAAGAATGGGTTGTGACATTCAATAACCAAAATGGAAAAAAAGGTAAGAAACTCTACATCTTTTTAAAAATGGATGGACAATTTGTAGCAGCTAATTTTTCAGGAAAATAAAATATCCCCTGGCTTTTCGGCTATAACTAAGAGCCGGGGTTTTTTGAATTTACTTAACTTAAAGAAACTTTTTAATGTTTTTACTCAATTCAGCAACAACTAGCTTTTGTAGCTCCGTATAGTGAGTCTGCTCAAAGTGGTGTAAATAAATATTTCTGAAGTATCTCTTATTTTTCTTTTCTATTTGGACTTTCTTAGAATCCTTAATGAGATGCTTAGACATTACAGCCTTACCTAAACCACGTTCTACGCCATCTATAATTCCGTAAACATCTCCCATAAAGTTTCTTGAATACTTTAAATCTGACATCCCCTGGAAATCAAAAAAAGAAAAGGTAGCAGTATCAGTGGGAGAGTAATCTAAAAACACAGCCTCTCTTGGAGATCTATTCACTGGGCTAATAACTACGTACTCCTCTTTACCCAAAAATTTTTCAACAATTCCAGAGCTAGAAAAGTTGTAATCAGCAATGGCAATATCAATCTCTCCATTTTTTAACTTGGTTAGAAGTTGATTGGGCTCATAGTTTAAAAACCTTAATGTGGCGTGATTATACTTTTTTATTAAATTATCCAGACTGGGTAAAATAGCAGAACGGGATATCGAGGAATAAGTTCCGATGGTGATAGTCCCTCTCACCTCTTCTTCATCTCTGTAAAAACTTTCTAGAAACTCGTTCTCAAGTTGGCTTTTCAGCTGACAATGTCTTAGTAAGGCCTGACCTTTAGCTGTAAGTATTACACCAGTTCGGTTCCTGATCAGAAGGCTCACCCCAAGCTCTTCTTCTAATTTCTGTAAACGTTGTGACAGTGCAGACTGAGAAACAAATAGTGATTCCGCAGCCTTAGAGAAGCTCCCCTTCTGTACGATCGTATAAAATGCCTCTAAATAGCTGGATGATAACTTCATATACATTAGATAAACTAATCTAACTATTAAATCAATTAATTTTACTTTTACAAGGCCAGAGTCCTATAAGTAAATCACAAACTTAGGAGAGGGAATATGAAGAACCTTTTAATTTTAGCTTTTATGCTATTTGCAAATACTGCCTTTGCCGCCAATTACCTTTGGACAGATGATTACATCATCGAGATGAACGTGCAGGTTCGAGGAGATTTGGACCTTGAAAAGGGATATACGATTGCAGCAGTATATGACAGAAGCCCAATGAAAGACAAATCTATCGGTGAGACTAGCTCTGAAAGCCTTCCCATTGGCTACTACCTGGTTAAGTACAGCCCACAAAAATCGCGTCTCAAACCAGTCAAAAGTTACAATAAAAGAACTAGGCTAATCATTTATAGCTTCGATTTATTTGCAACCTTCCAACCGGAGTCAATGGAAGGGACTTCCCAATACCCTTCTAAATTTTGGATACACAGCAATTCACCTGTAAACTCTAAAGGTCCAAAAACGGAATATGAAACCGTAGGCTTAACTGCCGTCAATAGCTACCCTAAAAGTGGCTTCAATAAAGATTTTTTCGCAAAAGACAGCCTGTTTGTTGCGAATAAAATGAAGTTAAGTTTTTATCAGGGAAAGTTTGCACTTATGGCCAAACCAAAAATCACTGGATATAGTATGAACTTCTGAATTGAACTCAGGAAGTAATATAAGTGATTTAATAAACAAAAAAAGCTACTTAATGAAGTAGCTTTTTTTTATTTTAAAACCTGAGAATTACCTCAGGATCTAATATAATATGAGTTGGCTTATTTCTTTTCTAATACTTTTTTGTAATCTACGGACTTAAGAAGTTCCATTAGCTCTTTCTCGTTATCCATTTCGATACGAATCAACCAGCCATCTTCCATTGGTGCATCATTCACAGGGCCTGGGTTATCCATAAGGTGCTCGTTAGACTCGATGACAGTTCCAGATACTGGAGCAAATAAATCGCTAACGGCTTTTACACTTTCTACTACGCCAAAAGTTTCATTTTGAGTAACTTTAGAACCCGCCTCGGGAATCTCTACATAAACTACCTCACCGAGAGTTTCCTGGGCATAGGTTGTGATACCTACGGTTACAACGTTCTCGTCTACAGAAGCCCATTCATGATCTTTAGTGTAGTATAAGTCTTCAGGTACGTGTTTCATATTTTTAGGCTCCTTTAGGGTTCACAAACGGGGTCTTAACTACTTTTGCTTTCGATTTACGACCACGAATGTTCACAAAAATTTCTGTATCGATATCACTATATTCGGTGGAAACATACGCAATTCCTATGGCTTTGGCAAGACTTGGAGATTGAGTTCCACTAGTTATAAAGCCTATTTTTTGTCCATCCGCATTCTCTAGCTCGTAATTATCTCTTGGGATACCACGATCGAGCATTTCTAGGCCAATTAGCTTTCTATTTAAGCCTTTATTTTTAGCATTAATAATTTCCTCTTTTCCAAGAAAGTCGCCCTTATCAGGCTTCACTGTCCAGCCCAAAGAAGCCTCATAAGGATTTGTATCATCCGTTATCTCGTGACCGTAGAGACTGTACTTCATTTCCGTTCTTAAGGTATCCCTAGCTCCCAAGCCGATGGCTTGCACACCAAGGCTCTGCCCTTTATCCATTAGTTCTTTCCAAAGCGCTACAACGCCAGATTCTTGAATAAAGACCTCAAACCCATCCTCACCCGTGTAACCAGTGCGTGCAATAATGGCCTTAGCACCTTGGTAGTCATCCATTTTAAATTTAAAATAAGCTGTCTCCGCTATTTCTTTTCCAAAAACACTTTGCATAAGAGCTACGGAGTTTTTACCTTGGATTGCAATCTGCCCCCAGCTGCTACTCTCGTCAGAAATGTCTGCACCCTTATTGTTCTCTTGGAACCAACTTACGTCTTTTGCCGTATTAGCAGCATTAACACAAACCATGTATTCCCTGTTTTCTTCCAAACAATAAATAATTATATCATCTACGATGCCGCCAGTTTTATTGGGAATCACAGAGTACTGTGCGTCCCCTGCTTTTAATTTACTGACATCGTTAGAGGTCATCCACTGCAAACTCTCTAAGGACTTATCACCACGAAAGAAAACTTCTCCCATATGACTTACATCAAACAACCCCACCTGATTACGAACACAGGCATGTTCCTCTTTGAGCCCCTTATATTGGATTGGCATATTCCATCCGGCAAACTCAACCATTCTGGCGCCTAAGGCGATGTGTTCTTCAACTAGCGGTGTACTTCTAATTTCAGCCATATTAACTCCCTATTGAACGTGCCTACTCTGGGAAAGAATGGCCAATAAGTCACTCCTAAACCTACAAAGAACGGCAATCAGAGCGCTTTGCGTTACGATCAGAGAATCAGAGAATCAGAGAATCAGAGAATCAGAGAATCAGAGAATCAGAGAATCAGAGAATCAGAGAATCAGAGAATCAGAGAATCAGGTTAACCAAACTAACTAGCTTAGCTTCAGAGTCATCCGAGCTTTAAACAGTTCGATACAGTTTTTAAGAAGCATAGCAATGGTCATGGGACCAACTCCGCCAGGAACGGGAGAGTAGGCCGTTAAATGCTCTACTTGGTCATATTCCACATCTCCAGTTAAACCTTGATCTGTTCGATGAATACCAACATCAATTACCACAGCCGATTTCTTTAATTGAGAGGACTTAACTAAAGCTTGTTTTCCGGCAGCAAGCACAACTATATCCGCTCTGCTCAAATGAGCATTAAGATCCTTAGTTTTAGAATGACATATAGTAACGGTTGCATTTTCTGCCACCAGCAACTGAGCCATTGGTTTTCCTACAATGTCTGACCTACCTACAACTACACATTCTTTTCCAAGCAAGTCTATTTTGTTTTCTTTTAAAAGACTGACAATCCCTTGCGGTGTGCAGGGAGTTACAACTCCCACACCACTAAACATCTTTCCCTGATTCACAAAACCAAGACAGTCCACGTCTTTTTCAGGAGCTATCAGCTGGAGCATTTTTGTTTCCGAAAGATGGGAAGGTAGTGGTAGCTGCAATAAAATACCATCCATCGTATCCATACGATTTAGCTCTTTTAATTTAGTCTCAAGCTCAGATTCCGTTGTGTTTTCTGGAAGCTCTATCTTTAAAGAGACAATACCGGCCTTCTCACAGGAAATAATTTTATTCTTAACATAGATCTTTGATGCAGGATGATCCCCCACGAGGACCATGGCAAGACCAGGGGCTCTGCCATAAGTGGTTTGCAGCTCGGCGGTTTGTTTTTGGAATTCTAGCTTCAAGTTGTCGGAAAGTTTGCGTCCATTAAGAATCATGGCCCCCATTGTATAGGCTCTGCGAGATTGGTACAAGCTTTGCTCTTTTTACATGGTGAGTGGCGCAATTGCAGCTGAGATCCAATTAAAAGGATCAAAGGACTCAGGGATAGGCCGAAAACGGTCGCTCCAAGGCAAAAATGACCAATTTTGCCGCCTCTAAGGGAGGCTTGAGACCTGGCTCTTTTGCCCACACATTGAAGTTTGACCGGCCTGTAAGGCCCTAGTATAGTGCTGTCACGTTTGTAGGAGGATAGATGCAAAAAGAAGATATAAAGGACGAGAACGGTTTAGAGAACGCAACACCAGCGGATAGCTTACCTTCTTCCTTTAAAAAGTTTCGCAGATTACCTGAGATAGAAGCATTTTATAGATACATCTATGAAAACGACCTCCGTAAAGAAGGAAAGCAAATCTTAGAAAAAATCATAATAAAAAGAAGATTGATGAAAATGGCCCAAAAGCTTCAAAAGAAGACTAAAAAAGCTTAAGATTTCAATTCTTAAAACTTTGCAAAAGGATCCTACTCTAGGGTCCTTTTTTATTTTTTACGGTTCAAGAAAACATATATCCACTAGCTAGTCAGTTGTGGCTTGGGATTTTGCGAACCCATCCGAGCTTCTAGAATCTAGCAAACGAGAGATCTCATCTAAAAATTTAGCTTCGTTCTCTGGTGAAATCATGATCGGTGTCTTTTTTTCATCTTTAAATCTTAAAAGGACCGCGTTTTCTAACTTAGTGAAGTAGGCTTGAAACTTACCTAGCTTTTTGTGAGAAAAGCTACCTGTAAAAGAGAAGCACCCACCGTTACCAAATCTTCTTTTTAGCTTTGTGGCTTCAACATAAGGTTTTTCCACCTGAGCAATGTCCTCAATAGAAACACGGACCTTCAAAATCCCTCGATCTATTGTCAAAAATTCTTCAGACAACTCATAGCTTTTTACTCTCGTAAGAAATAAGTAGAAAACTACAAAGCAAGGAAGTAGAGATAATGCAACTTTTAACAATAGATTGTCTTCCAAAAGATTGCCATGGACCCATAGGCTAAGAGAAACACAAATCAAGCAGACAAAGCTGGTGATCCATATACTGGCTATTCCCATTTTTGCATCAAAAGTAGTACCCATTCCTCAATTAGCTCATAATTTCACAAGGCAGGCAAGTTAGACTTCAAAATAGAACAT
Organism: Bdellovibrionales bacterium; assembly: GCA_045110695.1. Lineage (GTDB taxonomy): Bacteria > Bdellovibrionota > Bdellovibrionia > Bdellovibrionales > UBA840 > JBGCGH01. The sequence goes on along the minus strand of JBGCGH010000017.1, from coordinate 40,255 downwards.
GGAAACTAGAAATCTCTGCCTCTGATTCTTTGAATCAAATTTTTACCATAAACCTTGGAGCATTGGAGGGCTTTGCCCAGCATAGAACCACTCCCTCTCTTTTCATGACTTAAAAGTAAGTCATTGAATTTGGCCTCTAAATCTGAGGCTTTCCTAGCTATGGATTGGGATACATTACGATTAGTCTCAGTCCTGAGAGCGTTACTGCTACCATCTGATGATAAAAAGTTAACAAAACTTTGAGGCTTGTCGGTTGTTGGTATTCCCAACTGCTTTGCAAGAGAGCCCACGGTACTACTATTACCTAATACCAAATCCATTTTTGTGAGTAAATCATGGGTTCTAAGCCCTTCTGGTCCTGTTTTTAATATTGTTGTTCTCATTTCAAAGCCATTTTTAAAATCTAAGTATTTTAACCTTTCGTAGGACTTCGCGGCCCATAATAACCGGTTAGGATCTTTGTCATGTTGAGAATAGACATTAGGAAAGTTTGGGTGAGGGGCATAGATTAAATGTAGCTTTTTTGAAGGAAATTGCCCCGTCTCAGCGTATTGCTTATTAAACCAATCCAGCAACAAAACAAGCTCATGACTACTGCTTCCTCCAATAAATAGAATTTTAACTTCTCTTGATTGCAGATTTAAGCTCGGTTGAATTTTTTGTATCTGGATATTTGTTTTTCCATTGAGGAGCAACAGATCCAGATGGCTGGTAAAAATTAGAGCCTTTGGCGGAAAGCCCTTTTCCAATAAACCTTTTTTTACAGCTTCAGAATGCAATAGAATTTTAACATTATCGGACTTAGGGTTTTTTAATAAATGGAAAAGAGCATCAATAAGTTTATCCGAATATCCAAACTGTGACCGATTCATTATTTCCATATCAAAAATAAATGTAACCTTAGGGTTTTTGAGAATAGGATAGGGCTCTTTTGCTAAAAGTGTAGAAAAATACTGATACATGGGAGCAAAAACTATATCACCAGCCCTAAGGTTTTTCAGTAATTTCGCGCTCTGTACGTGATCCGTTGGTAGATTCTCAAACTTATATCCTTCTGGAATAATAAGTGGAAGGGTTTTAGAATAGGAATCTGCTTGAGCGAGCCTTGCAGGACCCACATAAAAAGTATTCTGTTCCGCAAAAAGAATAGAACATGAAACAAGACTAAAAATAAATACCCAACTACCAAAATTCATTCACTATATCCGCATTTGATTAAAGCTTTCTTGAGCTGAATTATAACCTAAAATCTCAAAATATAGGCAAGTAATCAGCACCCGATTCAAAAAAAATGTCTCAAATTTAGTATTAGAGTTATAATTTAAAAAAGTAATATTTTACTGTCTATTTACACTCATAGAAGTGACAATAATCGTCAGACTTAAGCTAAGGAGAAACACAGTGAAAAAACTAATTACAGCCATATTTATCCTTGGGTATAGTCTTTCTGGGAAAAGCGAACAAATCATTCTAGCCGGTGGCTGCTTTTGGTGTATGGAAAAGCCTTTTGAGAAACTTAAAGGGGTAGAAAGTGTGTTTTCCGGTTACACCGATGGGACTACAAAAAAACCCACCTATAAACAGGTCTCCTCCGGTAAAACCGGTCACATAGAGGCAGTAGAAATTAACTTTGACCCAAAGCTTGTAAGTCTTGAAACAATACTCTATGTCTTCTGGCAACAAATTAACCCTACCGATGCTAAAGGTCAGTTTGTTGATCGTGGTCACCACTATACCACCGGAATTTTTTATAAAAACAACCAACAAAAAAAGACAGCTCAAGCCTCCTTAGATGCTTTGAAAAAAGCCGGGGTATTTAAAAAGCCCATCCTAACCCCTATCAAGGCCGCTACTACATTCTATAAGGCGGAAGAGTATCATCAGGATTACTACAAGAAAAAGCCCATCCCCTACTACTATTACCGTAATGGTTCTGGTAGGGATAAGTTCCTAGACAAAGTTTGGACAAAAGAAGCTCTCGCCAATTGGAAAAAAGCCTGGCCTCACTCGGCAAAATAGTTTTCTGATGCTATTGATAATAAATTAATATGATTCTGACCCACTCTAATTTTTATTTAGAACTGTCACATTAAAATTAATTTCATATTAAGTCCTCCTAATTTTAACTGGGGACCTAGGCTATACTGTTGGAGAACCTTAGATGGTTGGAAAGGCTTTTAAAAAAAGCGCTCAAAAAAAAGATCCGCTTAGTAACCACCTAGCTTCATAGAGAGAAATAGCTGTTTTTTTGAACTCGATCTAATCACAATTACTATAAACTGTCATAAGCACATAAAGAAAAGATAAATACTTGTTTCAAGAAAACAACCTGTATGTCACAGATTAATTCTTCTATTATATACATTACGGTTCGTTTCTGCGTTATGAACTTTGAAATACCAAAACTCCCAATTACTACTTGAATATTGAAACGTACATACAAAATTAGTCGGGACATTAACGGGTCTTCCTAGTCTATCAAACTTCTTATTACCCCCCTCTTTCTTGGTATAGGCTGAAGTCCATAGGCCGTAGCGTCCATTTACTGCATAACTCATTTTGATTTTAAGACTAATTATTGAATTATCAAAATTGTCAACTGCTTCTATTGCAAAAGATTTACCAGGCTGACTTATACCAAACCTATCTACATCAGGGTTTAATGGAACTAGCTCAACTCTCAAACTTGCTATCTTATTAGGGTTACCAGTTCCTGTATATAGTAATTGCCACCCGTACCTTTCTTTAAAGTAGAAGAGATCGTCAAAATCTGGTGTCTCCATCAACGTAATATTTAGTTCCCTTGCCATACTATCAAGGGTTTCTTGATAAAATTCTCTATAAGAAGGTAATTTTTCTTCCTTAATTATTTCGGCATAAGATTCAGGTATTTGTGCCGGGCAAGACTGGTGGGTTGGCATTTCTAATTCAATATTGCTTGTTTTGGCGTATACCTGGCCCGAAAATAGCGCTAGAAAAATGACGAATACGTTTTTCATAAATATCCTTGAACTAAAGTTTATTAGTTATCGATCCAAGTATAATCGACTATCGCCTGTGATAGGGAACAAATTATGTAAGTAGAAAAAAAGAAAGGACTGTCTAACAATTTATGTCATCACAAGGTTAAAGATTGAATATCTTCGACCTGAAAGGACAGTTTTAAATAGAATTGAAGGTGACAGAATTGCGTAGAGACAATATTTTCGATTTTATATAAATTGAATATCCACGAAATTTTGGGACAATCAGCTATTCTAGTATCTCAAGTGTCTCAAGTGTCTAAAAAATTTAAGTGAAAACCAAATTTAAAAAAACTACCTCCTGGATTGACTTCGAAAAAAGGAATATTCCGGACGATAAATGAACCCCGGACTCCTCCCGTCAAAATTAGCTCATTTTGCAATGTTCTCCCGTTTGCTTTAGGGAAAGCTGAACAAGGAGAGGATATGAATGTTCTAAAAAATAAAAGAGGTCAGGGAATTGTTGAATACTTAATTATGGTGGCAATGATTTCGGTTGGATCCCTAGTTTGCTTTAAATATTTGAACAAAGCCCTAACCAATCGGTTTTCTGTGGTTATTGCGGCAGTTCTTGGAAACGAACCAAAACCTACAAAACTTAAAGGCCTCCCCGATTCCCATAGAAAAAACAAAGATATGTCAGATTTTTTTAAAGGGGCAACGAATACTGATAAGGATTAGTCGTGCTAGAAAATCTACTCGCCTACTTAGCCACTTGGATGATGGGAATCATTATGCTTTTTATTTGCATCCTAGGCTCTAATTATCACTATATTCGCCATCAGGCTTACCAGTTAGCGGTTTGCGAAGCCTCCATAGACAGGGATGCTTGTGGGCGAAATTTTAGAGCAAAGATCAATAAGATCGGATTTTTAGGAAAGCATGAGATTGTCTCCATAGCTCACCGCCATACGAGAAACTACACTATGGTAACTATAAATATCCGCTTTCAGTTTTACCCCGTCTTTATGGAAAAAAATCTATTTGCAGATAAAACACTGAAGCTACTCGCAACCAATATTAAACAACAAATTAAAGTACCTACGTTATGGAAAAGACTCTACTAAAAAACCAAAAAGCAAGCATCAGCCTTAGTTTGTTGCTGTTCACCGGCTCCTTTGTTGCAGCAAGTGTTTTCTTAGCAGCACAATTCATTACCCAATCCCAGTACAACAAGGCCCAGAAGGAATGCTTTACAAATCAACTTCAAGCACAAGCCAATCTTGCCAATACCTTAAATAAAATAGAAACCATCTACAATCCAGCCGCTAAAGTCCTTCAACTTAAAATGCTACTACTAGAAGCAAAAGCAATTGCCGCTATGGCATCCCCAAATCTATATGCGGTAATTGGGGCGGAGATTCTAGCACTAAGGCATAAGCAGAAAAAACTATTTCAGTTCACTAAGAAAAGTTTGGACTTTGTTCTACTTGCTAGAACTACACAAATTAGAATCAAAGACCCATTAAGTGATATTCCTCAATTTAAATATGAACTTAAACCTAAAGCCTCTGCTAGTCCCACATTTAATTTTAACCAACCAAATACTAGTAAGATTCAAAGTAGATTTCATCTCCAAGAAAATTCTTTTTTAAATAGACTTAAAGGAGTTTTGAAATCCCAAGCCAATTTAGATTTAAATAAATCTCTTTCTATGAGGGGTACATTTTTCAATGAGCAATTCAAATGCAAAACTATTTTATTCAAAAGGAAAAAGTTATGGATAAGCAGAATTGTAAATTGAATCGTGAAAGTGGACAGTCACTGGTAGAGTTTTTAATATTTATGGCCTCGATAAGTCTGTTGGTACAGTTTCTTTCCAGTTCCAAGAACCACAGTTTAATGAATGAACTTTATGACAAAGAGATAAAAAACAGTTTTCGAATAAAGGAGAAGACTTATGAAAGAAAGTATTTTTAAAAAAATAATAGATAAAATTCTACACCCAAAAAAGGATAGAGAATCTCAAGACCGCCATCGAATTGCTGTATTTTCATTTTTTGGATTGATTTGCCTCCTGGTTTATCAAATGGAACAAAATTTGATCTCAGAAAAAACAAGCTATACCAAAAAGGAAAAAATAAAACATGTTGATACTATGATCCCTAAAGACCATAGTTTGATCCCTCTAGATATCGTAGATTCTGATAAATTGGATTCGATTCTCGGACAGTCCGCCATTGTTAATTTATACGCGGACACGAATCGCGGACGGATTCTAATAGTTAAAAATCTCCGGATCTTTAGGGCTCCGTTAAACCCTAGTGTTTTCGGTGCTTTAGTAAGGGATGATAATGTAGCTAGTTTATTTAAGTACGATGGTCCATTCCATATTAGTGTAAAAAACACTAAGACTAATTCTGGTACAAGTTTTGTAAAAACAATCCATAAGAAGTTAAAGTCTAACCTCATTGTGGAGAATTTATTTTGAAATCCTGGATTCTATTTTTTTTATTTCTCATCCTCGGTGTTGCCGCTAATAGTGCAGTACTTTTTGATAAACAAAGAAAATTGATCCATCCAGCAGATAAGATTTTAGCCCACTCAATAGATAGAAACATAGCCAGAGATCTTGAGCACCTTTTGATTCGAGCAGAAATCGCTTTTAAAGATAAAAGTATCCAAGAAGCGACTGAGCTCTACCAACAGATTGTGAGATTATCCTACAAAACAAATCATACCCAAACCGGTCTCGAGACCATTACTTATAGCTATCTTCGCTTAGCCTTTTTGTATCCAAACAAAAAAGACTATTACATTGCCGAAGCTAAAAAGTTCCACTCCGATCTTAAAAATTTAAATGGCATTTTACCCTCTCATTTACTTCAAGCCTTTCACTTACCGGCTCAAACTATTGATTTTAAATTCAAATACCTACAAGGAATAAAATACGTAGTAGTAAACTCAAAAGTCTATGATGCCTTGAGCACATCTCGTGTAAGTCTACATCCAGGAAAAAATAGAGTTCAGTTCATCTACAACAATAGACAAGATCAACTGATTATTGGTGGGCCTGAGGAGATTTCTCAAAGAATCTCTGACTCCGCTCCACTAAATTGGGGAACCTGTGAGTCTCCTCGTATTGCTCACGCAGCCTTTAAGGCTATAAAATTTAGAATGCGTTTACCAGGAAACTGCGCCTGGGATTTTAAAAATGGAATATTCACCAATATGAATCCCAAAATTGCCGACACAACGAGAAAAGAAAATACTTTTATCGCACCAGATACCTCTTTAATTCCCCCCCCGGAGTCAAAACTAAGGTGGAAGAAAGCTAAGCCTTGGGTTTATGCTTTAACGGCTGTCCTTGGAACCTATCTTGTGATTGAGAATTCGAAAAAACCATCTGGAAGTAGAGAAGTAGTATATTTGCCAGAATAAAAAAACTCCTGCTATATCCCTAGAATAGGTCCCAGAGATTCAAACAAGAGTCTATCATTTTAGTTACGTGCGCCTCTTAGGTTTGGTGTACCTGAGGAGTTGGTTGGCATATTAGGACTGAAGTTTCCAGGTCCCCACTGATACGGGAACTGTCCCCAAAGGGCTGAGCCACCTAGGTTCAAATTGAAGTTTCCTCCAAGACCGGCTCCAAAACCACCAAGGCCAGTACCAAATTGACCTCCAAACTGACCGCCACTTCCACCATAAGCCTGACCGTATAACTGGGAGGCTTGGGATTGTAGTTGGCTCATCTGTTGTTGTAGATTAGCTAACTGTTGAGTGGCTTGTTGCCTTTGTTGAGCTTGTTGTTGTAGCTGTTGGTAATAGGCTTGTTGTTGCTGCAACTGTTGTTGCATCTGCTGTTGTTGCTGCTGGAGGTACTGGGTGTTAAACTGTCCGCCGCCAAGGCCGCCGACACCACCAAAAGGACTACCAAATTGTCCTCCGAACTGCCCACCTAACTGTGGACCTCCAAACATTTGCCCAGGACATGGTGCCTGGAAACAACTCATCAAACCAGGAAACTGCCCGCCGAACTGACCATTAAACATGGCTGCGGGGTTACCAGCAAAAGGACCAAAACCTGCGTGCGCGGAGAGTGATCCAAAAGGACTTTGCATGGCATAAGGGCCCATTGCCCCATAAGGACTAAACATGGCGTTAGGGTTGAAACTACCCTGACCACCGAGCATTCCCATCATTCCCAATGGACCTAATTGAGCCATTGGATTAAACGCAGCTTGTGGTCCCATCATCGCGGCATAGGGATTATTCATTGCCATAGAAAAAGGACTCATCTGACCCTGCATGTGGAAAGGCATCTGCATTCCCATTGGACCGTTCATTCCCCATTGACCAGGCATATACATTCCCATATGAGGACTGCCCATTTGAGCACCCCAAGGATAACCAAAGGCTCCACCCTGACCCATCATGTGCTGCTGAGCCATATAAGGATTGTTCATCCCCATTTGTCCGCCATAAGCTCCCGCTCCCTGGCAAACATAAGATCCTGTAGCGATTCCAGATAAACCGGCTACCGCGTTTAGTCCCGCTCCAGCATAAGCCCAAGCTGTGTTCGGCGGATTATAAGTAAGACCAAGATCAGCCGCTGCATTTGCAGAACGATCTATCGCTTTATCGTAAGCTCTAATTCCCCAATACTGCCCTAGTAGTCCCAAAGCAGATCCAAAAAGCATTTCTCCTTTAGATGGAGACTGACTTTTTTGATATCTAAGATCTTCAAGACACTCTAAGCAAATCTCACCCTCAGTATCGTTATCTCTTTGATATTCTCTGTTCGCTCTTTTTTCGGCCGTTTTCAATTTCTTTTCCATCTTGCTAACTAAGGCCTTACCTGATGAACATACCCACTTATTATTAAAGTAATCATTAGCAATATCAGAACATGCTTCATCAGCTTCATCACTTTCTGGGTACGAGCTACAAAGCGCTGCAAAGTTAGGCTCTGTGTCGTCTCCAGGACAAGCTGTTTTAAAATCATCCGCTATGTTATCAGGAATAATTATTTTTCCTTTTAAAAAATCTTCTTTTAGAGTTTTAGAACAAGAGAACCCCTCTTTAACGTCTTTGCTATCTGAATTAAATTTCTTGAAAATATTTGCTACATCAGTCTCAGCTGATTGTTTAGAAGAAATCAGATCCTGGCGGCTTAATTGATACTGGTTGACCGTTGACTTTATAAGCCTTTGTTGTTGAACTGAGTCGCTATCATATACAGTTTTAGAAATTCCAGAATTCACCTTGAAACAGCTAAACTTTTCATACGAATCGATAGTTCCATTTTCTACTAACAGTGAAGTACATTTATTAGGATCAACAAAAGTATCTTTTGCAAATTTAATTTCTAGGTTATTAATCACATTACCTGCGTAAATTTTTGATCTAGTAGAAATGAAGTTTTGGTCGAAACCTCCATCCCAAAAAACTTCTGGGCGGAGATTTGTTGTCCCCAAAGCCTTTAACATTGTATTTATAACAGCTTCTTTACTTCCTTTTTCAGACTCGCACGCAGTAACTAATTTATCTCTGCTTGAATCAGATTTACTGATAAAATCGCTACACTTATAGCCATCAAAAGTAAACCCTACCTCTTCGTCCTCATCTTCGCCATCGCCGAGATTTCCTGTAAATACACCCTCGTCATCTTTATTCCAAGGATCTGAGCCCGCCTTAGCTAAAATATCGATTATTGATTTAAATTTATTAGCGCCGTCCTTACCTATCGATCTCCTCAGCTCTGATCGTGCATCATCGGAACTATCGCAATAGCTTTCGGCTTCCCCTGACATGTTATCCAATGAGTCTCCAGCCGCTTTCCAATCTCCATAGGCATCTGTACTCTTGATAGCCTTTGCTGCTTCGAGCCCTGCCATACATCCGTTCATACCGCCGGAGTAACCATGACCGTAGGGGTAGGGATTGTGTTGAGCATTAGCTGCCATCGTAAAGAATGCAGTCATTGAAATTGCTAAAAGATTAAAAATCCATTTCATTATAAACTCCTAATATTAGGTAGGCCTTGATCTCTTATCGACTCAAAATGTAACTCTCTTAAACACCTTCGACCAATTTGGACAAAAGACTAGTTACAGTGCTCTACACTACTATATAAGTATCTTCGTAAATACCTGAAAACCCAAGGCCAGAGCCGATAAGAATGGACTAAGGTCGCTCCTAAAAGCCTGATAATACTAAGAGATATAGAAAACAATAGGTGCCCGCGATAATACCTAAGGACACAGCTATGTTTTTGGAAAAAACCAGGGCGGACTCAAAAAGCTCCTTTATTGATAAAGGGCTTTGATTTTCTTTTAAAGTGGGGCTGGCCTTGATGTTCCTCATGAAATTAGTTTAGCACTAACTTCTCGAATCTTGATAAAACTCAATACAAAAGACCAGCCTAGAAATAATATTTAACTCGGTACCTAATAAGCCTCAAACAAAACTCCCTCTTTAAAAAACCTCAGAGGTCTTTTTAAACATTGGGCTAGGGGTGAAACCCGCATTTTTAAAACTACCTGGCTTTGCGATTGATGAATCTGTAGGTCTGGCAAGGCGGTTAGGCCACCGGCTAAAACTGGTTTAAAATCAGGTAGTTCATAAGTTAAACTTTCTAAATCCAGTGTTTGAGTATCTTTCCAAACCACTTTTAGCCATTGGCTCCTGTTGTAGTAGTCTACGTCCGCACTAAAATGCCAAAATAGATATTTTTCCATCCATACATCTGAGGCTTTAAGATACTTTCTCTCTCTGCGCTTAGATTTAAAATTACTATCCTGCCAGTTACTAAAAAATTTAGCCAATCGATTCTCTGACTTTACAAGCTCACTGTAGGCCTTTTTATGGAATTTTAAATGTTCAAAAATATAATCACAATTTACTTTATCCAGGTATTCAATACTTGAAGAGTAAGTTTGTACTGTGCCCCCCTGAGCCACAGTACAAAAAAGGATTATATAAAACAGCCCCCTAAAAAACATAACCTGTAGCCCCTTTAGACTTATACATTCTTTGATTTCTAATTAGACCATTAAACTTAAAATCTTTTCTATTTGAGAACTCGCTCTCTGCTTTAGAGCTTCCCCAAATGGAGTCGGCTAGACGAAGAACTGCAGCACCGGCCTGACAGTAAAGATGCGGGCATTTACTAAGCTCACCGGCCGCTGTCTGAGCACCATTAGCTCCAGCCTCAAATCCAGGAATAGGAGCCGCTCCCCTATTACTTGCCGATTGCAGAAAACCCATAAATAGTTTGTCGATAACATAAGCTTTTTCACTGGCAATAATTTGCTTCTCTAATTCTGGAGAAATATTACTTCCGCTGGAATCAGAAAAGAAATCTATTTGGAACCAACTGGTGTTTTTAGATTGTATTGTCTCCTTACTCCAACTCTTTGAGCTAAAAAATCCGCCCCTTCTACCGCCCTCTTTCTTTTCCTTGTAGAACTGCATAACGTCATACTTTAATTTGTAACCCGCCTCTCCAGCTAGTTCATATTCATAAAGGTTTTGTAAATTAAAATAGTCATTGGACATAGCGAGATCTTTATTTAGACTTTGCGAGCTTGAATCCCACATACCACAGCTGGCTGCTTGGTTTAGCTCTACAGATATGGAACCCGATGTCGGACCGGCAACAAACATTCCCTGATAGTAATCTCCCCCCACTTGTGCGGCGGGAAGGCTCACCCTGCCAGTTCCTGAACTTACATCACTACCAACATTTAAGTTCACTGAGAGCTTAGAAAACTTAATTGGCATTCTTCTGAATTCTACTTTTGCATTGGGGTTTTCATCAGAGTAATCCTTCATTAATTTTACATAAGGTAAATCATATTCGTAAGTAACACGGGAACCTACCTTAGTTAGAAAATCAGCCTGTAGATTTTTTACTACATCAATAACTTTGGCTATTTCTTTTTCGTTCGCCCCTACTTGTAGTTGGTTTTCGTTAAGCTCGGATTTAACACTTCTTAAATAATCTTTGTGATCTTCTATAGTATAATTCACTTCCTCAAGGTTTGCGTCTAAATTTACAAACTCTTCTTCGGCTACAAAGAGTTGGTCCTCTGTTTTTGAGATATCGCCCTCAAGTTGCCATTTGCGAACAGCATCTGTTGCCTCCTTATACTCTTCTTTAAGTTCAGCTAGAGCCGTTCTTAGTCTGATTACATTTGAATTAACCACTTTAAATTCTTTCCTAATTTGATTTCTTCTTTCTTTTAACTCTCGTTCGATCCCCAGAGCGCTGGTTCGTTCAGAGGTAAGATCGTCAATATAAGAAGAGATTCTCTCGGAGACCGAGGAAAGATTCAAAATTGATTCATAGTATTTTTCCAAACTTTGATTTGATTTTTCGTATTGCTTACAAATACTACCACTTATAACTAAAGGACTTACGTTAACCGCTTTTACTGTTCCTTTAGCTGGGGGTAATACCCAAGCAACACTACAATCTTTTGAGAACTTGTGCCCTGAACTGTTCTCAGGCTCTGTGATTTGTACCTGCCCCTCACAGTCGCCAAAAATGTAAGGTTTGTCGTTTGATTGGCCAAATGCACTAGAGCTTAAACTCATTCCTAATAATAAAAATAATATATTTTTGTTTTTCATTTTGTTCTCCAATTTAAAATTCTTGTAAGTCTATTTTTTTGGTTTTCAATAAATCTGTGAAATCTAGTTTGATCCTTGTTATTTCCTGGTAAAACAAAGCCGCTTTTAAAATAGAAATTTCTTCCCTTGTTAAATCACGTCTATCTTGGACTTTATCTAGGTCCCTGTTTACTTTAGAATTGGTATTTTCAATTCGTTGTATGGTTTCAGAGTCAAGGGTTCCGGGACTATTTCCTTGGTTGTCATCCCCACCACAGGCAAACAAGCTAAATACCATCAACACACTAGTCCCTAGTTGTACTATTACCCGCATAGGTTCCCCCCTCTATTTTTTTATCTTCAGTTACATCAAGTCTAAAACGCGACTGAATTCTATTTAAATCCGCACCACTTAGAGATCTTAAATCACTATTTCTTGAGCTAAGCAGTTCTTTTGAAATATCCAAAAATAGATCGATATTGTTTTGCGTATCTAGCTTAATGTTTTCTGAAAGAAAACCATTAGAAAGAGCAACCCCACTAATAAAGGAGGCGTAGCCGAAACTTTGATCTGGCCCTAAAGTTGTTGTTATTTTACTTTGTGTCTGCCTTGAAACCTCATATAGAGATTTTAAGCTCTTTCTAGAGATTCTATCCTGATAGGTCCGTTTTCTTGGCTCAAAATTAGTCGCCCAGTCCACCTTTAGTTTAAATACCCCTAACACGAAATCGCAAGCGACTCTGTGGGATAAAACACTGAGATTCACTTTGTTATTAAACCCATCCACTAAAATATCGTAATCAGTACCTTCCACTAAATTTATTGGTTTAAGGCTAGTAGAATCTAAAATACTAATATGTTTTACAGAAACAATATTGTTCTTATATTTAGACTTTGGCTTTTGTATTCCCCTATTTTGTAGTTCTATCTTCAAATTTTCTAAAAAATCATTGGAGTGATAGGGATAGTAATTTGCAAAAACATGAAGTCCGGAAAAGTTATTTGAATCTAGATAAGCGCCGTCTCCGCTCTTCAGAGCCTGACACTTTTCTTTTGATGTAAAGTAGTTGTTACTGGAAAGAAAGCTTAAATCCGTTTTCGTCTCAGCTATATTCTCAAGACCATAACCCTCTTGATCATAAGATACTTTTAACACCCCTGACTCCACAAATTTTGTGGGTATTTCATAAACCTTTCCCGCCGAAGCTGAGGCGCATATTAATGCCATAAGAAAATTTATTTTTACTGACTGATTCATTTTATCTCCCTTCTTAAAAAGATATGGTTCCTTTATCGTAAACAAACGTAGCTCCATTAAAGTCGATTCTTTTTCTTTCGACTTGTTGAGCCTTTAGATCGTTTGCTTTCTTCTGCATTTCGTTTGTATTTAACTCTGTCTTAAAAACAATCATGGATTGTCCATTAATAAGCTCTACAGATTGCACCGGAGCAAACTGCTCGATTATACTACTTAATATTTCAAACCTTCTCAGATTGATTTGCTCAGGGGGTATGGAACCCTCAGCGCTTAAAATACGAAAATCTTCTATCCAAAGAAAGGAGTCTGTCCCTCGCTTGGATATTGATATAGTTCTTGAAGACTTCAGTCTCTCTAGGATTTTATCCACGACTTTGTGAAAATTAAAATCTATAGAATAATCGGAATTTTCCAGAACAGGATAGGAATATACACTTTGAGCCGCCATAAAGTTTTGAAGCTTTTTTTCAGCTCCGGGTATGATCTGGGACTTTTTAAGATCATAGATCGAGCAAAGAGCAATTTCATTAAACTGTAGGATGGAGGAACCTAAGTATATTGGGCTCATACCAGTGGGGATTTGAGGATCGCGGGTATTCCCATTCCAGGTAAATACTGGTGTTGGTTTTCTAACTCCTATTAACATATCCAACTTTGTTTGGCTTCCCTGAGTTATATCCGTCATTAGGAAGTTGGAGTCTTTTATAGGTAGTCTTTCAAACTGTATTCCCAAGCCAGAGAACTCCCTGGAAAGCCCACTAATAATTTTATCCCAATCCGTATCTAAACTAATTTTGGTTGAGAAACCTACATTCATCTTATAGGATCCCATTTTAGTTTCCACTAGCGCCATGCGTGTTTGAATACTTTGATTCGCACCACCGATATCAACATTTATTTCTTGCACCTCTTTCAATAGTCTTTGATTTTCTCTGGAGCTTGCATTGTAGTCTCTATCTAAAGACTTAATTTCTAATTCAGAACTCTTGATCAGCTTGTTTAAGCCCTTAATACTAGATGTATAGTTCTTTTTACTTTCTCTAAGCTCAGAACAAACTATGCTAGATTCACAGTTTAAAAGTCTTTGCTCCACATCATTTAGTTGAGAGCTAGTTAGACGCTGCTTGGCTTTCAATTCCGAAGCATAAGTCCTGATTGCTCTTTTTTCATTAAGTAGGTTCTTCATAAAATTTAAATTTAAGTCGTGAAGCTCTAGTTTTTGAGTTTTTGACTCAGTTAAGGACTTTGAGTACTTTGATAAAGCATAGAGCTCATCATGGGCCGCGGAAAGAGACTTGCCTAAAACTTCTATTTGCCCACAGGTATACTCCATTGTAATTGGAAAAAGAATATCCTCCGCTGAGCTAACTACATTCCCTCTATTGGGCGGCGCTACAAAAGCGGTCCGACAGTCTTTATCAAAAAACACTTGTGTATCAATTAAGAGTTCCGAAGATTTTATTTGCAATACATCTTCGTTACAGCTGTTCCATCTTGCTGGATAGGCTTCCACCGACCGGATGCCGGACAAAAACATTAAACTCCCAACTAAAAAATAACTTTTCATATATCCCCCTTAAAATTAGAGTTAGGTTCGAACTAGCTATGAGCAAATCAAAGGCCAAGTTCTAGCTAGCTTTTAAAATGAGTTGAGAAGTTTGTTCTACTTTCTTGGATTAAATTTCTCAACCTTTGGAAAAGATATAGAGCTTTAAGTTTTTTAATTCACTAAAAACCGTGGATGCAATACCTGGTCATTTTGTCCGGCCGAACAATTGCAAAAGTTTTTTGTGAAACTCATTAGGGGGTATTTATGAAATCAATATTAAGTTTTTGCGTTTTTGTTTTATCAATAAACATTCAGGCCGGATGTCCGGACACTCAAGATTCTTTTGCTAACAGATTATATAGTCTGATCACCACCATGGAAGGAGAACACAATGTCGGTAGATGTAGAATAATAGCGAGAAGTAAGAGTTTTTGTAGCGATGGTGAAAAGCATTTATATTCTGAGCTAAACCTTCAGAGCAAAAAAGGAACTCATCTGTTTCCATTTATATATGGTTCATCTATTCATAGTCTTGAAAAATTGAAGTATGGTTCCCACAGATTGAGACTAAGAGACACAGAGAAAATAAATAGGAACAGAGTTTTCCATGATCTAAACTTAGAATTCTCAGAGAACTACAATAGCGTGAGAATAAGTAGGCTATCCTACTACTACGATACGGTTTCCTTAATACGAAGAAAAGTAGTTTATAGAGAACATTGCAAAGGTCTATCTCCATGGAACCCCAATAAGATAAAAGCCTCATTCCAAAGCCTATAGCCCCAAGGGTGACTGCCACCCAACAGGCAGCGACTGCGTTAGGCGCGTATGCTTTCAAGAGGGGGCCCCAACAAGAGGGTGGCAGTCACCCTAGCTTCCTAGCTGCTAGCTGCCCTAGCTTTTAGCTTTAGACTCTATAAAAAGGACTCAGTGCCCTCGGAAGAAGCACTTTACTTACATTCACAACTCAGAGTTTTTCATATAAAAGTTAGGTCCATTTTTTCATTTACAAGACATATTATGTAAGTAATAGTTTATGCTAAATAAAAACCATTGCCCCCAAGAAGGGGGGGGCAATGGACTGCCCTCGGCTATGGTTTTTGAAGCTTAATGTGGAATAACAAAGGAAAAAATATGCTCAAAGTAACTAAGTACTTATTGGTTTTATTATTAAATCTTCTTTTGGTGGGTCAAGCCATCGCTAATGCAGATCTCGATGCATTAACTAAAAAATACCATGATTTCAATGTTAATGAAGAACACATTATGTTTGATGGGAAAAGATATGATTTCTCGTTAAAAGCTAATCAAAGGAGAGAGATTTTCTTAAATAACTTGTATCAAGACTTCGAAGCTTTGGATACAAGCACATTCAATTCTAAAGAGAAGTTAGAGTACAGTAAATTTGAATACGTCTTAAAAACAAAAATTAATTTTTATCATTATAAAGCCTACTTAATGCCCGTTACATTAAAAAGATCAAGATACTCATGGTATGTTTATGATCTAAATTCATACAGAGCCAAACTAAAATCAAAATTTAAAGCAGAGCAATATTTAAAAATGATTAAGCTGTTTAATAAAGAAGTTGATGACCTTATTGAGCTAATGAGAGAAGGTATAGCTCAGGGAATAACACCCTCTCGCAATGACTTCAAGAATTTTGAATCGATTTTTGAGAACTACATTTTTAGCAAACCCGAAATGACTCTGGAATTCAAAGCATTTAAAAAACTGGGCAATGATATACCTGAAAAAGAGAAGGTCCAATTAATCGAAAATGCAAAAGAAGTTATTCGCACTGTAAGTATGCCAGCCTGGAAGAGGTTGTATGATTTTATTATAACAGAATACAGACCACATTTACGAACTTCCATAGGTATTAACTCCATCGTAAATGGAGAAAAGTATTACCAAGCCCTTATCGAACAGAATACAGGAGCGAAGCTTACCAAAGAGGAAATTCATAATCTAGGAATTGAAGAGCTTGCACGAATTCACCTAGAGATGCAAAAAATCATGGATTCTTTTGGCTTCAAAGGATCGATTCAAGAATTTGCAGATTTCCTACAAAAAGAGCCTTTATCTTTTGCTACAAGTGCTAAAGATCTATTAAAAGAAATTAGTCTGATTTCTAACAACATTAACAAAAGCTTTCTCCAACTTTTTAAATCTCAGACGCAAATCCCATTTGTTGTGGAAGAGATGGATGCTGCCAGAGCCGCTTCGGGTTATTATGCTTATTATAGCCCTGGATCCCTTGAGAGTAGAAGGCCTGGTGTGTTTTATATGAACACAACAAATTTAAAAAATGCTCCTCTTTATGAACTGGAAGCACTAGTGCTTCACGAAGGCGTACCTGGCCATCACTATGAGCTTTCAAGATCAAGGCAGACACAAAGCGCCATAAGGGACTACTATTTTACCGCTTTCACAGAGGGATGGGGGCTTTATGCCGAGTCCCTAGGTGCGGAATTGGGCCTATATCAAACACGTGAGACATTATTCGGAAGATATGTTTATGAAGCTTATCGAGCTGCACGACTTGTAGTGGATACCGGGATTCACTCCATGGGATGGTCACGAGAAGAGGCCATTCAATTCTTTTCTGAGGCTTCAGGAAAACCAAGACCTGAGTCTGAGAATCAAATTGATCGGTACATTTCTATGCCCGGACAAGCATTAAGTTACAAAGTCGGTGAAATTAATTTTCAAAACTTAAGGAAAAAAGCTGAGGAAGAGCTTGGTAATAATTTAGATATTAGAGAGTTTCATGAAGTTTTACTTGAGGATGGTAGTGCTCCCTTTACTTATCTGGAAAAGAAAGTGGATGAAGCAATTACTAGTGGTAGACTTAGATTAAAAGACTCTATTGATATGCCTTCAATTCAAATTGCAAACTAAGAATATTACCACCGCGACTTAAGAGCAGGTATTTTATATCTGCTCTTAAGTTTTTTAAGCGCAGATATATTTGAGTTCGCCACAGATTTTCTAAAATGTTGACGTTAATAGCCCTAGCATTTACTTGTAGAAGTCACGATCTGATCTGACACTTCACAGTGTGGATAGGTGAGAAAATCCGGTTACCCTTTTAGTTAAGCGTCGAAACTTAACCAACCAACGAGTAACCATGTGGACTGCCACCCAATAGGCATCAACTGCGTTAGACGCACATGCTCTCAAGCGGGTGGCAGTCACCGCTAAACTAGTCCTAATATCGATAAAGTTCCGGATGTATTGTCGGACATTTTGATCTCAAAGCACGATAGCATTCTCAAGGCATGGCAGGGTGTTTTGAATAGTATCTAGACATGAAGATTTTTTACTGCTTCTTTTTCCTCCTCCTCCAATCCCAATACGGATATAGTCAGTCTGATCAGATTGTTGTTGGGATTGGAGCAAGCCTTAGTATGCCTAAAGCCAATGGGATCGTTCATCTAGCTGACGGATCCCTTGCTGTAGTTCGCCAATTGAATTCTCAAATTGTAATCACCGGTAAAAAAATTGGCTTAACTAATCTTAGACTCCAAAACAAAGTATACCAGCTGCATATACTAGGACGCCTAGAGTACCAAAACTATATTGGACTTTCTAAACTCCTATCAAAAAAAATGGGCCTAGTGCTAAGTATCAAAAGCCAATGTATAAACATTGGAGGGACCCTCTATAGTTGGAAAGACTACCGAGATATCCTTCAGTTTTTCCAATCTAAGAAAATTTCCGGCTCTTATAGGTGTAAAAAGTTTTTTAATTTCTCTGCACAGATATTTCAAAACCAGATCAAGGCATATAAACATTATGTTACAGAGAGGATAACTAGCTATGACTTCCAAAAAATAAATTGGGATACAAATTCTTTAAATACCGTTTTTGTTATAGATAAAAGTAAAGATAGAAAAAATATTACTCAAGCCAGCTTAGTTACCGGTTTAAACTTGGTGAATGATCCAGGCTTTAGTTCATCCAGCTATACGCTGCAAATTGATTTTATTGAGCATATAAAAAGTAAATTGAATAGTAACAGCCTATCTCCCCCAACTACCAATCGATGGAATCTTAATACCAATTCCTGGGCCAATGATTCTTTTCTAGATTTAGACTTTCTAAAATCAAAAGGAAAAGTACAAAGTCTCTACACGATGGAACTGGATATAAATCCCAATGAAGAACTAATATTTTTAAGTGGAGGAGAAATTCCCATCACAAGTTCTAATAAATTAAGTACGAGTGTCATTTGGAAGGAGTATGGTTTAAGGATAAAAGCGATCTACCAACCAAGAGCTAACAAGACAGATATTTTAGACCTTGATTTTAGGTCTAGCAATATTGATGACAGTTTATCGAGTATTGAGGGTCTACCTGGGCTCAGTATCAGAAGCCTAAAGCATAGATATGAACTTAAAACAAACCAAGTAATGAACCTTGGTAAGTTGTTTCAAATCAGTAAGAGTAATTCTAAGTCTGGAAACTCCCTCTTTATGGCGATTCCAATCATCAATGAGTTTTTAAATAGTAAAAAATTTAGAAATAATGAGTCTGATATATATATTCGAATGCAAGTTCTGGAAGGAGATAAATCATGATTGCAAAGTTACAAGAAATAGAAACTGAAATTAATCACAACCTCAGCCAACAAATAGGGAGATACAATATTAACCCCTCGGAAATCCCACGGGATTTAGTCACCCAAAGTGTAAAACAAAGAGCTGAAGGATTGAAAGAGGACTTAAAAAAAAGATTAGAAGCGGAGTACTTCTCTGAAGGGCCATTAGTTGAACTGATAAAGGATGAGTCGATAACAGAAATCATCGTTAACAGCTTTGATTCCATCCACTATGAAAAAAACGGAAAGTGGTACACTTGCGAGGATCAATTTTTTTCTGATAGAACTTATACTAATTTTTTAAATAGACTCTACTCTGAGGCAGGAATTCAAATACATCGAAAGCAACTTTTTAATACCAATAAGTGGAAAAACTTCCGCTTGCATGTTAGCAGCCCATTAATTACTGAAAGTACCTGCATTAGCCTTAGAAGGCATCCTGAATCCTCCTGGAACTTCAAGCAATTACTTGATCTTGAATGGTGCGGAGATTTTGAATTAGAGACTATTTTAGATATCATTCAATCGAAAGAAAACTTTCTCGTTATCGGTCCAACAGGATCTGGAAAAACCAGTGTACTGAATGCCTGCTTACAAGAAGTTAAAAATGAACGATGTGTTCTGTTGGAAGATACTTCTGAGCTAAAAACTCCCAATGATCTAAGTATAAAAATGCTGACCCTAGAGTCTGTAGATGAAAGTAAAACCAAAAGCGTAGATCTACAAGATTTAGTAAAGCAGAGTCTCAGGATGCGCCCCGACCGCCTTGTAATGGGCGAGATTAGAGGTGCTGAAGCTAAAGATCTTTTAATGTGTTTAGCTACCGGGCACGCTGGAAGCATGGGAAGTATTCATGCCTCCAATGCAACAGAAAGTTTACTTAGACTTGAAATGCTTATTCAATTAGGAGCCCCACACTGGAATATAGAATCCGTTCGAAAACTAATTATGTTAAGCCTACGTTATTTAATTGTAGTTTCAAAGGATCAAGAAGGTAAAAGGCGTTTGAATTCTATTCACAAAATTGTAAGCCTTGAAAAATACGGACTGATTTTACAGAAAGTAATTTAACTCTAGGCAACCATAGAGCTAATGAGCTCCCACTTGGGATCTATATCAATGAAACGAATATAACCCTCGGAGTCTAACTTTCTTACCAATGATACGATTTGGATCTGAGCAGCATAGATTTCCGTTTGGCCAGGGCGAGTTTTCGCCCAATGAATGTTTACTTCATCCCACTTCAATTGAGTCATCGTTTGAGAAATTCGATGCTTTTCCTCTTCTGTTGCATCAATGATAGAGTAGGCAAGAATTCTATCGTTTATATGTGGAACTATTAACTTCAGAGTCTCCACATCCCAAGAGAAAATGGCGTCAATCGTCAAGAGACGAGTACGAAGCATCACAGCCCAACCAGAATCTTCCTTCTCGATGAGCTCAAGAAGTTGATCTCTCTTTGAGGGAACCGACGTCTCCAACAATAGTTGTAACTGTTCAAACCCACCTTTTTTACGAAATCGATCTAGCATAGACATTGATTTACTCCTACGTATATTAATAGTATCGGTTTAAGCTAGAAATCATTGAACAATTAAAGATCAAATTTTGGCTAGTTTTGTTCGGCTAAAGTCTAGCCAAGAAATTAATTAAAAAGCAGAACCTAAAATCCATCTCAAGTTCTGCTCTCAAAAAATGTAAATCCTATTTGGACCTAATTCTAAATCATCCTGTAATACTTAAATTGGAACCCACCATATTGAAATCAGGAGAGTCCAGTGTATCCTCTATAGCATTGCTTACAGCGCCGTAGTCTTTTGAATTAACATGTTCATCCACGTAAGAGCCAGACTCCGCTTCAAAGCTAAAAGGAGCCATTACGTTCTCAGTTCTCTTAACACCAACTGTGTCTTGAGGAAGATCTATTGCTCTCACTGGTTTTTGTGCTGCGATCATTTGTTCCGTCATTGGTTTGAGCTCCGTTTTGTTTAACCGAGTGTCAAAGAAGCTCGACGACATCTTTCTAACAATTTCAGCGTTTGCCTGATCCTTAGTTCGTCTTGCAGATACCTTATCGTAAACCTTAGGTGCTTCATTGAGGGTTAGCTTAGGGGCCGTTCTCACCACTTCAGATTTAACAATGGATCTTCCAAAATGGGCCGCGTCCCCTGATCGTACAGGCTGAGAATTTTTGAGATCTACGGATGTAATTCTGCTGTTGCTTGGTAAAATACCACTGATTTTTCTCATGTCTCACCTCCTGTGAGTAACTTAGGACTTCCTGTCCACATGGAATGTATCGGAATAAAACGTACCAACTTGAGAACAAGAGCCTAATCAGGACTTTAGGGTCAATGCCTTCAACTAATTCTATTTTAAACCAATATTCCCTGAACATTAGTCTGGCATGCGCCTTCATTTTAAGTTAATTTGACCGCGAATAACTAGGAGATTTTCATGGAAAATAAAGAAAGCGTATACTTTGGAGCAGGATGTTTTTGGGGGGTTGAGGCTATTTTAAAAAGACAAGTAGGTGTTCTAAAAACAGAAGTTGGATATCTTGGTGGGAATCTAGATGAACCTACTTATCGACAAATTTGTACTGGAGAAACTGGACACGCAGAAGTTGTTTTAGTGGAGTTCAATCCATCAGAAATCAGTTTCAAAAAACTAATGGATCTATTTCTTAGACTACATGATCCGACACAACTCAATCGCCAAGGCGTAGATATTGGGACTCAATATCGATCTGGCGTGTACTTTACCTCAGAAGTTCAAGAGAAAGAGGCCAAAGAAGTTTTAAAAGACTTCGATAAAGAAAACTCTTTCGGAAAGCCAAGTGTCACTGAAGTTGTAGCTGCAACTAAATTTTGGATAGGTGAGGATTATCACCAAGACTATTTTGATAAGAATCCGGGGCACCTGTGCCATACCTTGAGAGAAAATTGGTAAAAAAAATAGGCTTGGAATACCAAGCCTATTTGAATACTTTTTTAATACTCATTACTTAAAAATCACTCTACATTGTACAATGGTTTAAGTACTAAACTACTCACTTTCCTGTTTAGCCACACGAATACTTAACTCAAACAACTGATCTCTATCTACTAAACTAGGAGCATCGCTCATTGTATCGTAGGCCTTTGCAGTTTTTGGGAAAGCAATCACGTCTCTTATGGCCTCAGTATCACAAAGAATCATGGAAACTCTATCGATTCCCCAGGCAATACCACCATGTGGAGGTGTTCCGTATTTTAATGCCTCAATGAAAAAACCGAATCTTTCTTGAGCCTCTTCTTCGCCGATGCCTAGAGCACGGAACATAGCATTTTGTTGATCAGAGTTATGAATTCTAATACTTCCACCACCTATCTCATATCCATTACAAACTAGGTCGTAGGCTTTTGCTTTCATCTCTCCAAATTTATCTTCGTTGCCATCCAGTAGGTCCTGTACATACTCATCACCCACCGCAGTAAAAGGGTGGTGCATTGCATACCACCTCCCATCGTCAGGAGAAAAATCTAACAATGGAAAATCTGTGACCCATAAAAAAGAGTCTTTGGATTTATCAACTTTTCCAAACTCTCTAGCCAGCTGAAGACGAAGACTACCCAATACACTACAACTAGTAGACCAGGAATCTGCGATGATAAAAGCGCAATCCCCTTCCTTACCGCCAAGTGCTCTAACTATAGCCTGAAGCTTATCCTCATCAAAAAACTTACTCACCGGTGAACTGATTTTCCCGGCTTCCCATTTTACCCATACCAAGCCTTTAGCTCCAGATTTCTGAGCCAACTTAGTGAGCTTATCAATCTTAGATCGACTTAAATCTTTAGCCGAGTCCGATAATAAAAAGGCTTTTACGGCTCCATCTTTTTTCTCAATAGCATCCTCAAAAACTTTAAAACCACAGCCTTTAAAGTGCTCTGCCAGATCCTGGATTTTCATCCCAAAGCGAGTATCGGGTTTATCAGAACCGTAAGTATTCATCGCCTCTTCAAAGGTCATTCTTTGGAACTCAGGTAAATCTACCCCTTTCATGTTCTTCCAAATTTCTTTAACTAAACTTTCATTTAAGGCTAGAACATCTTCTTGATCCACAAAACTCATCTCTAGATCCAACTGGGTAAATTCAGGCTGACGGTCAGCTCTAAGATCTTCATCCCTAAAACAGCGAGCGATCTGGTAGTATTTATCCATTCCAGATACCATCAAAAGCTGCTTTAGTGTTTGCGGGCTTTGCGGTAAGGCATAAAAGCTTCCAGGATGTACTCTTGAAGGAACAAGATAATCTCTCGCGCCCTCTGGAGTCGATTTATAAAGAATAGGTGTCTCAACATCAACAAAGTCTTTTGCATTTAAAGCTTCTCTAATTTCTGCGACCAAGCGATGTCGAGTCATAAGGTTTTTTTGCAACTTAGTAGATCGAAGATCTATGTAGCGATATTTCAAGCGCATCTGCTCTGAAACATTGTCATCATTAACTTGGATGGGAGGTGTCTCCGCTTTACTCAAAATTTCAGCTCTGCTAGCTTCAATCTCTATTCCACCCGTTGGTAATTTATCATTGATCATTCCATCGGGTCGCTTTTTTACTTTACCCTGAATAGCTACAACATATTCATTTCTAAAATCTTTAGCCGCCTTTGTTAGCTCAATAGAAGGGTCTAAAATTAGCTGAGTAACTCCGTAGCGATCACGTAAATCAACAAAAACCAATCCACCATGATCTCTTCTTGTGTCTACCCAGCCCATAAGGACCACTTCCTGTCCATCCGCTTCAGGTTTGAGTTCCCCACAATTATGACTTCTTTTTAATTCACTTAAAAACTTCAATATTTACTCCTAATATTTAAAAACGATAGTTGCTTGTTTTTGGAAATAGCTCTTTTAATTTTTCATCGATCTTAGTAAGAAGGATTTCTTCCTGAGTCCCCTCATCCATATTTTTTAATATTGCTAGATTGTTCTGAATTTCAGACTCACCTACAATTAAAGCATAGCGAGATTTTAATTTATTCGCTCGCTTTAATTGGGCCTTAAAGGACTTTCCCTGTAAATCCATCTCTGCACGAATACCTCTTGATCGCAATGCTCCAGTCAGGGGTAAGCACTTTTCTAAACCCTGCTGGTCTGGAGCAATTAAAAAGACATCCACTCTGGGCTGAAGTTTTTCCTTCATTGGCTCAAGAATAAGGGCCAATCGCTCTATGCCGGCAGCAAAGCCAACAGCTGGAGTGGCATTTCCACCGAGCTGCTCCACTAATTTATCATAGCGACCACCACCAGAAATTGTTGCTTGAGTACCAAGAGAATCATCTAGAGAAACAAACTCAAAAGCGGTTCGATTGTAATAATCGAGACCTCTCACTATTTTTGGGTTTACTTTAAACGGAACTCCTAGGGCTACAAGACCATCTCTCACTTTATCAAAATGAGGCTCGCAAACGCCGCAGAGGTGATCCAAAATGGACGGGAGCTCTGCCGCAATGGCTTGGCACTTTTTCTCTTTGCAATCTAAAACCCTCAAGGGGTTTGTATCCATTCTTCGCTGGCAATTGTCACACAATTCCTGCTTTAGAGGAGTCAGAATCTCAATGAGCATATCTTTGTAGGCAGGCCTGCAATCATCACAGCCAATACTCGATATTTGTAATTCAAACTGCTCTACGCCCAAACGCTTAAACAGTTGATGCTGGATGTGAATGACTTCCACATCTGCCATGGGCCCCTCTACTCCAAAAAGCTCTACCCCCAATTGGAAAAACTGGCGATACCTTCCCTTTTGAGGTCTTTCCCGTCGAAACATGGGACCTATATAATATTGTTTTAGAACCGGGTTTTCTCTCACCCAATTGTGCTGGACTACAGCTCTTACAGTGCTAGCAGTGCCCTCAGGTCTCAAGCTTAGTGAGTCTCCCCCTCTATCCTCAAAACTGTACATCTCTTTTTCTACGATATCTGTGGTCTCTCCCACTCCTCGTTTGAAAAGAGAGGTAGATTCCAGAAGAGGTGTTCGAATCTCAGAAAAGCCATAACTTTCAAATACTTGGCGAGCATGAGACTCAATATAGCGCCACAAATAACTTTCTTCTAAGGCAATGTCGTTCATTCCACGAATAGACTGTATTTTCATAGGAGCCAGAATCGCACTTAGAGGGTATCCAGTCAAATTTTGTGTAGTAAAATTAATAGTTTCGAAGATTTTTTAATAAAGGCTGAGCTGTGGACTTTTTGCCAGGGAAATTAGCAAGCTGTGAGATTGCCTACATGACTTTTAAATCTAAATTGGATATAAATGATTATGGCTAAAATTAAATTTGAATACGAAACAGAACAAGCAAGTGCAGAAACTTTTAATAAGATTAAAGATTTAATCGATAACAATAAAGATCTTCAGCAATTGGATAAAAACTACACTGCTACCTACGACGAGCAAAATCTAAGTGCTAACGCCAAAGGTAAACAGTTTGAGGCTAATCTCCAGGTAAAAGAACAGGGCGAAGGCTCCGTCATTCATTTTGAGATCAAAGTGGGTCTTATGCTCTCCGCCTTTAAAGGGGTGATTGAAGAAAAGATGAAAAAGAAACTAGGAAAACTCCTAGCCTAAAAATCATGGCAAAAAAGAAGTCGACGGGTAAAAAATCCCAGCCAATTGAGATCATTGAGGCAGAAGTACTCAACGAGGAGGAATTAAGTAAATCCTCCGACGATATTTTTGATATAGAGATTGATCCTGAGCTAGTCGATACCGAATCCGACGAAGATTTTATTGCCAGAACCTCCCAAAGTGCCGAGGAAATCATTGGTGAATTGGATGCGGAGACTAAGGCACTAACCACCTCTAGCTCAAGCCTTACTACCGGCGATCCCTTTATGGCCTACCTACAGGAAGTTCAAAGGTATCCACTATTAACCAAAGAACAAGAATACGATCTTGCAGTTCACTACAAAGAGACTGGAGATGCTAAAGCAGCAGAAAAGTTAATCACCTCAAATCTTCGCTTTGTAATAAAAATTGCCGCAGAATACTCCAAAGTCGGTAGTAAGATGATTGATCTAGTTCAAGAAGGTAACGTTGGACTTATGCATGCAGTGAAGGAATATAATCCCTACAAGGGTGTGCGCCTGATTAGCTATGCGGTTTGGTGGATTCGTGGATATATCAAAGAGTTTTTGATGCGTCAGCAATCTCTTGTTCGCATTGGAACAAATACAAAACAAAAAAGACTCTACCACCAATTACGTCGAGAACAAAAAAAACTAGAAACCATGGGAATTGAGCCAGATGTGAAGCTTTTGAGCTCAAGCCTTGGAGTCTCTGAGATTGACGTTACCAATATGCAACAGAGACTGATGTTTAAAGACATGAGCCTGGATGCACAGGTCGGCGGAGAAGGAAATACAAGCGTCCTAGATCTACAAATTGATGAGGACGAAAACCTCCAAGATGACCAGCTCAATTTGGCGCAAAACCTCACTATACTTGGCAATAAAATTGAGGCTCTTCGTCCAGAGTTAAATGAGAAGGAAATCTATCTCTTAGATCACCGAATTCTAGCCGATCTACCAAAAACTCTCCAAGAGGTGGGTAATCAGTTCTCTATCTCCAGAGAAAGGGCAAGGCAGCTTGAGGCCAGAGTAATTAAAAAGCTCGGAGAGTTAGTGATTGCCGAACTTAGCCCAGATACATCTGATTGATCCTCTGGGAGCTAATTCTGTGAACTACAGTCAGAAAGCCTACTGCTTCGAAAATATTACCAAGCCCTCCACATGACTTAAAGAATTGTTGAAAAAACAGGCTCCTATGCTAATCCATAAAAAAAGGACCTGAATATGAAATGGATCATCGCCCTCACATTTTTTTATATGTCTGTAAATGCCGCAACACCTGCCGAGCATTTTGCAAAATCTGTTTGTGAAAAAAGCGTAGAAAAAGTGGATCGTTGGGCGTGTGTAGAATCCATTGAAATTGCTGTAGATGAACAACTAGTGGAAAAATCTGAACTATTAGATGTTTGTAGACCGTTTACAAAAATTGAAGAAATGAAGAACCTATATGTGGCTTGCCAACTTGGTGTTCTAAATTACCTAGAAAGACTCTAACTCGAGCCCCTCTTTTCTCCCCTAACTAACTATTTCTTCGTTTTCAAAAGTAGAATTTAATTTTGCACGAAGCTTCTGAATCGCTTGAGCATGCAATTGTGAAACTCTACTCTCTGTAACCTGCAAAACCTGACCAATCTCTTTGAGATTCAAATCTTCATAGTAATAAAGTGATAGCACAAGTCTCTGCTTCTCAGGTAGCTCTTCAATGGCATTAGTTACCAAGTCCTTAACTACCTTTAAATCCAAATGGCTGTGTGGATTATTTAGCTTAGTACCCTCAAGAATATTGAGAATCGATTTTTTATCCACATTTGAAAATGTTGCAGCTTCGTCAATAGACAGTAAGCTAACCGGTCGAGTCTGATTTACTAAATCGTGAAACTCGTCCATCGTAATTCCTAAATACTCACAAATTTCATCATCAGTAGCAGCTCGACCAAATGAAGCCTCTAGCTTAACAATAGTCCTATCCAGCATCTTAGCCTTATCACGGACTGATCTTGGTACCCAATCTTGAGCCCTCAGCTCATCAAGTATCGCTCCACGAATACGAAACTCTGCATAGGTTTTAAATTTGTTGTCACGAGTGGGGTCGTACTTTTCGATTGCATCCATCAAACCAATCACACCTGATGAAATTAGATCATCAAGTTCGATATTAGAAGGTAGACGAATTGCGATCTTTTGGGCGATAAACTTAATCAATGGGGCGTACTCCATCAATAGTTTACCCTTTTGATCATCCGTTAGCGCGCTCGGCGACTCTTTATATTTTTTTAATAAATTTGAACTTTTAGACATCACTTTTCCCCGTCTCCCTCTATTTTAGCAACTTCCATGGAATCCCAGTAGTCTATATACTGAGTTGTCGATCCACATAGGACTCGAAAAATATCTTTATATTTCCACTGATATTAGATAAGCCGTTATAATCACTAATGTTATCCGCTAACTGTAAAATGTCTTGGGCAGATTTACTGTCTGGTTTCTCTCTTAAAACTAGCTTTTGGTTGCAGGTACTTTGGGCTAGATCAAAATCTCTATCTATAGATCCGAAATAATTTAGGTTCACATTTAGAAATTTATCGCATACCCCAGCAAGCCTTTTGAATAGACTAAGTCCCGCCTCGGCATTGCTTACTTCGTTACAAACTATATTAAAAGAAACTTCTTTCTGTACTTGGTTCATTACTTTAATCAAAGAATAGGTGTCTGTAAGACTCGCAGGCTCTGGTGTTAACACAAAGTAACTTTCTTCCGCCGCTGCATTTAGGAACCGAACATTTTCATCAATTCCGGGAGCAGTATCAATAATCAAATAATCAAATACACCGTTTAATTCTGAAACTTGATCGAATATAAATTTACGCTCGTAAAGATTTAAATTCAAAAGCTCAGGTAAGGCATTTCCTCCTGGGATGAGGTAGATTTTCTGATCCATACGCTCCAACACATCTTCAATAGTTATATCATCTCTAAGTAAATCAATTAAAGAGTACTTACTGCGTTTACCAAACATAATATCTACGTTTGCCATTCCCCAATCCCCGTCTAAAATCAAAACGCGCTTCCCTAAATCCTGTAAGGCTAAGGCCAGATTGCAAACGATAGAGGTTTTTCCGACTCCACCTTTTCCAGAACTAATACTTATTGTTCTTGTTTTTCTCAAAAATCAACTCCTACCTTTTTGATAGTTTAAAAATTAGATCTACTATTCTTTCTTTAGTTGCGTATTCAAAATCT
Organism: Bdellovibrionales bacterium; assembly: GCA_045110695.1. Classification (GTDB taxonomy): domain Bacteria; phylum Bdellovibrionota; class Bdellovibrionia; order Bdellovibrionales; family UBA840; genus JBGCGH01. The sequence continues at coordinate 11,404 of JBGCGH010000017.1, read as the reverse complement.
TCTGGAATATTTGGACCAATTCCAAAAGATAATAGAGGACAATTCATTTTTTCATTTAATGTGTATATAAGACCGTGGTTCACACTTTCGTCTAATTTTGTAATTATCATGTCATCAAAATTAAAAACACTAAATCTCTTAGACATATCCAAGGCATCTGCTTCTTTTGTGGTACAGCTTTGCACATAGTGAATATGAGTATGGCTAGTAAGAGAGCTTGGTATACTTTGCTTGATTAGCTCAATTTCATTTAAGTTTTTTAAAGCCACTCCAGGAGTATCTACTAAAACAATATCAACATCAGTTAAATGATTTAGTACTCCCTCCCACTGACTGGCATCTTTAACGATTCCAAATGGTACATTCAGAATTTTTGCATATATTTTTAGTTGTTCAGAGGCACCCAGCTTTACAGTGTCCGTAGACAAAATCGCTACCTTTTTCTTTTTATTTATAATCAAATCACTGGCGTGCTTAACCAGACTAGAAGTTTTCCCACTGGAACTTGCACCTATGAATATATGAATTCCATTACTAAATTCATTTCGAACATCTAATCTTCCCATCAAAGACTTTAGGGCCATTGCCTCAATGACTGCTGGTTTTTTCCAAGCCTCTCTTGGTAGATTCTCAGCTAAATCCTTGAGAAGCTTACCCACAGAACTTTCCTTTACACCAGATCTTTTTAGTCTTTGAAATAGAGAGCTGAACTCGAAACTTAACTCATATTCCGCGCCAGGATGGGTACCAACAAAACTTTGTGGCATATCTCTAAAGGAATTGATTACTTTCTGAAGTTGATGAATTTGATCTTTTAGATCAGCGACTTCTTTATTACTAGTTGCGGTTTCAGTTAAAATATTTGCTTGTGGCCTAGGCTTTTCCTCCACCCAATCCTTAGATAGCGCATCTAATGCACTTCTCGTAGCCTTTTTAACTCTCTCTGAAGTTGGTCTTTTTTGGCTAGGCTCCTCTGGATTGACATTCCCTTCCTCTACAAAGTTCATATTTCGCTGCTCGGCTAATTTTTTAATTTGTCCGAGACGTCCCTGATTTGCATAGTTAGTCTGTGTCTTTACTTTCGCAACAGTCTGAGCGGGCTGAGTTTCTACATTCAAGTTGGTCGAAAAATCTTCGTCATCAGTTATATCGATATACTGTCTTTTTCTTGGAAGTGGATTATCTCTAAAGCGCTCCACACTTTTTTCAATAAACTTCTTTTGAATAGCGGCTGAGCTACTTAAGACCTTTTCTTGATCCTGCTCTTTCAGTCTGGACATAGCAAATTTGTGCTCTTGGAGTTTGTTGGCTGAAATTGCTGCTGTAATTTCCACAGAAGGTTCTCCCCCCAAACCAAAAGCACCCTGATTGTCCTTTGCTGACAAAATAATTGCCTCTGGCCCGAGCTGATGTTTAACCAAATTCAGAGCCTCCTGCATATTTTTTGCTTCGAATTTTCTAACTTGCATAATTCACCTCTACTACACCTACGGAGGAAATATTTGCATCCACCCCTAATTCACTATGTGAGATCACTTGTAATTGCGGGATAAACCTCTCGGTTAATTTTCTAATATGTCGTCTGACTGTTGGGCTTGTTAATAAAACTGGTTGTCCTGCCATTTCTGGGTTTTCTTCGATCTTAACAGCAATTTCTGTAATCATGCTTTGTGCTACCTGAGGATCCATTACTAGTTGGATTCCAGAATCTGTTTGCAATAGTGAATTACTCACTATTTCCTCTAGACCAGGGGAAAGTGATAGCACCGGGATATTTCCTTCATCTGTCACTAACTTCTCCGTTATCGTCCTGCTCATTCCTCTTCTCGCAGCTTCCACTAAGCTCTCAATATCTTTAGTGGTCGTAGCCTCGTCTGCGAGAGTTTCAAAAATAGTTCTTAAGTCACGAACTGAAATCTGTTCTCTAAGAAGTCCTTGAAGAATTTGCACAACCGTACCTAGCGGCAATACATCTGGAATCAACTCTTCCACAATTTTTGGATATTGTTGTTTGAAGTTTTCAACAAGAGCGCTTGCTTCTTGTCTACCTAGTAGCTCATGAGCATGAGTTCTTAAGAGCTCTGTAAGATGGGTGGCGATTACAGTTGGAAGATCAACTACTGTATAACCAGCAATCTCTGCATCATCTTTTCTAGATTTACCAATCCAAATGGCGTCCAAGCCAAAGGCTGGCTCTTTTGTTGGAATTCCATCCATTTCTTGAAGAACATTTCCTGGGTCCATGGCCATCAAATACTCAGCCATTAGGGAACCACCACCTACTTTGTTACCTTTTACTAAAAACCTATACTCCCCAGGTTCTAATTGAAGATTATCGCGAATATGAATACTAGGAACCACGATTCCTAAATCAAGAGCAAACTGCTTTCTAATACTGACAATCCTCTCAAGAAGATCTCCACTTTCTTCGGACTCAACGACATTGATTAGCCCATAACCAACCTCTAGTTCCAACAGATCTAAAGGCAGTAAGCTTTCAATATTTTCTTTTTCTGGCATGGCAGCCGCTTCCGCTTCTGCTTTCTTAGATCTAAGTTCTTCGTCTTCTCGATACTTATGAATTAAGAAAGCAAGACCAGAGGTAAATATTCCCATTGTAAGGAACGGAAGTGTTGGCATCCCGGGAACGAGTCCTAGGAAACAGAGTATAACACCAACAATACCGATAGCTTTAGGTTTCGCAGTAAGTTGGTTTGTCATCTGCCTACCAAGATTCTTCTCGGTGGATGAACTCCTGGTAACAACTATACCTGCGGCAGTTGATATGAGTAAGGCTGGGATTTGGGATACTAATCCATCACCGATAGTCAACATCGTGTAGTACTGTGCAGCTGTTGCAAGATCTAGGTCTCTTTGTAAGACTCCGATTAGTAAGCCACCAACAACGTTCACAAGTGTAATGATAATGCCCGCAATGGCATCACCACGAACGAACTTACTGGCACCGTCCATTGCACCATAGAAATCAGCCTGTTGCTCGATTTCTTGTCTTCTGTCCCTAGCCTGTTCTTCTGAAATCAATCCTGCATTTAAATCTGCATCAATTGACATTTGTTTTCCAGGCATAGCATCTAGAGTAAATCTAGCAGCTACTTCTGCAACTCGACCAGAACCCTTAGTAATAACAACGAAGTTAATTACTACGAGAATAATAAATACAATCAATCCAATGACATAGTTGTCCCCAACTACGAAACTACCAAATGCCTCAATCACACCACCGGCCGCTCCGCTTCCTTGGTGACCATTAGTTAAAATCAGACGAGTAGAAGCAACGTTTAAAGACAATCGTCCCAAAGTACTAATTAGTAGTAAACTTGGAAAGATAGAAAAATCTAAAGACTTTTCCGTGTAAACGGCCACCAACATCATGGTTAAGCTAAAAGTAATTACTAGTGTTAGTGCAAAATCTAATAGGATGCTTGGCAAAGGAAGCATCATAACAACCATGATTGCTACAAGCCCCACCGCTAATAAAAGATCGGTGTTTCGACTGTATTTTTCAAATCTTCTTAAAAAATCTAATACGCCATCCATTAATTCATTACCTTCTTCTTCAGTCTATAAACGTAAGCCAAAACCTCAGCCACGGATTGAAATAAATCTCTAGGTATCACCGCACCTATTTTTAAAGTTTTATACATAGTTCTAGCCAAAGGTTTATTCTCCACTATCGGAACTTTATTTTCTTCAGCCACTTCACGAATTTTCATCGCTACAGCATCAGCACCCATGGCGACTATCATTGGAGCCATCCAACCTTGTTCATATTTTATAGCTACAGCAAGATGAGTAGGATTTGTAACAATCACATCCGCTTTGGGGACTTCCGCCATCATCCTATTGTTAGACATTTCCATTTGAATACGTCTGATTTTGGCTTTGATCTGAGGATCACCTTCTCTGTTTTTAGTTTCTTCTTTTATTTCCTGCTTACTCATTCTCATTTGCTTTTCCATTTCATATTTTTGGTAAGCAAAATCTAGAGCAGAAAGCATCAACATAAACAAACCCACAGCACCAATTAATCGAATGGTAATATCTCCAAATAATAGAAAGAGTTGCTCAACGGAATACTCAACAAGTGCCGGCACCCTAACTAGTTCGTCTTTCACAATTAAGGCTATAATGAAACCAACCACCGTAACTTTGGCTACAGCTTTAATTCCTTCCATTAAACTTCTAAGACTAAAAAGCCTCTTAAGCCCCTGGATGGGATCAATTTTTTTAAGATCTGGCTTTAAGGCCTCTTCGTTATAGAGCAAACCCACTTGCATTAAGGAGCTTGCACCACTGAGAATGAAAGAGATCACCAAGACAGGTGCAAGAAGAAAGAAAGACTTTTTGGCCGCAAATATAACGGCAGAACGATTGTCCTCCAATCTTACATTACTGCTTATATAATCTTTCACTATCATCTGGATAAGCTCCGTGCATTGCTCCAGAAAAAAACCACTCATTAACCAAATTGATAAACAAGCTCCAACTAACACAAGTGCAGACGCTAATTCTTTTGTCTGCGCAACTTGTCCCTTCTTGCGATATTCTTCTCGCCTCTGGGGGGTTGCTTCTTCTGTTTTTTCGCCTGAATCATCGGCCATTGGTTCCTTCCTAGAACTTCAGTCCCTATACTTTAATATTACCCTAATTAAAGGGATTTCAATACCTGGAACATCTGTTCCAGGACGATATCTATACCATTTTGAAAGCCAAACAAAAATGCTGGAATTGTTATAAGCAGTATCAAAAAACCGGCTAAAATATTTACCGGAAAACTAGTGATCAAAATATTAATTTGCGGAACAGCTCGACCAATAATTGCCATTCCTATATTTAATACAAACAGGGAAACTAAAATTGGTGCAGAAAGTTTCAATCCAATACCAACTATTGTCTGGGCTAGTTCCCCCAATGTCTGACCACTAATTGTATTTAACCCGGCTTCACTAAGTGGAACCAATTGAAAACTCTCAACCAGTCCTCCAATAAAAAAATGATGTCCGTTGATTGCTAGAAAAAAAGCAGCCGCCATTAAGCCTTGGACCTGTGAAACTACAGCATTTTGAGAACCACTAGCTGGATTATAAATCTGCGCGCTCGATAGGCCCATTGTAACCGCTACGATATCACCACAGATATCTACGGTATAAAATATCAACCTCATCATAAACACTAATACCAATCCTACAAATATTTCTCTAAATGCTAAGAAAGCTATTAAATTAGATCCAATCTCAGTTTGCAGGTTTTGCCATCCTACAAGAGGAAAAATAACAAGAGTTACTACGATGGAAAATAAAATTTTGGCTGTCCTTGGGATATTACCACCACCTAGGATGGGCCACATACCAAGAAAGGTACTGACCCTTAGAAGTACCAGTACGAAGGCAAGAAGTTCTGTTTCATTAAACTGAAACAAATTCAATATTAGTTCCTCACGTAGTCACCGATATTACTAAATAATACCGTAGTAAAATTAACCATCACATCCACCATCCAGGGGCCCGCAATCACTAGAATTAAAGCAATAACAACAATTTTGGGAATGAAGGTAAGTGTTGCCTCATTGATTTGAGTAATAGCTTGAAACACAGATACCATTAAACCAATAGCCAAAGACCCCAACAAAAGAGGGGCCGCGATCATGGCAGTGGTTCTTAATGTGTTTGACGATAATTCAAATACTAAATCTGATGTCATAAACTATCCAAAGCTTTTAACCATGGAGCCCACCAATAGACTCCAGCCATCTACCAAGACAAAAAGCATAATCTTGAAAGGCAAGGAAACGATCACTGGCGGGAGCATCATCATACCCATCGCCATAAGAACACTTGAAACCACCATATCTAAAACAAGAAATGGTAGATAAAGGATAAATCCAATTTGAAAAGCCGTTTTTAATTCAGAAACTATAAATGCTGGGATCAAAACTGCTGTTGAAACATCTGCCCTAGACTTCGGAGCCTCTGACTTTGAGAGATTAATAAACAAAGCTAGGTCTTTATCCCTAGTTTGATTAAACATAAATTTTCTTAGAGGCAGAAGAGCGGCGTCTAAAGCTTGCTCTTGATTAATTTGACCATTTAAAAATGGTTGTACTGAATTGTTATTAATTTCAGTAAAATGCGGTTTCATAATAAAAAAGGTTAAGAACATCGCTAAACCAACCAACATTTGATTCGGAGGCATTTGAGCCGTTCCTATAGCCTGCCTTAAAAAGGACAATACAATGATAACTCTGGTAAATCCCGTCATCATTATTAGTATCGCCGGTGCTAAAGTTAAGACCGTCATCATTAGTAAAATTTTTATGGAATTCACTATATCATCGGGCTTATCCACGTTTTGCATACCGATATTAATTTGTGGTAAACTTACGCCTTGGGCAAAAGCCTCGATAGCAAAAAGAGGAGAAAACAACAATAATAGGTAAAAGGCTTTTTTCAATTATAGCTCCCGCATTCCGCGCATTCTACTTGTAACCATATCTTTAATTCCTCGAACACTATATTCATCTTCCTCTTCTTCTTCCTCTTGGAACTGAAGAGGTAGACCGATATCTTCCATACCCTGTTCACGCTCTACCTGGCTGGAAAGTGTGTTACCAAAATCCCTAGGTGTTTCCATAGGAATTTCTTCATCAAGAAGATGAAGAGTCTTAATGTGGTTGATACTATTATCAGTGATCCCCACAAGAATAGATTCACCGGCAACTCGAACAATGGCCAAACTCTTTCTTGGACCCAAATGATGTTGAGTTAAGACTTTAATTGAAGTGTGCTTATTTTCCGTTTTCTTTTTTCTTCCGTAAAACTTTAAAGCTAACATAGAAACAGCACCAATTCCTAAAACCACTATTAGTGCGTAGGCCAAATTCCCACCACTAGATTTTTTTTCTTTTATGGTTCCAGTAGTAGCTGCTGAAAAAACCGGGATTTCACTTTCATTCATTTCATCATAGTTTGGTTTTGTGCTCGATGAATCTGGTTTTTTCGATGTTACTTCGTTTTCCATTAAAACTTCGCCATTTTCACTTGGCTTAAGATCCTTGATTCTTTTTATTTTTATTGGGCCTTCATTTCTACGAACCTTGGCAGGCTCTCTTTTATCGCTGATTCGATCCGAATTGTCATATTTTAGCTTGTCCGCTAACTTTTTCTCAAATTGATCAACAGACAGTACCGCTGGGAGCTTTGCTGGTAGAATTTTTTCTTCTGCAACTTGATCATCTGGATTAAATTTTTTCTGGAGGTATCTAAACTTATCTTCCACCTTTTTTTCATTCAAATTATCTGGCTTCAGTAACATCTTATCTAGGTTTCCTAGTTTTACAGCTCTACCATCGGCAACGCTAACTATAAGATTTTTACCTTCGACCTTTGTATCAACGCGCCCTACTAAATCATCGGCAGGAAACTTTTTATCGTAGTTAATACGCAGAGATAATGTGTCTCGATCAGATTTAAAGGAATACAAAGTTCTTACCATCGGATCTTTAACTTTAAAAAACTTTTTATCCTTATAGGTTTCTCCACCAACTACATCAATTTGAATTGTCGAATTGATATATCGAACTTTGATGTTCTTAGGATCGAGCTGATTGCTAAATTCGTAAATTGCACGAAAGTGACTCATAGACGCATCAGACTTAGCATCATTAAGAACGGGGCCCGCGGCATTTAACGAACCTGTTAATAAAAGTAAAATAACGGAAAATCCTATTCCTAATCTCATCACCAATCCTTGGTATATTATTATTTAGCCACCCAATTGTTGAACACGTTCTTGCGGAGAAATAATATCCGTCAATCGAACTCCAAATTTCTCATTCACAACCACTGCCTCGCCTCTAGCGACCAATTTATCATTCACTAAAATTTCCAGTGCCTCACCAGCTAATTTATTAAGCTCAATAACAGAACCTTGTCCAAGATTTAGGAGATCAGTAACTAGCATTTTAGTCCGACCCAATTCCACACTAACCTTTAGTGGGATATCCATAATTAAATCTAAGTTACGATCATGCCTTTCCTGGTCGGAAAGACCATCATTGGCAGGTGTTGCACCGCCGCCTCCACTTCCACCACCAGCGTCTCCACCACCAACAGCCTCATCTTGAGTATCGTCATCTTCCATAGATGCTGCTAGTGCTTCTGCTACCGCTGCTAAGTTTGCATCATCAGACATAATATCCCCCTTTTAATCCTTTATCGCTTTTGTTACTTGAACTGCACAGTTTCCGTGGCTTACTCCATAGTAAGCTTTGTACTTTGGAACATCTTCCACTTGCACATTCAGTTCTCCGGTTGCATCCTGATCTAAAGGAATAACATCCCCTACACTCAACTCCATTAATTCTGCTAACGTAATTTCAGTTTGGCCTAACTCTACCAACATATCTACTTCCGTAGTTCTAAGTTGTTGGGTAATTATAGAAGACCATAACTTTTTATCTGTTTGATCTGATTCCACTTGGAAACCAGAGCTTAGTTTCTGTTTTATTGGCTCTATTGTGGCGTAAGGAATAACTACTGTAATAGTTCCATTAGCGTTCTCAAGCTCTACGTCAAAGGTAGATGCTACAACTACATCAGTAGGAGGAACAATCCCCACAAACTGAGGGTTTATTTCCGTCCGAACAAAACTAGCATCTATTTTATGTACAGAAGCCCATGCGGCCTCCATTTCCTGGATAGCGAGATCAACTACACGCCTTACGATAGACAACTCAATGGGAGTGAAGTCTTTTCCCTCAATTTTCGTATAAGGCTTTTCAGCTCCTCCAAAAAAACTATCTACCAAGGCATAAGCCAATTTGCTCTCAATCACTAAAAGAGTAGAACCTCTCAAAGAGTTAAAACGAATAACACTCATACAGGTAGGCATCGGCAATGTATTAATGAATTCCCCAAACTTTAAAAAATCCGTACTCGCTAAATTAATAGAGGCGATTCTCCTTAAAGCATTGGAAAGTGAAACCCTAAAGGTCCTCATGAATCTCTCATAGATCACATCAAGTTGCGGCAACCTACCTCGGATAATTCTATCCTGGCTAGTTAGGTCATACACAACCACATTAGCATCACTGGCTACAGCGGATCCTGGTCCTGAACCACCTCCGCCGCCTCCGGCTGCACCACCACCGGCAGCTGCAGCCTCATCACCCTCTTCAAATTGACCATCGCTAACCGCAGCTAGTAAGGCATCAACTTCAGTTTGTGATAAAACCTGACTCATTCATCCACCTTTAGTTATAAAAGAACTCTGTAAACAGAACTCTTTTTACTTTTCCTTTTGTAAGGAAACTATTCACCGTGTTCTTAATTTCATCTCTTAAAAAATCTTTTCCTTCTCTAGTTGATACTTGATCATAAGTTTTGCTAGAAAGGAGTATCAATATAATGTCTCTAATCTGAGGCTTACGCTTTTCAATCTCACCTTGTACCTCATCATTTCCAACCTCTAGGGACATATTAATTTTCATCAACTTACCCCCTCTTGTGCCGGCTAGATTCACTAGAAAAGTCTCTAAAGGAACCAATTTACCAATAAATTCTTCTTCAGATAATGCCTCGGCTTCCATCGCTTGTTGCTCACCGGCGACAACATCATCCATTCCAGGTTTTGACTCTTCCGCTTTTTTATCCATGTAAACCATTACCGCAAATCCAATGATGACCAACATATTCACGATCACCAATATTATATAAGGAGTGGACTTTTGTCCCCCACCTGAAGAACTACCCCCAGATGCTGCTCCTTCACCTTCTTTTTCCTCTGCCACTTGTTGTATCTCCTGTAAGGTGTCACACTTCCGTCACACAACAAGATGAGCAATAAAAGTGCCACACAGACCTTACTCCAGTCCCCCTCTCCCATCCCCCATTTCCAAAGATCTCCCCCATCCCCCTACGTCAAATCCCCAACACCCCCCACACCCACCTCCCCCACTCCACCATTTTTTTGACACCCTCACACCCCCGCCCTCACACCAAAGTCGAGGTCATTATTTTTGTTCCTTCTTAAAATTTGTTTTCTAGATAGCCATTTGAACCTTCCTTAGGCAGGAGCCTAAGGCAGAGTGTATGTGCTCAGATCCTAGGTAACACTTTATGCTCACAACATGGGTAACACTATAAATCGATGCTATGGTCTCCAATATAAGGAGTCTTTATGCCTTGGAAAGAAGTAAACAGAATGGATCAGAAATTAGAATTTGTTAGCTTAGCTCTTGCTGAGGATCTTTCAATGAAAGAGCTTTGTGCGGAATTTGGTATAAGTAGAAAAACTGGCTATAAATGGTTAAATCGTTTCTATGAATTAGGAGAACCTGGCTTGGTTGACTTGAAGCCTATTCCAAAAAGTAGCAGTAGTTGGTGTAGAGAAGATTTTTCTGAAATAATTGAGTCTACTAGGGCAAGGTTTCCCAGGTGGGGGGCTCCTAAAATATATGCTTATTTAAAAAGAGAAAATATCGATTGTCCCTCACCAGCAACAATAGGAAGAATTCTAAAATGTAAAAAGTTAACCCGCCCCAAAGCCCCACATGTTTTCACTAAAAGTCAAAAACGTCTAACTAACTCATCTAACTGCAATCAAGTGTGGAGCGCTGATTTCAAAGGACAATTTAAATCTAATTGTGGGACCTATAACTACCCACTAACAGTGGCGGATCATTATAGCAGATATATAATAGGAATAGAAAACCTTAAAAGTACCTCTCTAAGAGGCACGAAAATAGCTTTTACTCGGATTTTTAAAGAGCATGGATTGCCTGAGATCATTCGGACAGATAATGGAGTTCCCTTTACCGGAGCATACGGTCCATCGATTCTATCGATATGGTGGCTCGAATTAGGGATAACTCCAGAATTAACTGAGAAAGGAAAGCCTCAACAAAATGGAAGACATGAAAGGATGCATAGAGCACTTAAAGAGGAGGCTATAGATGTGAAGAAATTTAATTTCAATCAACAGTCGAAAGAGTTTTCTAGCTATATAAAAGTATACAATGGAGAAAGGCCACATCAAGGTATTGAAAATCAAACACCATCAGATATTTATGTGCCTTCAAAAAGAGAGTACCCTGATAAAATTTTGGCTTATGACTACCCAAAATACGCAGAGGTTAGAAAAACAAGTAGAGATGGCCGTCTTCAATTTAGGGGGCAGAGATATTTTTTTTCTAGCGCTCTGGGTAGAAAAGAGGTCGGAATTATACCAATCGGAGCAGATATATGGGAAATCAACTTCAGAGGTCATAATATGGGGACTATAAATACTTTTTATAAAACCTTCAGAGGTAAGTACCTATTTTAATGGCAAGTGTCACCTGGGTTGTGAGCAAATGTGTAACCTCAGTGTTGACAAGAACAGAGCG
>JBGCGH010000016.1:0-120919 GCA_045110695.1 Bdellovibrionales bacterium | reverse complement strand
AATGTCGCAAGGCGGGGGCTTAGTGGGTGTAAATCGCAATAAGGTTAAGCTAGAAGATGTTTTCATTAATGCTATTAAGGATAATGAAGATGCTGTATTATAAAAAAGATTTATTTTTGATTTTATAAAGACCCAGTTTTTATGCTGTACTGTCTCTTTTTTGGCTGGGTGTAGGTCTAATTTATTTTACTCAATTAATTACTTTTTCGAGATTGAGTCAGGATGTAAATCTCAGCTTACAGTTAAATTTTACAAAGAATCTTTGGGCTCCCTATTTATCTAATTTAAATTTAATATTTTTTGTTCTTTGTCCATTTATCATGACTAGAATGGTTTCTGATGAACGTGTAGGTGGGGGCTTAAGGTTGATGCTGAGCTCGCCGGTCTCGAGCTGGAGTTTCCTGGTTTCTAAATATTTAGTAGGCTTGAGCTTTGTGAGTTTCTTTCTTCTAATTTCATTTCTAGGCCCAATTGTAACTGGCTTTATGGTGGATGGGTTCTACTGGTGGGAGTTTATTGGTGCAGGACTCGGGCTTTTTCTTGTTGTGTCCGTGTATGTAGGAGTATCATTGTTTGCGAGTTTGGTCACTGAAAGTGTTTTACTGTCCGGAGTAATTAGTTTTGCAATTTGTTTGTCTCTTTGGTTGGTAAAATTTTTAGTTTTGGCCGTGAATACTCAATACGTGCAAAATTTAGTTCACCAGTTATGGATAGGTGGACATTTTCAAAATTTGATCATGGCAAAGCTGAGTTTGAATAGCTTTCTTTTCTTTGTAAGCCTGATATCCCTGTTTCTTTTTTTAAGTTACCAGGTATTTGAAGGGAAGGAGAGGGGCTAAGATGAGAGGTATATTGGCGAAAATTTGTTGGTTTTTGGGATTGTTTGGTTTTTTTAGCTATAGTGCAGCGAGCTTGGTTTTGGAGTTCGAAAGCTATAGTAAGCTGCCGCTTGCTTTTAGTTTTGTGTTTTTGTTTGCAGCTATCATTCTAGAGATTCCAAAGTGGTGGTCTATATTTAAAAACAGAAAGAATCACCAACTAATACATCGAAGTTTAAATAGCGTTCTTTTTTTAAGTTTTACCATTTTGCTTATTATGGGACTTTCAAAAGTTGATTTTGAGATAGACTTAACCAAGGATAAGCTACATAGCCTTAGCCCAAGAAGTACCTCAGTTTTAAAGAGTATAAATAAAGATCTTAGTTTGTTTGTTTTTTTTGATTCAGTCCAAGACTCAGAGAGGATGGCCCAATTTAAAAATATGGCCAAACTTATTAAAAAAGCCTCAGACAAGATCTCTATTGAAATCTACGATCTAAATGAGCGCCCAAGCCTACGAGAACAGCTCGGGGTGTCTTATAGCGGAGAACTAATACTAAAAACAGATTCCAGGGAGCTACGTCCAAAGCTTTTATCGGAAGAAGCTCTGATAAATTCAATCATTCGTATTGGTCGGAAACAGACTAAAAATATTTGTTACCTGCAATCAGGAAACACAATAGATCTCAATGGGAGCTTTCCTTACGGAGCTAGTCAGTTTAAGGCGATGATTAATGATATTGGATTTAACTTTTTACTAGTGAATGAATTGGACTTTTTAGAAAAATCCGCCCTCTGTCATAGTCTTTTTATAATCGGAGCTAAGAAACCCTTATCGACTTCCTTTATAGATCAAATATATTCAAAAAGCAGGGAGCTTTTATTTCTAATAGCTTTAGATCCAGGTAAACAACAAAATATATCAAAGCTTTCTTTCAAATTGGGAGTTCGATTTGACAATCAGTACATCGTTGATCCATTGGCAAAAAAACTTGGTGAAAACGTCCTTACAGCTATTTCAAAAGTAGAGTCTTTAGATGATAGTTTTTTAAAAGATCTACGTTCAACCTTTTTTGCCTTTCCAGTAGGCTCTTCGCTGTCGAGAGTTGAGGGATCTGAGTATTTATATAATAGATTGCTGCAAACCGGTTCAGATAGTTTTTCGAGTCTTACTCTACAGGAGAATATGAATTTTCAAAGTGGAATCAATCCGGAAGGCCCTTTTGATATATTGGTAGAAAGTAGGCTTGGTAAAGAAAAACATCTCTTCATTGGAGACGCTGATATCTTCACAAATAGATTTTTAAATAAGGCTTATAATCGAGATTTACTCTATCATTTGACCGAATATGTTATGAGTGGAGACGATGAAGTTAGACTGGATAGAAAAAGTTTTTTGAACAAAGTCTTTGTTTTAACTGAAACTCAAGCTAGTGCATTTGTACTTGGGGTTGTGCTACCACCATTTGTTATTTTTAGTATGTTTGGTCTGTTTTTCTGGCTTCGCAGGAGAAGTAAGCATTGAAAGCGCTACTAGGCAAGTTGTTACTACTTATTGCAATAGGGGTTTCTATCTATTTTTTAGTTTCTAATAATGATACCATCGTTTGGTTTTCAGAAAAAGATGGAAAAGCAATCACAGAAATCAGTATTGAATCAAGGGACTACTATTATAAATTGCAAAAAAACTCAGATAGTTCATGGAGTTTTGTTGATAGCTTAAAGGAAGCTAAGCCCATAAGCGCAAGGGTGGATACTTTTTTGAAGAAGTTAGAGTCTTTGCAAGTTGTTTCAAAAATTAGAAACCCAAAAGTTAAATTAGAAGATTTCGATCTTTCATATAATTTTTCCGGTAGAATTGTCCAAGTTGCTAGGTACAATTCATTGTCTGGCAATATTTTGATCCAGGATAGTAAATTTCCTGGTTATTTATTGGAAATCAGAGATACGCAATTTTTATTAAAAAGTTATTCTGTCCATAAATTTCTCTCAGAAAAAATTATAAATGCTTTTTCAACAGCTAAGTTGTCAATTGAACATGGTGCAAGTAAGTTAGCTTGGGAAAAGACAAAGATTCAATGGACCAGGGAAGGTGAGGATCAATTTATTCCAGTTTCCCGAGCCGCTCAATTGGAAAAAGAGTTTCTAGCTATTAAAGTCTTTGATTCTATACCTTTAGAGATGAACCGTTCCTTTGAGGGCTTTACACCTATTAATGTATCAGATTTCACGCAGCCTCTAATTTTAAGCACACTAAAAGGAGAAAAGAAATTTCTTTTATCTGGAAAAACTGAATATAAAAATATTGTATTAGACCGCTCAGGAAAAAGGCTTCTTGTTTTACAAGATTCAGACATGTCGCTGCTAAGATTAGTTCCTCTCGAAATTCAAGGGCCTGATTGGTTTTCAAATATCCAGTGGGTTTCAATGAAAACTATTGAATTTATTCATCCAAAAGAATCCTTTACCACTACAGTAAAAGATAGATCGATTTTTAACACTAAGGATAAGCCTGTAGGAGATGTTCTTAGTTTAGCAAATCAACTTTATTCTTTAGAGGCTATTTCTTACTACGGTGAGGCTACGAGTCAGGGAGATTATAAATATAAAATCATAATTAAGAGTAAAAAATCTGACGATTCTATCTACTACTCTTGGGATGGGGATATTCGAATGGCTACCAGCTATTGGCCGGCAGGGGTTAAGTTAACAAAATCTTCTAAAACTAAAATGATCGATCTTTGGAAAGAGGTAGAAAAATGGAATCAGTAAAAGTTACAAGTCCCACCAGAGTGGATTTAGCCGGTGGAACTCTCGATTTATGGCCGATTTATAATTTTCTTGATAAGCCCGTAACTATTAATTTAGCCATCGATGTTTTTAGTAATGCAGACCTAAAAGTAAGATCTGATAAAAAAGTTATTTTAGATTCAAAAGATTTAAATAAATCTGTGGAGTATGAAAATATTGATGCATGCCTCGCAGATGAAGAGTGTGAGTTAGTACTTTTGCAAGAGGTGGTTCGCTTTTATGAACCTAATATGGGATTTCATCTTTCTACTTGGTCTGAGAGTCCAGTAGGTGCTGGTCTCGGAGGTTCTTCAAGTTTATGCATAAGTATTATGCGAGCTTTCGAGAAATCATTAGGGCTTGAGCTAGAGGTAAACGAATTAGTGAATGCGGCCCACAATATTGAATCAAGACTGCTAAAGACACCAACTGGTACTCAAGATTATTTCCCCCCGAGGCTTGGTGGTGCCTTGGCATTGCATTATAAGAAAAATAAGATTTATACTGAGACTCTAGATCTTCCAAAAGAGATTTTAGCGAATCATTTAGTTTTGGTTTATACGGGGCGGCCCCATCACTCCGGATTAAATAATTGGCAGGTTCTTAAATCCCTTATAGACGGAGATGAAAAAACCTTAGACTGTTTAAAAAAGCTTAACGAAGTTTCAAAAGACTTACTTGAGACCATCAGAGCGAAGCAATGGCAAAATATTACAGAGCTCTTTAAAAGGGAATATCAGCACCGAGTTGCACTCTCATCTGTATTTACAAGCCCAGAAATTGAGCGCTTAGCTTCAGAAACTCAAGCGAAAGGAGCAAGTGCAATTAAAATATGTGGCGCAGGAGGCGGAGGATGTGTGCTATTATGGTGTCAGGACCCTATTAGTAAGCCAGCTGTAGAGCAGCAGGTGGAGCAAATGGGGTTTAAAATTCTACCATTTTGAAGAGGTGATGAAATGGATAAAGACTTTTCTAAATTGATTCGTGCAAATCAGATGAAGAATGTCCAATTTAAAACTTTCCTGGGCATTGCTCTCAGCGGTAGTAAAAATGATAAAACGGTACTTTGCGAGCTTCAGTATTTCCCAAAATTAGACAAATTGGTTTTGGCTAACTTAGAAGATAAAATTGGTCCAAACACTACTAAATCTTCTGATAGTATTTTGATTTCTAAAATAAAAAACATTAAAAAAATAGAGAGCATAGGAGTCAATGCGGCTCTGGGACTACCAAAGTGCAGTAAGTGTAAACTTCGCTGCCCAGGACAGGAGTCTTGTAAGCTAAGTGAAGTGAAATGGCTGCGAGAGAGTTACCAGAAAGTTCTCAGAAAGAATAAAAAGGCGAAACTCTTTTCTCCTTATACAGATAGGGCAGTGGAGTACTACGTAAATCATTTCTTAGACGAGCCTGTAGAGCTTCCCTTTGCTTTGAGTGCGAACTCAGCACCCATCACAGCAAGAGCACAGTTTCTTCAGCGTCATTTACCGGCCAAAAAAATGAAAGAGGTACTACCAGCTCTTAGTGTATGGAGAATTGGACACTATTTGAGGGTTCAGAAGTCTTATTTAAAATACTACAGAAACTCATCGGACTGTGAAGTTGTTCGACTATATTTTTTAGACAAACTCAAAGATAATAATAAAGTTTTTATGTACAACCAAGATAAACAAAAGCTAGTTTCAAACCCAGCCTCTTTTGATGCTTTTATATCCGCACTAAGTGTTTATATAGATTTCCAAGGGTATTCATCCCCGAAACCAAAAGGTTTCCCAAGAGGTGCTGATTGGCTGAGTTTCCCACTGAAGGATATAGGAGATTTATTTTAAGGTTCTTTGTTGTTGATTGGTGTTTTGTGTTTTTAAAATTTCATCAATAATGAGTTTTTCTCTGGGTAGAGTGGAGGCATATTGTTTTTCTTGAATTAAAACCTTAAGGCTACGATCAAGGCAAAGAGAATCTAAACTTCCACCGAAGCTGATCATAAAGTAGAAGTTATTTAATGCTTCTTTAAGCTCTAAATCAGGAATCTTTACGAATTTCTCTATACTGTTAAACACATTGAAGCAGAGTAAACTAGTCTGCTGAAAAATGGGTTCATTAAAATCCATTCCCGCATCCAAATAGAATTGAAAAAACTCTGGCTCTGCGACAGAAGAATTAAGTCTGAAAAGCTCTTCATAATTTTCTTTCTTTAGATTGAATTCTCTAAGGTATTTTCTTAAGAGCCCACTAAACAAGAAACCCGCTTTTTCTTTTTGCTCAAAGTCTATACTTGTTGAAAATAATGCCTGATATACCGCCAGACTACCCAGAAACGCCTGCTGTTTTGAAAAATCCTTTGAAAGGCGGTCCACGTAAGAATCAATATTTGAGTTGTTAATGAGTTGTTTTTCCGCTCTAAAAAAGATGGATTGTATTATGATGTCGTCTTTCATATTTGAAAAATTCGTCGGGAGCTCTAACTTGTGTTTTTTATTTATTTCTACAACAAAAAAGAAAGTATTATAAAGATCTTTTAATGCTTGATTTTGTGTGTAGCTAAAAAGATTGAGCAACAGCTGTGGGAAAATATATTTTCTGAACTGACCTTTAAAGGCGGGATTATTCCTCTCCAAAGCCGTCATATATTCTTCGAAAAAATTTTCCGCCTTTATGGGATGATTACTTTCAATTTCACTACTAAATTCAATAAGGCTTAGATTCAATTCTTGGACAAGTTCGCCCAGGCTGGTTTTAGTTCCATCAGGAAGACTTAGTTCAGAAAATACACTTAATTCTTCTGACCAGCTAGATGGACTATAAGCACTTAATAATAATAGTGAAAACAGAATTCGAATCATCGACGAAACGCTAACAAGCTCATATACTCAATGCAAGTAGACGACTGGCGTCAGATCACCTTTGGCTACTCGCATTATGTTCAGCCTGTTCTAGTAGAATATGTATTTGCCGCCTATAATAAGCCCATGTCTGACTGGCGATCAAAAGCAGAAATTTCTGGAGATGTTTGTTTTTTTGAGTATGTAACCTCAGAAAAGGCTTACCAGGCCAAAGAAGTCTTTGTTTGGGATCTAGATAAGACCTACTTGGATACGCACTTTGAAAGTGTAAAAGGCATGTATCGTACTATTGTTGAAAAAGCTTTTCAGAAAAAAAATGTACCAGGTACGGGTAGTCTAGTAAGAACTCTTACAAGTGATTTAGACCACCCATTCCCGATATTTTTCATCACGGCCTCTCCACCTCAGATGGAAGAAAAAATTCGGCAAAAATTAGAACTCGATGGAATTAAGCCCTATGGAATTTTCTTCAAAGATAATTTGATAAATTTAAGACCAGGACGCCTATCTCGTCTTACTCAACAGATTGGTTTCAAGATCCAAGCGCTTTTGCAGCTTCGATCAAAATTGAACCCGGAGGTGAAGCAAATCCTATGGGGAGATGATAGTGAGAGCGATGCTATTATCTACTCTTTGTACTCAGATATTTGTAGTCGGAGATTGAAAGAGGACGATCTTTATTATGTTTTACAAAAGCTAAAAGTTAGAGGGGTTCAGGCTAGTTTAATTTCAGCTATTCAATCCAAGCTTCCAGAGATGGACCCAGTACAACGAATCTATATTAATCTTGCTACCGATACTGACCCTGACTACTACTATAAATTTGGCCGTCGAACTCTCCCAACCTATAATACATTCCAAGTAGGTTTAGATCTTTATCAAGACGGACATTTAAGTTCCCAAAAGCTTTGTATGGTTGCTGAAGATATGATTACAAACTACGGTTTTTATCCAGAAGAGTTAGAAAAATCCTTAAATGATTTGGTTGCCAGAAAGGTTTTAACGGAAGATAAAGTGGGAGGAATCATACCATCCTTGAAAAAAGATGGTTTACTCTCCGATGTTTTTGAATTGAGTAAGAAACCTATTTCAAAAGAAAATTTTAGAAGGACTTTTCAATCTAATTCCCAATCTGATTCCGAGCAGTGGGTCCCAGAATTCATCGACTATATTAATGATTTCCGTTGAGTTTTCACTCTGTAATTTGCACTAAACAAAAGTCCAGGTAATCTGTTCCCTTTCTCTTGAATATTGCGAAGGGGCGCTGCTAAGGCGATGATAGGACTAGGTTTGAGTAGAGATATTAGCCTCGGTTCTTCCGAGCTTTTTCGTCCACGATAGTTTGATTATCATTTTTATTTTTACTCCTATCCATGACTATTTATATTTTAAAGTTGGGGGAATGTAATTTGGGCGATAATAATCAAGACGATAAATTTGAGGTCGGTGATTATCACGAGTTCAATCAAAATCTCGCCTTAGAGATTGAAGATTTAAGATCTCATGTGAAAGACAATAAGCTATGTCAAGATGGAACCTCTATAGGATTAGAATTGGAGGCATGGATTGCTGATTCCAGTTATAGACCTGCTCCTCAAAATGCGTGGCTTCTCAAGTCCCTAGGCCATGAGCAAGTAGTTCCCGAGCTTTCCAAGTTTAATATCGAGATAAATTCTAAAGTACAAAGAGACTTAAATCATTCATTAGGAAACTTAGAGAAAGAGTTGTGTGAGCTATCAGAGTTATGTAACCAAACGAGTCTGAAAAAAGATTGTAGAGTATTGTTTATTGGTAGTCTCAATACCTTAAGTCGTGACGATTTGGAGCTTCACAGTATGACTGAGAGTGATCGATACGCACTTTTAAATCATCAAATAATGAAACATGATAATTATAGGGAAAGAGTTTTTTCGATTAGAGGTAAGGAAGAATTAAATTTTTCTACTGATCACATCATGCCGGTCTCAGCAACGACTTCTTTGCAGACCCATTTTAAAGTTCCCTATTCTGAGTTTCAAAAAGTATATAACGCTAGCTTCTATGCGGCTGCACCTCTAGTGGCAGTAAGTGCAAATTCGCCTTTTCTATTTGGAAAGGAATTATGGTACGAATCTAGAATACCTGTTTTTGAACAAAGTATGCGATTTAATCCAGAAAAATCCTCTCGTGTAAGCCTCGGATATGGTTATCTTGACGGTGATATTTGTGAATATTTTAGTAATAATCAAGAAGAGCATGACATTTTTTTTCCAATGAAAGAGAGTTTCAAGCCCGGTAGTTTTTATCATAACCGGTTGCATGGTGGAACCATATGGCATTGGAATAGAATTATTGTTGAGAAGTCCCAGGACCGTGATAATTATCATGCTAGAGTGGAGTTTAGGCCCTGTAGTGCTGGTCCTAGCATGAAAGACACCATCGCCAATACTGCTTTTTATTTGGGCTTGGCTTATGGGCTCGCAAAAAACTTTGAACTAGAAGAGACAACACCTTTTCACAATGTAGAGGCAAATTTTTATCAGTCCGCTAGGCATAGTTTTCAAAGTCGCTTGCGCTGGATCGATGGTAAGTACTATAATGCGGATCGTTTGATCTTAGATAAATTATTAGTGATCGCCGAGCAGGGGCTAGCCCAATTAGGAATCGATGATAAAGAAGCTAAAAGCTATTTGTCTATGATTGAAGCCAGAGCCAGTTCACAGAAGAACGGTGCTTATTGGCAAAAAGAATTTGTGCAAACGCATGGAAAAGATTTCTCAAAAATGTTGGATTCTTATTGGAACCAGCAAACTGAAAATAAACCTGTTCACCTTTGGGACTAAAATGCAATTTTCTGTAATATATCAACTTCCTGAAAGATTTGTTCACTGTCATATGCACCAACTAGTAGAAATATTACCTGGTCCAAGTTTGATCGATATCAAGGGAAGAGATTCTTCCAAGACAATGTTTGTATCTATCATTTTGCATGGCAATGAGCCGACGGGATTATATGCAATTCAGAAGTTTCTAAAACATTTTGGAGGGATTCCTCCCGTTAATTTATGTTTACTAGTTGGCAATGTCTTTGCCGCAGAACATGGAGTGAGGATGCTACATGGGCAGCCTGATTTTAACAGGATTTGGAATGGCGATACATCTCTTGAAGAGCAATGGGCTAGCCAGGTCAAAAAATATGTTTTGGAAAAGAATCCATTTGTGGTTGTTGATTTACATAATAACACCGGTAGGAATCCACATTACGCCTGTATCAACCAGCTAGATGATAGCCTTTACAGATTGAGTGGGGCCTTTAATAACCAGGTCGTATATTTTGAAACACCAAAAGAAACTTTATCCATAGCCTTCTCGGAGGATGTCCCTGCTGTTACTCTAGAGTGTGGACTTCCCCATGATCTGGATGGTGTGGATAGGGCCTTTAACTACCTGGTACAGTTAGCGGAATTGGGAGATTTAGAGCGCCTTCCTCAGAACAAAGATTTTGTCTTATATGAAGTTCAATCTAAAATTACAGTCAAAAATGGTTTTGATATTTTCGTAGGAGATAAAACTACCGATAATGCAGTTAGTTTTTTAAGAGACTTGGACGAGTTTAATTTTAATTTTCTTTCTGAAGGAACCGTCATCGGTAGAGCCTTGTCGGAGGAAACTCCCTTGAAAGTGGTGGATGCAGCGGGACTAGATGTTCACGATCTTTACCTTCGTTATGAGTTTGGAAAAATTATTGTAAATCAGGACGTCGTTCCCTCGATGATTAGTTTAGACCCTAGGATCATCAGTCAGGATTGTCTTGGCTATTTGATGATGGAAAAAGAGTTATAGCTTTAGCTCATTTTATGCCCATTCTATGGCTCTCTTATTCTTGAAGAGCTAAAATTTATGGTGTTTTATTCTTGATGTCTTGCCCTCTAGCCAGGGCTTAGTTAAATTGGTATTCAAAATAACTATACCCGTGCTCTGTCTTTGGGTATGTAGAAAAAAGGGTCGAAATGAAGTTTACACCTAGAGTTCAAATATTTTTCCGATTTATTGCATTTCATTGGTTTATTTTAGTGGCTTATAGAGTTTTATTTTTCCTTGTATTTAAACCCTCGACTCAACAAATTACGGATCCAAATATATGGAAAGCTCTGTATCTTGGGGTAAAGTTTGATCTGCGACTTACAATGTGGATTTTACTTCCGTTACTACTTCTTTCTTGGTTACCGTACATTAATATTCGTTCTGCAAAAACTTTTTGGACAAGAATATATGGCTTGTTTTTTCTGCTTTTAACCTCATTTTTTGCTGTGGACTTAGGTTATTACGCCTATTTGAATGCAAGAATCAACTCCTCCGTAATTACTTATTTTTACAATCCTTTGACGAGCTTTGGTATGGCTTGGCAAAATTATCCAATGGTGACAGCGATATTGGCACTGATTGGTTTGACTTACATTTATGTTTATTCACTCAAGAAATACATATTTAATCAAAGCTTTGCACCTTTGTTCCTGAGCCGTTCTAAAAAGTTTGTTGGCGGTTTAGTGTTTGCGATCGTTTTCATTGCCGGCCTATATGGAAAGTGGTCTTACTATCCTTTGAGATGGAGTGAGGCATTTTTTACCGGCGACAAGTTTGTTTCCGCACTTGCTCTAAACCCAGTTCTTTATTTAGCTAAAACGATGCGTCACCGAGTTGCGATTTATGATAAAGAGATTGTTGCTAACTATTACGATGATATGGCCGCCTTTCTGGGTGTTCCTGAGGGTGAGAGAGATAAAGAAAAGCTTAATTTTTCTAGATCCTTTTCTGCAGAGGATAGGGGCTTTGGCTTTGTTCCAAATGTAGTGGTAATTGTAATGGAGAGTTACGCAAGCTATAAGACCTCTCTTATGGATAATCCACATGACGCGGGTCCGGTATTATCTAACTTGGCCCGAGAAGGTGTATACTTTAGCGAGTACTACGTTCCTGTAGAGGGAACGGCTAGAAGTATGTTTGCGCTAATGACTGGTGTACCAGATGTGAGTCAGCATAAAACTGCTTCTAGAAATCCTTTGATCATTCAACAAAACGTAATTATGAATGCTCTTCAAGGCTATTCAAAATACTATTTTAACGGTGGAAGTGCCAACTGGGGAAATATTAGGGGGGTCTTTTCTAATAATATTGATGGTATAGAAATCATGGAGGAAGGTCGATATGATTCCGGAAGAACAGATGTTTGGGGTTTAAGTGACTTAGATCTCTTTAGAGAGGCAGCAAAAGTACTTGATAGGCTAGGGGGTGAGCAAAGGCCATTTGCCGCAGTCATTCAAGCTGCCAGTTATCACCGGCCTTACACGATTCCTGAAGATGCGGGTGACTTTAAATGGGTAGAGAAAACAAAAAAAGAATTAGAGGAGGGAGGTTTTATTTCAAACCAAGAATACAACTCCTTTAGATTTGCTGACTACTCCTTGGGTGAGTTTTTTAGACTTGTCGAGAATCAAGCCTGGTTTGATAATACTCTATTTGTAATTACGGGCGATCATGGGGTTCCAGATAACAACTCTCCTAGTCAGACTGTGGCTAGAAGAAAGTTGGAAACAGCGCCTTTTCATGTGCCTTTGGTGTTTTTCAATAAAAAGATGTTCCCTGAGGCTCGTGTTGAAAATAAGCCGGCTGCAGAGCCCGATGTGTGGCCAAGTATTGCGGGTATCCTAGGTCTGGAGTACATAAATTTATCTATGGGTAGAGACTTATTCAACCCTATTTTTGATGATGAGCGCTACGCCTTTACCTATACCTACCATCGATTAAACGAGTATGGTCTCATTGGTGATGGTGTTTATTTAAAAAGTAAGCAAGGTAGAAAAAATCTTTATCGCCTTGGAGACGCTGAGGAACTAGAGGATATATCAGAAGAAGAATCGGAATTATTCCAAAGAATGTCTACTATTCTCGAAGGTAAACTTCATACCAGTCGTTATATGCTATATTTTAATAAGCCAGCCCCTTTGCCATCAGAGGTGGGCATTGAGTCTTCAGAAAAACAGTAGCTAGCTATTCGAATGTGATCGGATAGTTAACAATGATAGGGTCACCGTTAAAGGCCCTAAATTTGGCTCGCTCTATAACACTCATAGTACATTGTAGCAGTCGCACATCCTTTATGGAGGAGTTCAAAACTCGAATCTCTTCCACTTGTCCCTTTGGAGAAATTTTAAAATTAAAATCAATTCTTCCCTCAGCATTTGGATTAATCCTAAGGTGTTGTGCATAGCAACGGTTTAGGAAAGGGCGCTGTTTTCGAATAGTTTGTGAAATATAAGAATCGGGAAGAATTTCTTTTTTAACTCGTCGCTCGATTTGTCTTTGGCGAATCCTAGTGTTTTCCAATTCTTTTAATTTTTGAACCTTTAAAGCTTCGGCCTGACGTTTTTCTTCTGGACTCAGTTTGATTTTATCTGAGAGATTTTCTTTATCGCTCTTTTTAAGTTTTTCATTTATCGCATTTAGATCTTTTTCTGCCTTTAAATCTTTAAATAGTTGGCTCGGCTTATTAGCAATTACAATGGGTTGACGAAAAGGAACTTTGTATTTTGGGTTAATTATAAGTTGATCACTTACTGATAGCTCAGTTTCTGGGATTTTATTTTTTTGCAACTGGTCGATTAGTTTTTCAGTAGGATTTAACTGATTGTCAAAGTTGCTTTGTTCAACAGAGCCTATGTTGCTTGATAAACCACTTTCAGTATCGAAATCAAATTCACTTTCTGTATTTGAATTTACTTTCTCAAGAAGTGCTTGTAGGGAGTCTCCACTTAAGTCGGCTTGAATTTTAGATTTTGGAAGGTTTAGGGGGTAAGACTCTAGGGTCTGTAGATCTTTTGGTTTTAAGCTGGAAACCTTTGCTAGGTTTATCTGATTTTCACTGAGTCTCGTACCTGGTTTATTGTTAAAAACATTTATCAATTGGTTGGTCTCAAATGCTAAAAACTTCTCAACGGCAATATTGGCAGCCTTTGCTTGAATCGTTTTCTCCAAAGCAACATCAGTCTTCTTAAGTTCTTGCATCTCCTTGTCCACAAGTGCTTTTGGACTTAAGTTTTTGAATTCCTCAAAGGAAAGGCCCTTGGATCGATAGGTTTTAAGCTTTGCCTGGGATACAGAATCAAACTCTAGATTTTTTAAGAAACGTCCAGATATAAAGTTCTCAGTTTGAAATTTTCGAAGTACTTTTAAAGAAAAGCCTCTGGCTTTTAATTTTAAGAAATTTTCTCTAGGCATCTTTACCTTAGTGATAAAACTCTTTTCCGTATTCGTTAGTGCACCATTTAGGTATAGAGCATAGGAATCAAAAGGAATTTGGTAGGCCTTTAATTTTAATGTCAGTTCAAATGCTAGATTGAACTTTTGGGCTTGTTTTAATTCCGCAGCGCTTAACCCAGATTTTTTAAAGTTGGCAAAGGCCTGAAAGTCTATATTTTGAGATTTAATAATTTTCGCTTCTTTAACATCTATCAATAGTTTTTTAACTTTGTTAGTTTCCGTTCTACTTAGCTTAACTTTTTGAATGTCTTCAAAAGATTTCTGATTTAATTTCAGCGCCTTTACTAGTTTCATAGTATCAGCATTCAATTGGTTTTTATTTGCAAATTTTATTTCATTTAGATTAAATCCAAATCCTGAAAAATCTTTAAAATTTTCTAGTTGAATCCCATTGGAAAGAGCAAGCTTTGCAAGCAAGCTATCGATCTTTAACTTTCTTGCCAAATCTCTTTGAGAACCAGTTAAATTAAAATCACTCGCTTTTTTCATATCCTCAAGGCTTACATCAATGCCATCAAATTTTCGAACCTCACTAGCTGGTAGACCTAGTTTTATTGCCTGATTAATTTCATCAATATTCAAGTTAGTGGTTCTATAGGGGCTAAATTGACTGGCGGGAACATTCTTTTCTAGAAGGATTTTACCGATTGTATCGTCAATCGCGAATGTTTTAAGTTCGTTTTGTGCAGGCTCAGGAATTGATCTACTTAATATTTGCTGGAACTTCTCCTTAGGTAGTTTTTGGAACTTAGATATTTTTGCTTTATTTGAATCTAGGTTTATTTTTTTAAAACTTTCCTCCACCTCAACTGGCAATACAGTATCAAGATTAGTTTTGAGATAAATTTTATTCCAGTTTTGATATTGTCCAAGAAGACGAGCTTCTATGAGATCCTCTAGTTTCTTTTTGTCCTTTCTCTCTTTTTCTTTTTCTTCAATTATTTTATTTAGATCTTTTTTGAAAGTCCCAGTTCTAGATTGTTTAACTAAAGAAACTTTTTGCGCTGTATTTTTAGATGCACTGACAACTTTCAATTTTCCACGCAAAAAATTGATGGTGAGGTCTCCCGTACTTGAGCTTTGATCTTCTTCCAAAACTAGAAGGGAATTCTCTCCAAGCTTTAACTCCAAGCCATTATTAAAAACG
Source organism: Bdellovibrionales bacterium (assembly GCA_045110695.1). Classification (GTDB taxonomy): domain Bacteria; phylum Bdellovibrionota; class Bdellovibrionia; order Bdellovibrionales; family UBA840; genus JBGCGH01. Next base: position 106,028 of record JBGCGH010000016.1, on the reverse strand, counting down.
ATATTTACGCTACTTTTAGTATCTGTTGTAATGGTGTCTTGCATCCGGAGACCGCCTCCAAAGCGACCCTCTTTGTAGACTAGAGTTCGAGGTGCTTTGTATTTTACATCTCCCATGAGTGATGACAGCTTAGCTATGATTGGTCGTGAGTCTGGGCTTCCGTATTTAGTATTGTAGAACTCCACAATTTCCTGATGGAATCCAACAAAATACAAACCTACTGCGATGACCGCAGCGCCGAATAAATATTGTGAAATCTGAAGAATAACTCTCATTCTTAAATGGTATTACGCTTTTGAGGGAGGTTCAAAGTGGAGCACATAAAAGGCTAGTTTTTGGGAATCGAATTAATTTATGCTTCCCTAATCCAGAGAGAGGATTAGGAGCTAGTGATTAATGACTTTAAAAGTGTTGTTTAGTTTTGCAGCAGGGAAATAACTGCCACAAGTTTGAGAGCGCTTTTGCTTATTTTTCTGATGTAGCTTTGTTAGTTTCGCTCGTTGCAGGAGCGGTCTCAACTGGAGCGTCAACAGCAACTCCAGCAGGAAGACTATCCACTACAGATTTAGTTTGAGATGCGGTGAAAATAGTAAGATATAAACAGGTTCCCGCAAATAAAATGGCAATCCATTTTGTCATTGTAGCTAGGAAGTTAGTGGCTCCACTGGCTCCAAAAACTGTGCTCGATCCGCCGCCAGATAACATTCCCATTCCTCCGCCTTTAGAGTCTTGTAAAAGAACTAAAACGATAAGTACTAGGGCTACCATTACGTGGATTATGCTAATGAAGGTTACCATCTCTTCTCCTCAGATGAATTCGAGTGACAAATATAAATCATTCACCAAAAACTTGTCTATTCAAAAAGACTAGCCTGGCTAAAGTTTCTTAATCGGCGCGTCAAAGGCCGGAGTTCTCTACTATACCCATGAATGAGTCCTTTTTTAGGCTGGCTCCACCTATTAAGAACCCATCAACCATGTCAATTTTACTTAGCTCGCTGGCGTTTTCTGGCTTAACACTGCCTCCATATAGAAGTGGGATGCTTGTCGCAAGGGGGCCAAATTTTTTACTCAGACTATTTCTCAAGATTTTATGTGTTTCTTTCACTATCTCAGGAGAGGCTACTTTCCCGGTTCCTATCGCCCAAACGGGTTCATAGGCCACATACAAGTTTTTATTTAAAGTAGAGAGTGCTTTGAGGGGTTCGATTTGCTCTTCAAGTATTTGCTCTACTTTTCCTGCTTCTCGGTCTTCCAGAGTTTCACCAACACAGAACATGATTTCCAGATTCTCTGATTCGATGAACGTCAATTTTGCTGCAAGGCTGTCGTTATTTTCACTGAATAACTGCCTTCTCTCCGAGTGACCCAGTAAAACGATATTACCACCCATGGATTTAAAAACAGAGGCAGAGTTTTCTCCGGTAAATGCACCACTTGCTGAACTATGTGTATTTTGAATTCCGATCTTTATATTTGATTTATCTCTTGCCTGAAGAGAGGCAGAAATAGCCAAAGCCGAGGGAAACACTATAATTTGATTCTGTGCCTCATCCGTGGTGGCCTCAGTAATTTGTTCAATTAGGGATTTGGCCTCATCGGGTCCGAGATTTAGCTTCCAATTTCCTGCGATAATCATATGGTTCCTTATCTTAGTACTTCAATTCCAGGTAGAGGTTCACCTTGAAGAAACTCGAGACTCGCTCCTCCACCAGTTGAAATATGAGAAAACGAATCCGCCAAGTTCGCAGAGCGAACCACTGCAGCACTATCCCCACCACCAATTATGGAGAAGCTTTCAGAAGAGGCGATGGCCTTTCCTATGGATATGCTCCCTTTGGCAAAGGCTTCCATTTCATATACCCCCATGGGGCCGTTCCAAAATATTGTTTTAGACGTCTTAATAAGCTCACTAAACTTGATAATGGTTTTAGGACCAATATCTACTGCCATCCATCCCTCAGAGATAATTTCATTCTGAGTGGCTTGGTAGGTTGCATTTTCTTCCAGCTTTTCAACAACGATATGATCCACAGGTAAAAGAATTTTTTTATCTCTTACTTTGATTCTATCCATTAAATCTTTGGCTAAAGATATTTTGTCTGACTCAATTCTAGAGCTACCAATGCTAAATCCTTCTGCGGCTAAAAAGGTGTAGGCCATGGCTCCACCGATAATGAAATTATCAACCTTATCGAGTAAGTTCTCAAGAAGACCGATCTTATCGGAAACTTTAGAGCCACCCACAATAGCGGTAAATGGTCGTTCTGGAGAATGAACCATTTTATCTAACATCCTAAGCTCTTTTTCCATCAGTAAACCAACAGCTTTTGTGGAAACATAGTTCGGCACACCGACTACGGTAGCGTGAGCTCTGTGGCTTGCTCCAAAGGCATCATTAATAAAAACATCAAAGTGTTTTGCTAATTGTTTTGATAGATTCACATCGTTCTTCTTTTCCCCCGCTAAGAATCTAGCGTTCTCTAGAAGAGCAATGCTCTTTTCTCCCAGTTGAGGTAAAAGTAAATTTAAAGCATCACTCTCAGAGTCATCGATGAGATTGACATCAATACCAAGGATTTCGCTCAATCGGATTGCCACTGGCATGAGGCTAAATTGACTGTCTTCTGAGCTTTTAGGTCTCCCTAAATGAGAGCATAGTACTAGCTTTGCCCCTTTCTCTAGGGCCAGTTGAATACTAGGAATTGCCGCTTGAATTCTAAGCTCATCTTTGATTTGGCCGTCTTCGATAGGGACATTAAGGTCCAATCTCATGAAAACTTTTTTTTGTGAAAGCTCCAAATCTTCAAAAGTTTGGATTCCATTAAGTGTGGACATTTATAGACCTTTCTCCGCCATAAAAAGCGCCATATCAATCATTCGGTGACTGAAGCCAGCTTCATTATCATACCAACTTAAAACCTTCACCATGTTATCACCGGTTACCATTGTACATGGTTTGTCGACAATCGAGCTATAAGGGTTACTCATATAATCACAGCTGACAAGGGGAGCCTCTTCCGTGGCAAGAATTCCTTTTAAATAAGAATTAGAAGCCGTCGTAAGCGATTCATTCACTGACTCAACACTTACTTTTTTCTTAGTTTGTACTACGAAGTCTACCAAACTCACATTTGGAGTTGGAACTCTAACACTAGTGCCATCGATTTTTCCTTCAAGTTCAGGTAGAACTTTGGTCACAGCAATTGCTGCTCCCGTAGTAGTGGGAATCATAGAAACGGCGGCAGCTCTTGCCCGTCTAAGATCAGAGTGTCCTGAGTCCAAGATTCGTTGGTCATTGGTATAGGAGTGAACAGTAGTCATCATTCCAGATTCGATGCCAAAGTCTTCGTTTATAACTTTTGCAAGAGGTGCTAGGCAGTTGGTTGTGCAACTGGCGTTGGATATGATTTGGTGCTTACTTGGATCATAATCTTTATGATTAATTCCATAAACAATCGTTAAATCTGCTCCCGGTGCTGGGGCTGATACTAATACTTTTTTTACGTCTGAATTTGTCATGTGACGAGCAAGATCTTTTTGGTGCTTAAAAGCTCCCGTGCATTCCAAAACAATATCAGCACCCCATTCTTTCCAAGGAATATCTTCCGGGTTTCTTGAGCCAGACACAGGGATGACTTTACCGTCAACAGTGATAGAGTTCTCAGTACTCTCTACTGATTTATCATAAATTCCATGGGAGGAGTCATATTTTAAAAGGTGAGCTGCTGTTTTTGCTCCGCTTGTATCGTTGATTCCAACGATATCTAACTTATCAAAGCCTGCTCGAAATAGAATTCGACCTATTCTACCAAAACCATTAATTCCTACTTTTATTTTACTCATGAAACCCTCTTTTTGGATGCTAGTTGAACGACGAAATTTTACTTCTAAACCCAATAAAGTACAAAAGAAATATAGAAAATGACTAGTTTACCGGTAGGTCTACAATCTTAGCCAACTAATTATTCGGTGATTTAATTTATTGATACTTATGTCTGTTTCTGTTGAGTCCCTGGCAAGCTCTCCTAGTGACCAAAATCAAACCAGCAGGCTTAAGTGATGCCTAAGAGTTAAAGTAAACTCACTAAATCATCTGTATAATACCTAAACGCTAACTAGCAAAAAATGACCAACGAAAGAATAAGGTAGATTCTCGGGCCTGAAAAGGAATAGGGAGCACTTCAGGGGAATAAATATTGCTCTTTTAAGAAGCATGAATTTAAAACTACTAAGTTTGTTTACTATAGCTCTAAATTTTTCTTTTCCCTCCTTCGCTTCAAATACTATTGATAAGCAGGTTTCAGGGGAAAGGCTTCTCTTTGTTCATAGCTATCCTAGTGGACACCGAAGAATGCTGCTAAACAAAGGCTTTAAAAAGGCCATCAAGGTTAGATATCCAGACAGTAAGATTCGTTTTGTAAATCTCGACTATGGAAAACTAAAGCATGTATTTTCTCCCTACAATAAAAACAATCTAGAAAAATATTCTAAAGAGGTGAGTGAAGAAAGAAGCCGGCTCCATCAACACCTTGCCGACTTCAAGCCCACTATTCTTGTGATTGCTGACGATGAGGCCGGGGATGTGATGCATCCCTTACCATCGCAATTTACTGGTCCCATTTTTTTGATGGGAATGAACAGACCCTTAAGTAGCATCAGTTGGTATAACAAAGATCCAGAGCGATATAAGGGCGGAATATACGATAAAAAACCGGTGAAAGAAGCCTTCCAGCTCATTCAAAGAGTTAAGCCCGCAAAGAGAGTGGCTCTCATAACTTCTGATGAAATGACATCTTACAGTTTGATACCTTATGTAAAATCGCAGTTAGCTCAAACGGATGCGGAAATCGTTGAAATAGTTAAATCAAACAAATACTCAGTTTGGGAAAAAGAATTACCTCGTTTAGATAAGATTGCGGATTTGGTTTGGATCTTGATTCCCTACAATATTCTTGATGATAGTGGAAATAAAGTAAAACTACGCACAATTGGTAATCTAGTTAGATCAAAGGTCTCAGGAATTACTGTCGGATTGAGCGACATCAGTATAAAAATAGGTCTTCTTTTTGCCCAGGCATCCAATAGTCAATTTATTGGAGCTCAACTTGGGGAGCTAGTAGTTAAGTATTTAAAAGATGATAAGCGGTTCCCAGTAGGCTTTGAGAAGCGATTTTACTACCAGTTTCTAGTGAACCCAAATGTTGCAAAAGAAAAAGATATTCATATTCCAAATGATATTATGTCTGTGTTGAATCTCAGTTTTGATGAGGAAATCATCGAAAATATGGGGACCATATGAAATCGTGGCTCGGACAATGGTTAGTAAATAAAAAAGAAGGTACCAATGATACAAAACGTTTAAGTATTGGTTTTGGATTAGTCTCCCTATTATTTACTATTGCTGTTGTCTCTCTTAATTTTCAATCTCAATTAAATACCAAGAGTGAAAACTATAAGAAAAGATTTGAATATGAGATAAATAGTGTAGAGGATTCGTTTCACTCATTTATAAACAACTCTTCAATATCAACCAGCTTTTTCTTTAACTCCGGAGGGGCAGCACTTAAGGGTATTGAGCAATTTGTAGCCTCTTCTAGGGACAGATTTCATATAGTTATGTTTGATAAAAGTGGAGTATATTTCGGAAAGAATGTTTTAAACCCGGTGGATCGCTTTAAATATAAAGCCTTAGTAAATCATAGCTTTGTTTGGGAGCAAGATCCATTTCATAAAAAATTTTACTACAAAGATTTTGAAATCAATCAAGGTGGGGATCACCTAGGTACCCTCCGGGCAATGATTGATCTTCAAAAACTGGTGAAACTAGTAGGTGCTGAATCTGTATTGTCCGATGTTGTATTGGGTACCGTTAGTAAAGTGGGTTATTCCTGTGACTTTGTATCACCAAAAATAACAATACCAATTTGTGTTAAGGCTAGTATCAAATCTGCTTTTAACAATAATGTGTTTTTGATTGTAGCTTTGTTACTATTTTGGTTGATTCTGTATGGCTTAATATTCATCTTTGTCAGTGGCAAAATTGAGCGTGCGCGTCTAACTGCCAGATTGGAGCTCAGTTCCCAGGTGAGTCATGATATCCAAAGCCCTCTTCTTGCTTTGAAAATGTCCACGAAGGATATTTCCTCCCATATTCCGGAAGAGCAACGTCTAATGCTTGCCTCCTCTATAAGCCGAATTGAGGACATAGTGAATGACTTGCGTAATAAAAAAATCGCTGACGAAAATCAATACCAAGCCCATTTGATCGCTGATCTTGTTAAGAATATTGTTTCTGAAAAAAGAATTCAATACCAAAACTTACCCGGTATATATATTGAGCCCGTGTTTCTAGGAGATTCTTACGGTGCTTTTACATTTGTAAATTCCGTCGATTTTAAGAGGATCTTGAGTAACCTTATCAATAATTCTGTGGAAGCTCTGGGCAGTTCAGGTGACATAGGTGTCGAAGTTAGTAGTAATGATGAAATAGTGAATATATCTATTGTTGATAATGGTCCTGGAATTCCAGATGAGATAATGGATAGAATTTTAGAAAAAGGTTTTAGCCATGGAAAGCAAAATGGCCAGGGGCTTGGACTTTATCATGCTTACAAGCATATTTTAAGGTTGGGAGGAGATCTTCAAGTACATTCAAGACCAGGATTGACTAGGATAGATATTCAACTACAACGAATTGAATCACCCAACTGGTTTGTGGATAAACTTGAAATTTCATCAGAGCAAAAAATAATTATCGTAGATGACAATGAAAATATTCATAGAATTTGGCGCCAGCGTTTTTCCTTGCAGGCGACTCCAGTCGAGATTCTAAACTTTTTTGACTATGAAACTTTGATTGAGGAATTTGAAAGTATTAATACGAAAGATGCTGTGTTTCTGTTGGATTATGAGATTTTAGGAAGTGAACTAAATGGAGTAGAAGCCGCTGAGCGTTTAGGTATCACTCATAGTTCATTCTTAGTTTCTTCAAGGTTTGATGAAGTAGAGATACTAGAAAGGATTTCTAAAATAGGAATGAGATCTATACCGAAGCCAATGGTTGGAGAGTTAAGGATTGAGATAAATCACAAAAAGATAGATAAATTGAAGTTAAATGAAAATGAAATAGTTGATCTAAAAAGCTCCAAAGACTCTGTTTTTGTAAACTTAAATGAGAGTGAAATTGCAATATGTAAAAGTGGCCCCATTGTTTTACTAGATGATGATCCCTTGGTTCATTTGACTTGGAAAATGCGAGCTAATGAAAGTAAAATTGATCTACGAGTTTACCAAAAACCAGAGGAATTGTTAGCTGACCTTTCTAAATTAGGCACTGAGGAAACTAGTTTTTTTCTAGATTCCAATTTGGGAAATGATTTAAAAGGGGAGCTGTGGTCTGAGAACTTAAAAGATCAGGGCTATGAGAATATATTCATTACCACCGGCTTGGAAGCCAAGGAAGTGATAAAAAAAGATTGGATTAAAAAAGTGATAGGCAAGGAGCCGCCATTTTAATTTTCTATAGCTATGGAGTCCGATTCTAGCATCTCTTTTATTTTGGTTTTCAGCTTTTGAGAATCCGTACTTTTTGCTTCTATAACTTTATTCATTATTAGTCTTACTCGGTGGTGAAACCTCTTTGGCATTTTTTTAACCGCTTTTCCGTCTTTATGGGAAAAGAGACTTCCCCACATATTAGCAATGATCATCGGATAAACAGGTACTGGGTTTGCTTCCAAAATTTTATCTATTCCAGTACGAAATTCCTTCAGCTCTCCATCTCTAGTCAAACCACCTTCGGGAAAAATTGCGATAAGTTCCCCGTTTTTCAGAGCTTTATTAATTGATAAAAATGCTTGGTTCAAAATTTCAGGAGATTCATTTTTACCAGCTATGGGTATTACACCAGCTTGTTTCATCAAGGATTTGACTACTGGTATTTTAAAAAACTTATAATACATTACAAAGCGGACAGGTCTTTTTACACAAGCCATAACTAAAAGCCAATCAACATAAGATACGTGATTACTCACTATCACCCCTGGCCCTTTTTCAGCAATTTCATCAAAGCCTTTTCCATTTATTCTATACATTAATCTCGCGATGATCCATGCAATGAACCTCAGCGTAAAATCAGGGATGATGGCGTAAATTATTGTTGCTATCACAATATTTGCTAGGCCTAAGTAGAGTAAAATATCCATTGTCCCAATCTCTAGATTATGAAAAACCATTAAAACAATGGCTCCTAAAACCATGAATAAAGCATTTACAATATTGTTTACGGCAATCACTCGCGAGCGCTTTTCCGGTTTCGCGAGTTTTTGAAGTTGGGAGTTGAGGGGAACGATAAAAATCCCAAAAAAGATGGAAATTAGTATCATATCTATCAATATTCTCAAGGAATTGGGGTAGGTAAAAAACTGGGCCATTTCCAAAAGAGGCCCCTGTCTAATACTTTCTACCCAACTAATATCAATATTTGCAAGATCGATAAAAAATATACTTAGTCCAATACTTCCTATGGGTGTGAGTCCCAATTCTACTCTTTGAAAAGAGAGTTTTTCACATATGATGGAACCAATACCAATGCCTATAGTAAAGCAGGCAAGAAACAGTGTAGCTACCCCTTGAGAGGAGTGAAAAGTATCTTTTACTAAAACAGGAATGAGGCTTAGAAGGACGGCTCCCAAAAACCAAAACCAAGAGGTTCCCCAGATAGTATATCTTAAATACTTGGATTGAAAAACGTCTCTTGTAATATCCCAATTTGTTTTTAAAAAATTCCAGTTTAATTCAAGCTCGGGCATGAGTCTTTTTATTTTTGGTATTTTAAATGAGCTAAGGATCCCTAGTATCGCCATAAACAAAATTGCAGACATAATAAGATTTATATTTTCAGTGTCTGCCGCAATACCTCCTGCGATGGTACCGATTAGAATAGCTAAAAAAGTACCCATTTCTATTTGCGCATTGGCTTTAACAAAATCTTTATCTTCAGTGAGATCAATAACAGAGGAATATTTTGCGGGGCTGAAAAAAGTGGATTGCATGCCCATAAAAAATAGGACAATCAAAAGACCACCATAACTCTCCAGAAGAAAGCAAGTAGCCGCTAGGAGCATAATTAGTAGCTCCCATAACTTTGTAATGCGAATGACGTAGGATCGTTCCCATTTGTCACAAATTTGTCCTGCGATACCTGAAAAAAGAAAATAGGGTAGAATGAAAATTCCCCCAGCCAGAGCCACTACTGACTTATGATCTAGACCCCAAACACTCATTCCCTTGAAGGCGATCAGCATGACTAATGCGTTTTTAAAGAAATTATCGTTAGCGGCGCCTAAAAATTGTGTCCAAAACAAGCCTCGAAAGTTTCTCATTTATCTCCCCCCGGTGATCCAAAAAATAGTACTAATTCCTACGGGGGTCAATAGAGCTTATTTTGAAGGATTTGTCTTCATGACGTAGAGGCAAATAATTTTGAAAATGTTCTTTGATTATTGATCCGCACCTGTTCTTTCAAAACTTCCATCGGCACATTTTTTAGTTTAGCTACAAATTCGGCTGTATGTATTGCAAAGGCCGGTTGATTCTTTTTACCACGCATAGGGACGGGGGCTAAAAAGGGGGAATCTGTTTCAATGTGCATTCTGTTTAGTGGTACTTCACTGATAACCTCTCTAAGATCTTTTGCACTTTTAAAGGTAACAATTCCGCTAATAGAAATGTCTAGTCCGAGTTTTAAGGATTCATCTCTCAGGAAGCTGGTGCCAGTAAAACAGTGTATCACTCCTTTAAAGGGACTATTAAAAGATTTAAGTATTTCGATGGTATCCTCTTCTGCGTCTCTTGTATGGATTTGAACGGGAAGATCATGTTTTAAAGCTAGTTCCAATTGCTCTCTAAATGCTTTTTTCTGCTGCTCTATCGGTGAGTTTTCATAGAAATAGTCCAAGCCCATTTCACCTAGGCAAACCACGTAGTCTTTGTCTACGTTGGCCTGTATTTTGTTTTTTATTTCTTGGTTCCAATCTTTTGCATCATGAGGGTGGACTCCCACACTACAAGCAACCCTAGGAAAATAGTTTTTAGCTGTTTCTAAAACGTAGTCAATGTCTTCTGAGTTGGTGCAAATGGTAATTAATTGTTCAATGCCTTGTGCTTTAGCCTCTGCGAGAGCCTCATCGACAGAAATTTCAAGCATATTTAAATGAGCGTGAATATCTGTCCAACTAGTCATTGTTTGTTTTCCGCCTCATTCTCTTCAGTGATGTCTTTTTTATCTCCAACTCTTTCTAGTTCAGTGGTGCTATCACCGGCGATACTTTCGTTAGGATGATTTTTTCTAGGGTCGTAGGATCCTTCAGCTACCACATCTGAGGCTTTCAAGATTTCAATAGAGCCGTCTTCAAACTGTACTGTGACCAATCTGCTGAGAGGGCTAACATCTTTAACTATACCGCAACCGCCTGAACCACATTTTTTACTACACTTACTTCCTCTTTTAGGAAGTCTTTTGCCTTCTTCATTATAGCCATCATCTTCATAGGCTAGGCAACATTTGAGTCGGCCGCAATTTCCAGAGACCTTTGTCGGTTTTAGAGATAAGTTTTGGTTTTTAGCCATCTTTATGGAAACAGGATGAAATTTATTGATAAACTTAGAGCAACAAAGTTCCTGACCACAGGGACCTATTCCGCCTTTCATTTTTGTCTCGTCTCTCACTCCAACTTGTCTTAGCTCTACCCTAGATTTTAACTCGATAAGTAGATCCTTTAAAAGGACGCGGAAATCTACTCTTTGGCTGGACGTGAAATAGACCATAGCTTTTCGCATATCTATAGAGTACTCCACCCTGAGGATATGCATCGGAAGTCCATGTTTTCCAACAAGCTCTTTTACTTTCATGAGAGCATTTTTTTCTTTAGCATTGTGTTGCTCAATATTTTCAACATCCTCGTCAGTTGCTCTACGCTGAATTTTTTTTAGTTTTAAGTTTAAGTCTGTATTGTCGATCCGCATCGGTGGTTTCGAAACAAAACCAAGCGAGAGACCTTTATCAGGGATTTCTGCCACTACGGCCTCTCCCATTTTGTAAACCTCGGTGCCGGCATTAAAGTCATAAACTCTACCACCATCACCAAATCGAATTCCAACCATTCTGAGGAAGCGCTTCTCTATATCAGGGGGCAAGGCTGATTTTGGCATCGCACTTAAATCTAAGGGTTTGGCTTTTAAGCTTTTCTCACCGAGAGTAATATTCTTCGAGCTATCTAAGGTAACAAGACCTGAGCTATTCGTTTGTTCAGACATTAATTTTTCCTGTTTTGATAAGCCTTTTCAAACTTGAGAAATAGACTCTCAAGTATCAGGCTTTGATCCGTGTTTAAGTGTAACTCTTGTTCTTTTTCAATGCAATTTTGTAGGAAAAAAAATAGATGGGCCTCCGGCAGTATGGCGCATTTTTCAATAAGTTCCATTTGATCTTGGTAAAATTTAGCTGAATAGCCCTTTTTGACCATTAGACAGTCTCTAATAAAGTTTTGAATCTCAGCTAGAGCCCGTAAAAACTCTTCTTTGCTAGACTTGCTGAGAGTCTGAATCAGCTCTAAGAGTTTTACATAGCCATGTTCACTGGAGAGATGATTAAAAAGATTACAAACATTGCTTCGCAATTCTTTCTCCTCGTCGGAATATAAGGATTTGAGCTTTTCTACACTGCCATTGCCGGCCTCAAGCATCCAATCCTCAGCACTGGGCATCACCCTTCGCATTTGTTCTCCTGAAAGTGGCGAGAATTGGATCTGCATCGACCTCGAGCGAATGGTTTGAAGTACTGATTTAAGGCTGCTAGTAATCAAAAAGTAGAAAGTTCCAGCAGCAGGCTCCTCAAGGTTTTTAAGTAATGAATTGGCTGTTTGTGGATTCATTTTCTCAACGCCATCTATAATTACGAAACGCGCTTTTCCAATCTTTGCAAGCTGCACAAATTCTAATACTTTTTTGGCTTCGTCCACATTGATACGGTTGTTCTTTGGTAATATTTCTAGAATGGCCTCATGGTGGTGGTTTTGAATCTTGCTGCAATGGGGGCAGAAACCACAAGCGTTTCCATCCTTAGGACTATCACATAAGATTTCTTGTGCGAGTCCCCAGGCGATTAGCCTTTTACCTACCCCGGACTTGCCATGAAGTAGTACGCAATGACTGAGTTTAGAGTCTTTTGCCTTTGTGACAAGAACTTCAATTTGTTGTTCGTGTCCAACCACAGTTCCTAGAACTCTTCCAAAGGCACTCAAAGTATTCCTCTTCTTTCTAGTTGGGAAATCATCTCTTCAGCTAGTTTTTCCTGGCTCAAGGATGCATTTAATACTAACCAGTTTGATTCTACTTTTGCTAGATTTAGATAGGCATCTCGAACCCTTTGATGAAAATCCTTTTGCTCCTGCTCAAACCTATCTTGTTCTACACCAGTTTCTTCGACGCGCTTTTTTCTACGATTTTCAGATTCTTCAACACTCAGATCCAGTAAAATATTTAGATCCGGTTTTAGACCATTGGTTGCATAGGAATTTAACCATTGAATATCGCTTTCAGATAAATTCCTCCCACCTTTTTGGAAAGCGCAGGTAGAACCAGTAAATCTATCACTAATTACCCATTGACCTTCATCTAATTTGGGTTGGATGAGTTTATCAACATGTTGTGCTCTTGCCGCTGCATACATGAGTAACTCAGCCCTTGGGGTGGGGGAGTCGGAGCGAACTTGAATTATCAATTCTCTGAGTTCCTCGGCTAGTGGAGTTCCACCAGGTTCTCGAGTCTCTATGAAGGATATATTTTTTTGAGAAAGAACCGTTTTCAGAGTCTTCATTAGACTGCTCTTGCCGGCCCCATCAATTCCTTCAAATACGATAAATGACATTCTTGCTCCTCAAACCTGGACTTTAATCGCCAAGATAATGGGGTCGATGAAACTTGTCATGGGATAAGCCGTTCTTTTTGAGAAAGTGATCACAAATCTAGCCCGAAGCACGCTGCGTCATAGTTAAACCTATGCAGTTTTTATCCGATAAGAGCCTATGGCACAGGACAAAGTGAAAGTGCTCATTGCTGAAAGTGAAGCTCCGATAGCTCGTGCGTTAGGTGATTTCTTAAAGGAACACAATGTAGAAACGGAGACCATTTTTCAAGGTGAGGACATAAAGAAAAAAGTAGAGGAGTTTGAACCACATTTTGTGGTAATGGCCATGCTTTTTGGTGGGTGTCCTGCGATGGAGCTTCTTTCTTTTATAAAAACCATTCCAAAATTAAAAGCGCACACAAAAGTTCTCGTAACTTCGTCTCACAATTCTATGGAGAACGTGAGAACGGTAATTGGTGCAGGGGCTTCAGATTATATCATAAAGCCCTATGATGTACAAAATATGGTAAGCCGCTTGGTCTTTCACGTTCAAACAAGAGAAGAAGAAGTTAAAAAGAAAGCTGACAAGGGGAATGAGCGATTGGCTGCCCACTTCTTCAAGTACACCGAGCTGATGATAAAGGAAGTTGCGAGTAAAAAGAGTATCCATGAGAGAGCTTTTAATCTAACTAGTATGCTGGCTTTGACAGTGAAGGCTGTAAGAATATCTTTGGTACAAACTAAGCCTGAAAACAGAAAAATTGTTGTTAGAGCAAGTAGTGATGATAAAAACCTACAGCACCTAGAGTTAGATTTGGATAAATACCCTGAAGTAAACTATGTTTTAAATACAGAGAGACAAGTCATCATGGAGAATCTTGCGAAGGACCCATTGATGAAATCTATAAAAGAAAATTTTGAGTCGGTCCAATTTAACTCTATGATAGTAGTTCCAATTTTTAAACTTGGAGTTTTCTATGGTGCACTCTCAACCCGGTTTTCTGAAGAGCATCTAAAGATTGATGAAAATGAAATCAGGTTCTGTCAGATGGTGGGAAATATGCTTTCTCTTCTCATTTCTACAGAAGAAAGTTTCAATGTGAAATCAGGCAAAGAAGAGCCTGAGATTTGCGAGCTGAGTTCACCAGAAGAAGCTTCCTAACTTAACAATCTACTAGCCTAAAGTATAGCTACTTTATTTTTTCAAAAACATTACCGATAAGTTTTTAGGTAGGAGCCAAACTCTGAAAGGAGGCTCTAATGACAGACGCGGATCATATTCGCAGATGTCATAAGTGCGGGACTACTATTGAGGGAGAAGGTCGCATTGAGCGATGCAGTCATTGTGGGAATACTCTTGCTCCTTTCTTTTATTTCGATGAAGGAAAGAACGTGACCTACTCCGAGGCCTTATTGAGGCCACCAAGTCTTCCAGATGAGTACATACCTCTGGTAGGAATCAGCACGGTTTGGAGGACTTAGGCAGCCAATGGATAACATTGGCTGCTTTTTTATTTACTAATAGCAAGGCGATTGCCGTTCCTAAGGTCAACTTTAAAGAGGGTATCGACCCAATCGTCGATAACATAAATAAAATTTGAGTCGGTGCTGGGAAAAACGCTTCGAACTCGTCCAAATTGGGGCCCCTCTCCAACGCCACTTCCACTGATGATACTCCGGTTCCCTGTAGATACATCCACCGCAATAACGAGATCATCTGTGTTTTCGGCAACATAGAGTGTACTATCATCGTTACTGATAGTTATATCTGTTAGTTGAGTGAAATCGACACCAGTCCCAATCACCGAGCTAGAAATGACTCTTCTGTCTCCAGAACTAAGGTTGATTTCAAAAACTTCATCAGAGTTAAAATCTGCTGTATACACCAAGGATTCGCTACTGTTTAATACTAAACCTAGAGGGGCACCGAACATGGTACCAGATCCGGTGGAAGAATTAGATATAGTGGTTCTATCACCGGTACTAAGATCTACCTCAGCTAGAAAGTCTGAGTCAGCATCAATAACATAAGCTTTCGCACCACTTGCCGCTATTGCCATAGAGTCAGCAAATGAAAAATCTAAACCACTGCCTAAGCTAGAGTTTGCGACTGAAGTCTTTATACCCCCTGGTAGGCTTATAGAATCAATTGAATCATCATCTGTATCTAGTATGTAGGCGAGATCATCAGCCAAATTTACAAAAACAGATGTAGGGCGGCTCAAGCCTGCCTTACGGATTGTTTTTTGTCCTGTGGCTATGTCAATTTCATGCAGTCTGCCCATCACAGGATCTACAGTGTAGGCTTTTGATTCGCTCGAATTTAAGAAAAGACCATCGGGGCTCACCATAGCATCGCCCGATCCGATACTAGCCGTGTAAAAAAAATCATGTGTCGCGCCGACAATAGAAACCATCGATATAGAGTCAGAGCTCGAAGAAATAGTATAGGCATTCGTTTTTGTCTTATCCAACCGTAAGCGTGAGTTTGTAGAGATATTTGCATCTGCCGAAATGAGTGTCCTATTTCCACTGCTGATATCAATACCAAAAAGACTACTTAAGCTTGAGTCAAATACGTAAATAATTTGGCCATCCGCACTTATATTTATTCCTGTGGGAGCCTGCAAGGATGTTCCGGATCCAAGACCACTAATTGAGATGTCAGTTCGATTACCAGTATCGATTGCGATTCTATAAATAGAGTTATTGCCGGTATCGGAGACATAAAAATCCCCTGTTGTAGGGTCATATACGAAATCTGTAAGACTCGAAATAGTTACCCCAGTTCCAACACTGTTATCAGAAACCACGCTCCTATTACCTGTGCTCAGGTCAATTTTTAAAATTGCACCGTTAGATCTATCCAAGGCATACAAAAAACCGTCATTAGGCCCCATGGTAATCGCCCTAGTGAAGATACCAAAGTCAGGACCAGTGCCAATAGCTGATGCCAGGCTCGTCACAACTTGTCGATTGCCTGTGGCAATATCTACCGAAAAAATCGATTTCGTAGATGTGTTATACACATAAAGCACCAGGTTTTCTTCATCAATAGTCAGAGCAACTGGACCATTCATAACAGTCCCATTACCTTTGTGCGCTCCAGTAACGAGATAAACTCCCTTGTCTTCCAAGTTCATGGCAAAAATATCATCGGTAAATGAATCTATTAAATACATGGTTTTTCCATCCGCACTGAAAATGAAATCATTAGGCTCATTGATGGAAAATGTGTTTTTCGGAAATAGCGTATAACTAATGTTTGGATTTATACAGCTGGAAGAACCGGAAGGATTTGTTAAATTCCAATAAAAATTTTTTATCCCATAAGAAGGCATGGAAGAATCTAAGACTATATTTTCTATAGAAAATTCTCCGGAACTTACCGTCGCCGAACCAATGTTTGTTGAGCAATTCGAGTCCTCAAAGACATTAATTGTAGAGCCGTTATACTTGGAATCCACGCTACCTTTAAAAATTGGTTGTGATACGCTAGAGGCATAACCATTGAAAGAATTTTTAAGAGAGAATTCACCAGAAGAAATAACCAGGTTAGCATCGGTATCTGAACCCTGATTTAGAGAGTCTCCGGCAATGAAACAACCGGTTAAAAACAGAGAAATGAGAAGACTTAGAAGACTAGATGTTTTCATGTTATTTTTATCGGTATAACGAGTGTTCTGGCCAAGAGCTAAAATGGAATTCCACCTGATTATTAACGAAAAAGAGAAAGGGACGTCTCAAAATCATACTTTATTGAGTAAACCTATCTTAGCTATTTATGAAATTACTCGCCGAAACCACCGCCACCGGCTGTGAGGATATTTACCTTATCTCCACGTTTTAGTTTCATTTCTCCAGATTGATCTAATCTAGTTTTCACATTTCCACTTATATGTATGATCTGAGGACCGAGTCCTGAGTTACCTCCATTTATACCGTCGGGAGCGTGCCCTGCATAGCCTGCAAACCATTTTAACAAAGCAGGCTCTCTAACTTCATAACTTCTAATCACTCCAAGGCCACCATTTTTACTTCCGCTCCCACCTGATGCCTGTCTAAAACTTGTAGATTTGATCTGCATAGGAAAGCGTTTTTCAATATCTTCGATGCTGGCTGAGAGTTTGTAGTGGGTCCATTTATCCACGGCCATACTTCCGTCTTCATCTTTGTTTGCTCCTTGTCCGGAGGGAAGACGATCAAAAAAATGGGTTTGGTTTTCAAAAGTGATATCAATACTACAGGTTCCAACATTTCCTTCCCCAGCTTGAAAATCTCGATCTAATTTACTTAAGGTTTTTTGAGAAAGATTTGCGATCAAACCCGTGCCTTCAACGAAGCCAAAATAGCTTGGTGCAGGATACTTGGACTGTAAAAAAGATTTTTCAGGTAACTTTATTTTGATGGCTTCGAAGGTGCCAGAGTTTAATGGGAACTTTTGTTCGAGAGTATTTATTATAGCTCCAAAGCAAGCGCCAAAAACAGCTGGCTTTGTTAAATTGTAGTAACTAGACTTTTCAGCATCTCCAAATTCAAAAATCATATGATCCGCTTCTTTTGTCGTTTTTAAAGATATGTTTTCCCCGGAATGCCATTGCTCTCTATGGAAGGAGTCTTTTTGTCTGAAATGAGTTAGGAAATCTACCATTTTTGTATTGCAGTGATCTATGTAGGCACTAAGATTTTTTGTGCTCAGTTGCACATTCCATATGCCAATAGCGTCTGTGAATCTTTCGTGAAGCAGCAATAATTTCTCAAAGGCCATTCTAAAATGAAACTCAAAGTCTTTGGGAGCTTGGGGGTGTCCCACGATACTTGATAAAAGGGCCTCATTTATTTTACCATCCTGGGCGATAGGAGTTGGTGGTACCCTAAGCCCCTCATCGTCTAATGTAGCTCCAAAAGAGAGTGTAGGCCGAGTGGAAAACTTCAAGCCCAAGATAAAATCCGCTTTTTTGGCCCCTTGTGTTTTAAAGCCCATCAAGAGAGTGAAATTATTCAAAGCCCCTCCGCCAGAATAGGGATCATTCAAAATTACGGTGTCACCATCATTGAGCGGAATATATTTATGTACTTCTTGGCAAGCTTTTTGTAAACAGCCTAGCTCATAGAGGCGTTCGTAGTTCATATGAACACAAATTCCACTATTGTGATAAACAATTCCGGACCCGAAAGGTTCAAATAATTCATTGAAAAGGCTTTCGAAATATAAAAAATCGGAGCTCATAAAAAATACCTCTTCACTATTAGTTTACTTATTAAAAAATTATGATCCTCATCCAAAGCCAACAAAGAGCTCGGGAAGTGGTTTTTTAACCTGTCGTAGAAAATTCCTGCCAAAGGACCACTAATCAAAATTTTCTCATTAGATGGAATTTTATTCTTTATGTTTAATGCTATTCTATTAAAAGAATTCTTTAAAATAAAATCGATAAAGCCATCAACGTTCTTTTCAAAAATGGTATCTTTTGTAAACGTATAGAGAATTTCCAAGATCCGACTTTTTGAGTTTGGACGAAGAAAATCTCTAATGCTTTCAAAACTATCTAGTTGTGAATCAGCAAATAAAATATCGATAAAAGTTGGATTGAGGCTCTTGCCGAACAACATTGGACCAGGTTCGTAGTTCACTTCTTTGTTGCTATATCTATAAATAGACCAGTGATCGGGCTCCAGAACTTGTGTTGGTTGTATACAAAGCGCTTCAGTTGCTGGTTTCTTAATTGCTATGGGACCATATTCAGAATCTATAAGGGGAGTTATTTTTTCTCCATTTAAATAGGTAAACTCTTCGAGCCCAAAGTAAAAAATATGCGGGCTAATACCTTTTTTGTCAGTGATTAAATGTTGGTAAGAAAAATTAGATGCAAAAAGATTTTTAGAAGTTTCATCGATTAGCTTTCCCTGATGATCTACAATTTCAATTTTTTTTGCAAGGGTATGCAGTTTTGATTTTAACAGCAAGAATTCTTCAGGGTAAACATCACTTACAAATGCATTAACGACCGTTCGCCACCATCTTGCCACTTCATTTTCGTATTTTGACTCCTCGTGAGAGCATATAATTTTATATCCTAATTTTTCGAAAAACTTTTTTATGAATACTTCATTATTTGGGTTTAAGTTGGAATAAAGAAAACCAATGGCTATAGTTTGTATCTCCATCATTTGGAGTTTTTTGTGCAAAAACTCTAGTTCTTCTAAATCGGGTTTTACTTCAATTTCGCCATTACTATTACATCTTTCAGAAATTCCAAAAATGTAGTCTCGCTCTACGAGGTTTTTCTCTCGTTTAGGGTTCCTGCGATATCGTTTGTTATCAATCGGCTGGCGGATACTCGGCCAATTTTGAAAACCTTCTGTAACTAGAAGAGCTACCTTTGTGCTTAATTTTTTTTCTATGATTTTACTAGGCCATCGACTACTAATAATAATTTTATCAATTTGTTTCCATGTGAGGCTTTCAATGAAGCTCTTAATGGCGTTGTCTTCGCTGATTTGCGCCGAGAAATAACGCTTACTTTCCGTCAATAATTTTCCATCAAATGCACTGCATTCGATAAAGCTCTGGCCAATATATACACCAATTGATTTGCTCATCTTTCTCCACATACGTTCGCAACAATCACATCAAACCTATCGGAATAGTAGATCCATATTCGAAGTCTAGTAATTGATAGGAAATAGAATAGAGTTTAAGAGATAAAAAACCATACTTTTGTGGTTTTTTGATTAAGAATTCAATGAGTGACTACTTTTCTATCTGTTTTGTGCTTTTGTTAAGATAAAAGTCTTGGATTGAGGGCAGTGTATTTGCCCTCAAAGCTTAGAGATGAGACTACAAACTTAATTCCCTTTGAATAAGTGCTTCAAGGTACTGTAAACCAAAACGCTCGGGCTGTTTTCCATTAACAAAAAATGTTGGTGTTCCCCTAACGCCTAAAATTTGTAGATCGATCATGTCCTGACGTATGATTTCAGTTATTTTTTCAGATTTCATATCTTCTCTTAATTTAGTCATATCAAGACCCAACTCAGGAAGAATTTGAAATATTAATTCCGGTTTTGGGTTATGATGATCCCCCCACATGGGTTGGTATTCAAATAGTAAATCTAGCGCCTCCCAATATTTTCCCTGCATCCTAGCGGCTTCCAGAGCCCGAACTGCATTTTGAGAATTTTTATGAAAAGGTGCATATCTTACAACAAGAAGAATTTGACCATCGTATCTTTTTAGAAGGTCTTTAATTTTGGGGTGAATCGCCCGACAGCTTTCACATTCTGGATCAAGAAATTCTGTAAGAACTATTTTAGCAGTAGGTATACCCAGGCGAGGGGAGTGATCTCTCACGAATCGTTGCTCTTCCGTTTTTGCGATATATGAAACTTTCTTCACTTGGGATTTTTTATATTCCATTGAAGCATAATAAAAAATTCCAAAAATAACGATGCCGGCAAAACCATAAAGTAGAAGCTTGTTTTTCATCTATTTTTTCCTTTTTAAGAACAGTAGAATTCCACCAATACCACTAAAAGCAAATAGTGACATCATGGGGATAGTAATAAAACCTAAAAGTTGAATGTAAACCGTTGCACAAGAGATTCCCAGTCGACACGGTGTTGCCGTCTCAGGAATGATTCCAAAATGCAAAAGATTATGGTAGAGGGCTATGATCCACCCAATAGCAACTAGTGGCATACAAAAACGATAGGTAGATTGGATCTCTTTTGTGCTGCCGACTAGAAGCAGAATTACCAAAGGATACATTGCGATCCTCTGATACCAGCACATTGTACAGGGCGCAAATTGCATAATTTCACTAAAAAACAAGCTTCCTGCCGTAGCAACAGCAGCTATTATCCAGGCAATGAAGTATAGGGATTCGTTTTTATAGTTAAACATATAGATTTTTTAAATCTCTTTTGGTCATCTGTCATCAAAAACTGGAAATAGAGAGATATCCTTTTATCACCTAACCAAAACCTTTAAAATTTCAATTTATCATTTAAAAAAAATACTCATATTTTTATATACAGAGAGACAATTTTTGAACTAGCATATTAATATGAAATTTCTTTATTTGAACACAATGGTAATTGTTCTCGGGCTCATATGGCTTGCTTTATCCTTTTTAGGGGGCATGGCCGCTGCCTACTCTACCGGCAGCTCCTCTTTTGGTAGCCGGAGCCTTTTTCTCGGATTTTCATTTGGTGAGCTAATGATTGTTACTCCCATTCTTTGTGTTCTTTTGAGTTTTGCCAGTATTTTGCTTCTAAATTTTACGAGCTACAAAGCAAATGCGGTCTATATCTCCATGTTATCGCTATTAGTTTTTGTCTTTGGGGCAGCTTTTTTAAGTTTTCAATATTCTCAATTTCAGAAAGCAAAAAAAACTCAAGAGCTACTGGAGAGGGAGAAAGTTGAAAAAGCATTGATTTCTTATGAGCGAGTGTTTGTATGGACCGAAGAACGAAGTCTCGGAATTAGAGAAGAGTTTATTAGCTTTGACCCAAGGACTAAAACATATTTACTGGTATTGGATCGATATGACAACTTTGAAGTTTCACCCATCGCTCGAAAAGATGGTACTGGTACCATAAAGTTTTTTGGAGTGAAAGACGAGGCAGAGTTGACGGAGTTTTATCAAAATTATCGAGATTCGCAAGGTGATACCTTGATCAGCAGGTACAAAGATTTCAATAAAATCTACATTGCGAGTCCCCAATAGTTGATTTCTCAGTAAGTTTAGAAATCACCAGAAAAAAATACAAATAGCTAGTCTACAGGCCAATTCTAACCCCATATCATGGTATAAAATAATTCGTTCCGTTACTACCGTTCTGAATTAGGAGGCTGAGTTGGGTCGTTTAAGTTTTATTAGTATCCTGCTTTTTGGAGTCGCCGCTCAGTCTCAAATTAGAAGCCAATGTGAAAAATCGGTCTATGTTCAGTTTGACTCCCGAGCCGATGAAGTTTCTGATGTTGAGGCTTTAAAAGTAGCAACTTTCAATTACTTAACAAAAGCTGGGTATCGAGTTTTTGTAGACAATGTAGATGAGGCAGATTTTCTTTTAGACTTTAGATTGGGAGGTGACGCAGCTTTAATGCTTCTTGAAAAGGCCAAGAGAAGAGTCGGACAGGATGCCAATTTTTCATCTCATTTCAGGCTCGAACTTTTTTGGACAAAGCTTGACGAGAGAGCTAGCCAATTACTCAGTACTGAGAGTTTTGATCAGCCATTTGAACAAAACCAATTGAATAAGGCCTTAGCTCGAATACCCACCTGTGATTCAGATAAGAAGATTTATATAATAGAGTCTGTCATTCAACCTCATAGAAATCAAATTCACTACCATTTTGTTCATTATGAAAATAGAGCCACAATTATGTCAGTAATTATTAGTGAACTTGGATTAGAGCTATTAGAATACAGCCATGAATTTGGAGCAGAAAAGCCCAGACGTGCGGTATACCATTGGAGCGAATCCTTAGAGTTCGAAAATATCTCAGCCAATGCTATGTGTTTGGTTTTTGATGTAGAAGAAGAAAGGGGTTGGTTTGCTTTCGGAGAAATCATAAATCATCAAGTAAATTTTTGTACGGATTCAATTTTTACTCATAAAGAGCAGCTAAATTTAATTATGAAGCTTCCTAACAGAAGCAGTCCTTCCAAGTATCACCTTTCATCAGATAACCAGAACTTTTCACGCAAGCTATTCAATGAATTAGGATTTTTGACGGATGAATACTTGGCCAAGCCAGGGTATTTGAAATAGGAAAATATAGCTGAGCTCTAATCCGTTTTTTAGGCAAGATCCCACTGCCTGATCATTTGGTCCGCAATTGAGTCAAAGACAAGCTGTGTCAATCTTGGTCGTGAACTTTGCCTGCACTATTATAGGGAAAAATGGGTTTTTATCTAGATTTTATGCCTAGGATTCAATAGTCTCCCGAAGATCACTTATCTAGTTGGGGGAATACATGCAAGTTTCAAAAGAGATTATGGATTTAAAACCATATGTACCTGGAAAGCCCATCGAGGAGACGAAGCTTGAGTATGGCCTTAGCCAAGTCAGTAAACTTGCTAGTAATGAAAACCCTATGGGTGTCTCTCCAATGGTGCAAGAGGCTTTAGTGCAAAGAATTGGTGAGCTCAATCGCTATCCTGATGCAGGATGTGTAGCTCTAAAAAAGGCTTTCAGTAATTACTTTGATATTGGTTCGGAAAAAATTACTTTTGGGAACGGTTCCAATGAGTTGATTGATCTTCTTATTCGAATTTACTGTGAAAAAGGCGATAGTATTTTAACGACACAATCGGCATTTATTGCTTATCAGATTTGTGCTCAAGCTGCTCGGGTGAAAGTAGATCACGTAGACTACGACCCAGTAAGCCTCACGGTTAGCGCAGAAGATATCATAAGCTCCTATACCACGAATCATAAAATTGTGTTCATTGCGAACCCAAATAATCCTACGGGAACTTTTTTGGAAAGATCAGAAGTAGAAAAAATCATTCATTTCTTTTCTACGAAAAAAGATGTTCTACTAGTTTTTGATGAGGCCTATGTGGAGTATGCTAGAAGCGAAAAATATGTTTCGGCACTTAAATATTTAGACCAAAACTCAAATCTGGTAGTACTGAGAACGATGAGTAAAGTATACGGGATTGCAGGGCTGAGGCTAGGAGCGGTATTTGCGGATCAAGAAGTGGTTGATTTTGTCGATCGGGTGAGAAATCCATTTAATATTAACGAACTTGCTCAAGTAGCGGGTATCGCTGCATTACAAGATCAAGAATATATTCGCGCTTCTCAACGAATGAATTGGAATGGATTAGATTTTTTCTACAGAGAACTGAATAATTTAAGTCTACACTATTGGCCCTCTGAAACTAACTTTGTTTTAGTTCGATTTGAGCGTAATGTGAGTTCTATCAATCAAAGACTACTAGAAAAAGGAGTCATTGTTCGGCCTGTAACTAACTACGGACTACACGATTGTTTAAGGATTAGTGTTGGTACGGAAGAAGAGAATCGACTCGCCATGAAGTGTTTAAGAGAAGTATTAAACGAGGTAAAAAAGTGATTGTAACTATCGATGGACCCGCCGCCTCAGGAAAATCAAGCGTTAGCCGAGAGCTAGCTAGAAAACTAGGTTGGAGCTGGGTAAGCACCGGAGCGTTTTATAGAGGACTAGGGTACGTAGCAAGCGTTAGTGATGTAGATATTGAGAGTGAAGAATCTGTCTTGAAATTAAACTCTGAAGCCAATTGGCTAGTAGTAATGGCTCCTGAACAAACCGAAATTCATTTTAATAATGAGAATGTCTCCTCTAAGGTCTATTCAGAAAAGGCTGGTGCTATTGCTTCCAAAATATCTCAATACCCACGAGTTCGAGAGGCTTTACTGGAGCCACAAAGGCAGTGTGCAGAATCCCGATCATTGATAGCTGAAGGGCGTGATTGCGGATCTATAGTTTTTCCAAATGCAGATATTAAAATTTATCTCACAGCCAATGAAACTTTGAGGGCAGCCAGGCGCGCGAGTCAAACAGGGGACGACGTGGAGACTATTCGTAAAAAGAATGAGAAAAGAGATGCACAAGATAGCGGAAGAAAAGCCGCTCCTATGCAGATCCCTGATGGAGCGACCGTTATTGAAACAAGCAGCCTTAGTCTCGATGAAGTTGTGAACAAAATTTCTACTATTGTAAATTCCTAAAAAGGCTTAGATTGAAAAACATCAAAATTAGGCCAGCCGTCAAAAAAGACACTTCTGAGATTTTCCAGGCGATTAAGGCCTTGGCCAAATACGAAAAACTTGAACACGAAGTAGTTGCTACTGAAGAAATGATTTCAGAAGAGGTCTTCGGAAAAAACTCCAGAATAAAGGTATTTGTGGCCGAGATGGAAGACGGTAAAATTGCCGGAATCAGTCTAGTGTTTTATTCCTTTAGTACTTTTTTGGGTAGGAAGGGTATCTATCTTGAGGATTTATTTGTTTATCCTGAGTTCCGAGGAAAAGGTATCGGCAAGGCCTTACTTAAAAATCTAGCCAAGATCTGTGTTTCTGAAAAACTCGGAAGATTAGAGTGGTCTGTTTTGGATTGGAATAAGCCTGCGATTGATTTCTATGAATCGGTGGGGGCTGGTGCTCAAGACGGTTGGACGGTCTATAGGCTTTCGGGAGACTCCTTAAAAACCTTTGCAGATCAATAGCTAATTAGTTCCATGGTCTTTCGCCTAAGTACTTGATATTTCTAATGTAAAGTCAGCTTGAATCCCTAGCTTGTTGAAATCTATTTTAGAAGAACCAATCACCGAAAACAATCCTGTTTCCCATAAGTTAGGCTTTGACTTTGTATTAATCTCGTCTATAACAATACGTTCCATCCCGTCTGCGGAAACCCCCTGCGGGAGGAAAATTAAGCGAAACTTAGAGAGCCAAAACTCTGAGTTTCAAGAGGAGGTAATTTTTGGCTATTGAGAAAAATTTAACTAAAAAACAACAAAACGATCTTAAGATTCTGGCAATGTTAGATGCTGAGGATAAAGACGTTCAACCGAACCCAACGGCTTTTGACATCACTGGTGTTAAAGAGTCATTCGAGGATTTGTTCTCGAGCGGTAATCAGAGTGCTGGGTTTAACACAGGCGACGTAGTAACTGGTTCTGTGATCTCTATTCAACCGGATTGGGTTGTAGTTGATATCAACTATAAATCTGAAGGTGTTGTGAACGTATCTGAGTTCCGCACGTTTGACGGTACTCTTACAGTAAAAGAGGGTGATACCGTTGAGGTTTACATCCAAAGGTTAGAAAATGACAACGGAATGGTTGTTCTTTCTAAAGACAAGGCCGATATGCTTCGTGCATGGAACGACATTTCTGCAGCAGCAGAAACGGGTGAAATCATGGAAGGTCTTGTGATTGCGAAAGTAAAAGGTGGATTGAGCGTAGATATCGGAGTGAAGGCATTCCTTCCAGGTTCTCAAATTGATCTTCGTCCAGTAAGAAACCTTGATACTTATATTGGACAAAAATTAAAGTTCAAAGTGATCAAGTTTAACAAAAAACGTGGAAATATTGTATTGTCTCGTCGTGTACTTCTTGAAGAAGAGCGTGAGAGCATGCGTGCTAAAACACTTGATACGATTAATGAGGGTCAGGTTGTTAAAGGTATCGTTAAGAATATCACGGACTATGGTGCATTCATCGATTTAGGTGGAATGGACGGACTACTTCATATCACTGATATGAGTTGGGGACGTGTAAAGCATCCTTCTGAGCTAATTAAAGTAGCCGATGAAATTGATGTTAAAGTTTTAAAATTTGATAACGAAAAAGAGAGAGTTTCTCTAGGTCTTAAGCAATTAACTACGGACCCTTGGGAAGAGGTTAAAGCGAAGTACCCTGTGGGAACCAAGCTTGCTGGTGCCATCGTAAACATGGCAGACTACGGAGCTTTCGTTGATCTTGGTGAGGGAATTGAAGGTTTAATCCACGTTTCAGAAATGAGCTGGACTAAACGTGTTAAGCACCCATCACAAATTATTAAAATTGGTGACGAAGTAAACGTTGTAGTTCTTGAGATTGACGCTTCTAACAGAAGAATCTCTCTAGGTATGAAGCAGCTTCAGGCTAACCCTTGGGATGAGATGAAAGAGGCTTATGCCCCTGGAACTATCATTGAAGGTGAAGTTAAATCCATTACAGATTTCGGTGCTTTCGTAGGAGTTGAGGATGGAGTTGATGGACTTGTTCATATTTCTGATTTCTCTTGGACGAAAAGAGTAAATCATCCATCTGAAGTCTACAAAAAAGGCGACAAACTAAGAGTTGTTGTTCTTGGAGTAGACGTAGAGAACGAGAGATTCTCACTTGGTGTGAAGCAGCTTGAGGGTGATCCTTGGTCTGAAATTGAGTCTAAGTACCCAATTGGTTCACAACATGATGTGAAGGTTTCTAAGACCGCTGATTTTGGTGTTTTCGTAGAACTTACAGAAGACATTGAAGGTCTTATCCACATTTCTGAGCTTTCCAACAAACGTGTTGAGAAGACAGAAGATGTTGTGACTGTAGGGGAGACGCTAAAAGCTGAAGTTATCACAATAGACCAAGACGCTCGTAAGATTGGCTTGAGTGCTAAAATCGTTCAACTACGTGAAGACAACAAAAACGTAGATGATTATGTGAAAAAAGCAAAAGCTACTTCCAAAACTACAATGGGAGACTTGTTCGGTGATGCCCTAAAAGGTATGAACGATCAAGACTAACAGTTTTTTATTCATTCAATATTAAAAATAGGAACCCTTCGAGGTTCCTATTTTTTTTGCCGATTTTTACTTAAGCCGTAATGTGTTTAAAGAATACGAATAGGAATATAGACAACCAAATAGTGTTTAAATTATCTGGGGCCCTTCTTTAAATTATTTTTAATAGCTAGTGTTCAATCAGTAGAATCCACCGACATCTTTATTTTTACTTTAATCTATCCCGCCAGATTAAAAGTACTCAACTTATAGCCGTTGTGTGACGTAAATTGTTAGACAGTCCTCTCTTAATTTCAAAGTATATACATTGTACACAATTGCAGTTTGAGACAGTGTATTTTGGACTTCAAAAACATTTAGTTAACTAAATAAAACAATGAGGCTAATTTTGAAATCGGCATATCTTATCAATAGAACGAGTCACTTTAAGGAAAACTCTTTTGTGGGATTAAGTATTGGTGTAAGTCCTATTGACAAGGAAAGCTTAAAGCTAATTTTAAAATATCTTAAGAAAAAACCTACATTTGTCATAGGGTACTCTAACCAAAAGTATAACAATTTCGTATTCGAAGGAAAATCTCTAGTGTTAGGAAAGGCAGAAGAGCTCGCGATGAGGTCTGGCGATCTCTACATAAAAGAACTAGGCATTAACCTTAAATCTATCGATTGTAGTGACTACAAGATTATCCGCTGGAATCAACTGAAGTCAAAAAGATATAGAACTCAAATTGAATTGGCTAATAATTAATTTAAAAATGATCAGTCCTTTAAGGGGTTAGTGACAAGATGCTCATTATCTTTTGCCAAAAAACGAAACCCAGATAAAAATTTAAAAGATAAACATATTAAGGCCCTAAATTCTTATGTGCTCGAAGAGTTGCCTCTACTTGCATTTGGTTTTGTGGATGAAAATAGAATTTACAACCACCTTATTCATCCAGTTAAGGAAGATTCAAATGGGTTTCCAGAGCTAATTGCGGCAGTTGAGTACTTTCAGCTGTCTTCCCCAGACAGCCTAAGAAGGTGCTCTATTAGTGACTTATCTATAGATTATATCAACCCACGAGAAGAGGAGTTACTCATTAACTGCTAGTATTCTGGTATCCGGGCGACTATTTAGATTCAAGTATTTAACGCAACAGTTCCTCCATTGCTTCCTTAGGTGATTAGTGACGTAAATTGTTAAACAGTCTCTCTCTTAATTTCAAAGCATATAGATTGTTCACATTTATAGAGGATGGTTCTGTATTATGGAACCTCAAAATGTTATTTTTAAGAAAAGGAAATTAGAATTAAAATAGGAAAAAAATGATGATAAAGATAATAGTAACACTCGGAATTTTGATAGCGGGTATTGCCCAAGCTAAAAATGTAGGTCAGGAAGAAGATCTCTCTTTACCACTTTGGAATAGAATCGAAATCTTAACTAAGTCTATACAAGATAAGCTCTCTGAATCCAGAAACAAAAATACTGAAACGGCTAAACAAGAATTATTGAAAGAACCTGAGGAATCAAAACCCCTTGTCTATAAATCTGATGATCAACAGGAAGAAGATCTCTCATTACCACTTTGGTATAGAGTCGAAATCCTAGCTGAGTCTATTCAAGATAAGCCCTCTGAATCCAGAAATAAAATTACTGAAGCGTTTAGACAAGAATTATTAAAAGCACGTGAGGAATCAAGACCCCCTATTTATCAATACGATGATCAAGTGTATTTTGCTATTGCTGCAGCCGGAGATTATCGTTTGGTTAGGGAGCTTATGGAGCGGTTCCCAAGATTTACTCAAAATGAATTTTTCGCAGCATATTTAAATTATGAGCGTTTAAACCAGTATGAAAAACTTGACCCCAAGATGACTAGGACAATAAAAAATATCATCTCAGATCGAAATATATATTTAGGACTTAAAAAGCATATGTACGAATCTGGGTATTATGGATTAGAAAGAATGTTAGATGAGGATTTACTTGAAGAAAGCCATGAATTTAGTAGATTTACCAAAAAACTACTTAGTCACTTAATTGAATCATGCATTGACGTTTCAACTAGCTTAAGCATGAGCAACGAGTTTAATGGAACTTGGTACGGTACACTGGTTGACCAGTTAGCTGTAGATATAGATTCTAGTGAATGTGATAGAGGATATGATCCTACCTCTAATAGATGGCATGATTAAATTATTTATCCAGTCGCCTTGTATCCTCGAATCTTCACTGCCACCCAAAAAGAAAAACTGGCCGAAGTCTTACTTATCTAAAAAAGGACCGGCTTTTGGAGAACTCATTATTGCAAGGTAATGTTTTCAACAGCGCTTGTTGTTTGTTTAAAGCCCTTTTTATTTACCCAAATGTACTTTATGTTTCTCTAATCGCCAGCTAAGTCCCTAAAGTTTAACGCGTACTTCAGCGTGTTGTTTTAATGTTCGCTAAGTGCAAGGACGGGGTGATTTTGAATGGGCCATGTACTGGTATGCTTTTATTTTTTGCCGGGCTTTACCTACAGTTGCTGACTTATGCAAACTATGGAGCTTTATGTCTAGAGTAATTTTTTTACTATTGATAGCGTTTGCCAGGCAAGCAGTAGCTCTTTCCGCTGACGGCAGCTTAGACCCCTCCTCTTTTATACCTAAAATTGAGAATGGAAATTTCGTAAATCGGTATGGGCAACAAAAAGATTTGGCAGAGTGTTTACGGTATGTAGACTGCCGTCATTTAGTACGCCAGATGCCAGAGGGTGATTTTCTAGATCTTGTGAGGCTTAGCTTTGACCAAAAACTAATTCGAAACGAGGCTGGCGTTGGACTTTTGTTCGCTCGATCAGCGGTAGAATCCAATTTCGCTGAATTCAAGCAGTTAATGAGTAAACTTAGAGATCATTCTGATCTATTAGATTACTCTATAGGACTCGCAGTTGAACGTGATGAGAGTCTCGGAGAATTTCGCAAAATATATGAGGAGCCTGATCCAATCAAACGTTTAGAAGCGGTAGTTGAAAATGTCGACAAATTGAGGTCTAGCTTGTCGCTTCATGACCCAGAAAAAGGATATCTTTTTGAGCGGGTGCTACATGATGCCGTTGCCAGTGGTGATCCTAAGTTAATTTCAATTAGTGGAGAACTATTGAGTTCGTTTGGTCGAGCTAACTATGTGATAAATGGCCTCTTGTTGAAAGTTCTCTACGAATACCCAGAAAAACTGGGTGAAGCCATAGAGGGATTGGATATAAATAGGTTCACAGAGTATCTTTGCGGAGAAGCGCATTCGAAGGCCTTAGGTTTAGATTCCGATGTTGGACGTTGTGAAAAAATCAGCTCAACAGAATCTGAAAAACTTAAATGCTTTAGCTCAAAACCAGAAAGTTCACGCAATGACTACGGTCCAAAAAGCTTTGAGAATCTATCTACTTTGGATAAATACAGAACTTTTAAAAAATCTCTGGCATTATTTGATAGCCAGCAGTGCTCCACTGAAGAACTAGATAAAATTCAGGCGATAGAGAGCCACTTGGGTGGACTGGAATCAGCAGATCAGATTCGAAGGCTTTCGCAAGATTCCGTTTCTGTTTTCGAGAACTATCCTTCTGGCGGGTTTTATCAATTTGAAATGGACCGAACTAAGATTTTTGTTAATTTGAAGACCAACTGTAAAGACAATAGCTACGAATATTTAATTTCGAAGATCCTTCGCGATCATTTTTATGCATCAGCCGGAAAGAAGTCAGTCGGTTCTGTAGTTTTGGATTCTGTTCACGGAAATAGTTGTGGCTCAATAATAACACTTATAAGCCCTCCCGGCGGTATTTATTATCCGGATGTTTTCGACCGATATTATTATCCAGAATTAAAAAAAATAGAGCCTACTCGTTCCCAGTAGTTCTTGCACGGGTTTGTTTGTCAGTGTCGATTAGGCTAGCGCATACTCAGCTATATAATAAACGAGTGACTGGAAATCCCGAGGTGTAAAATAGAATCTATTTTGCAAAAAGTTAATCATGCCTTCTGTACTCCCAAAAGCGGTTAGAGGCTCCTTAGCCCGTCTACTGCTTTGAATTTTTTTTATTTCTCAGTAATGTTTTCAACAGCTGTTTTTGTTTATTAAAAGTCCTTCTTAATTAGCCAAAACTACCCTAAGGTCCGGCCAAATTGGCAATAACACGCCAAGTATAGGGTCCACTTTGAGGAAACTGACTTGGTGAAACCATGAGGGAAATTATGAAAATTAAAAATCTTATACTCATTGCTTGCGCTGCTCTAATGTTTGCGGCACCTACGTCACTATTTGCATCTGGAGACCTGGAAGAGGTTGAACCAATCGAAAGAATCAAGGTAACAGGAGTTAGCGGTAAACTTTCTCGGCGGGAGGCAATGATCCACATTCAAGCCGCTATGAACTTGATAGATGCTGCAAATCTTTGGGTTGTACGCGTCGAAATGGAGTCCACTGGCGGTTTAGTTACTGGTGATGATATGGATCCGGAAGATCCAGAGCAACAAACGCCTTGGAACGAAGAACAAAAACTTAACGCTGAAAGAGAAGGCAGAAGAGAAGGCGAAGAGGATGCGTCAAAAAGAGATAGGCTTAGTAGACAAGATATGATCAAACTTAAATTTCAAGAAGCTATGGAGGAAATAGAAATGGGCGCGAGCCCAACAATGGTGGGCGCAAGGCTTAACGGCTACCAGCAAGGTTACGGTCACCCGGAAGTAAATAAAACTGGTGGCGGTGGTAGACACACACGCTAGTTGTTTAGAAATTTATTGTTATTTTGCTCCGGCCGATCTAACGGGCCGGAGCTTTTTTTATTTCCGGAAAATGGGCCTCAGATTCAATGCTCAATAAACGGGTGACTGTGTAGATTCAATTTTTAAACGCAAGAGCTCATTCTTGCTTTATCAAATCATAGCTTTCCCATATTTTCTTCGACAAATTTCACGTTCTTAATATCAAATAACGAAGTTATAAAACTAGGAGAATCTAGTTTAAGAATATATAAGAGTGGGGTCCATGTTCCCCAATGCACACCAACAATTCGATGAGTAGTTTTATCAAAGGCGGCTCCCCGAGAATCATTTGGAGCTACTGATACATCCCAAACTATAAGCTGACTTAGAAACGCTATATAAGAATTTTCACCTTAAAGGCATTTCTTAATTTTATTGGTTAAATTAATTCTTCCACAACCGTAAAGAATGATATGCTTCCCCGCTTCATCTAGACGGACAATAACTTTGGAAATTCGCCACTATTGTCAAAACGACTTGTCTTAATAACTCCTACATCATGAATATTCCCAAGCCATCGAGATTGGAATTTGGGGTGAGGAATACTTCTTAACCAATATACGGCGACTTTTTTTTCATCGGAGTTGGTTATAAATTCTACATCGGTGGAGAGTCCTTTCCATACTTATTGATTACTTACACAAGTCCCAGCGGTTAATATTGTATAATTATTAATATAGGTTCCGGTGCAAACGTGTGATCCATTCTTAAAATTTAACCTAACGATAGGAAAATCATTTTGAATGATATCACCACTTATTGATCTAAATGAATAACTAGGTTTAATGAGTAATAGAATACTTGCAATAAACTTCATTCAAATTTACCTACAAAAAGCTTTCACCAATAAACTACTTGGGCCTCTTTTGACACTTAATCCAATAAATGTATAGATGCTAGAGCCTAACCCAACAGTATGAAATATACTCACTGAAGTTTTAATCCACCATATCCAATTGAGCTGATTTTTGATTCCCTATCGAAAAAGGTAAATAGGTCTAAGACTGTTATATTATGGGGTTGGTAGTACAAATAAAGTCACATTTATGAGATATTTCCCTAAACCCTATTTTTTGATTCTTAGATCGAATTAAACAGTGGTAGAAGGATTCAGTTGGAACAGATTCTGCTATTTCTTAAGGGGAGAGAATTACGATTTGTTTAACTTTGAAGTCCTTAGATCTATAAAAGAGGATATGGGTATCAAGTGAAAAATAGAATTTTGTTAAAGCTCAGCACTATTTTACTGGCATTTGGAATCTGCATGGAGGTTGTTGCCTCTACAAGTGGTCCAATTTGCAGTGCTGAATACCAAGAATCTTTAGATCCAATTCGGACAAAATACAGTACTGCGACAAATGAAACTACAGTAAGAGCTGTAACTAATTTGGTAAATCGAGAGGGACAAGAGCTACTAAAACTAGAGAGAGTTGGGGCGACTTGGATATCTCGACACGCAGATATGCGTTTTGATTATCAGGGTGATCCTAGGTGGCCCTTGGTTATTTTTGGGGAATCGGCAGCAAAGGTTTTTGGAGTAGAGCTCATGTCACCAGACATTATGACAATACCTATGCCTGGAACTATTTCTCGTAATATTGAAATTGTAAATGAGCGGTTGAATCGAGCGGGTCATGAATCGATTCCTGTGAAGTTCGTTGCAGACAACTTAGAGGCAAGGCCGTTGAGGGGATATCTGGATTATATTCGGGACAGCAAAATCCCTTTTTCTACAGGTGGTGTCCACTTAGTTCATGATGTAAGTTACCATATGGCCAGTATTTTAGTTCCTCCTCGTTACATGAAAGTTGCTAAAAAACGAGTAGAGTTCACTACTGGATTCTTAGACTATATAAGAGCAGACCAAAGTTCTCCTTTTAAAGGGCAGGAAAAATTTGCTTTTAAATACGTTATGGATACCTTAGTCCGTGGATTAGATGATGGCTTGGCATCCACTACACCTATGATGATCAGATCTAAGTATGGAAGGAGTTCTGAGGTTGAACTTAATGGTAAAAAGGTTTCGGTTATGGGTGATGGTCCTTTTAATGCTGAGCAATTTTCAAGATTAGTAGCTAGGTCTTTAGTTATTGGTCGCCTTGGATATAAGTACTTTAGACATGATAAACTACCAGAGGGAGAAGGTGTTTATTATAAATTTAATTATGAATCCAAGCAGAGTTTGAGTTTGCAGAATCTCACTCTAGACATCGTTGGTCAGCTCCTATTTAGACATTTTAAACATGAAAAATTGGAATATTCTGAAGCTCAGGTACGAGAGCAAGTGCTTAAATGGATGAAGGACTATGTTACCGATCGTAAAGATGATTTACATCAAATAGATCTCCTTGCGGCCCTTTCTTCTAGTAGTGGCGTTAAGTTGAGTCGTGAATCTCTGCACAGGCTGCCTCCTGAATTAGCTGAATATGTATTTAAAGAGCAACTAGAAAGGGCAGAGCAGGTTTTTTCTATTTTATCTGAATAGGAAAAAGCTTGGTTTGAATTTTAAAATTTGTTCTACTAGGATTGAACTTACAATGGGGGATTGAACCATGAGACTATACCATAATCCAAGGTGCTCCAAGAGTCGTGAAGCGAAACAAATTCTTGAAGATAACAAGATCTCTTTCGAAACTTTTGAGTATCTTAAAGAAGGGCTCACTGGACAAGAAATACTTAGTCTTAGTAAAAAACTAAGTCTTAGCCTTCGAGAATTCATGAGATTGAAGGAAGAAGATTTTAAGCCTTATAAAAATAAAGAACTTACTGAATCTGAGCTGGTCGATTTAATTGTCAATTTTCCCAAGTTGCTTGAAAGACCCATACTTGTGAGTGGGACAAAAGCTGTTTTGGGGCGCCCTCCACAGCGTGTATTGGAAATAATTTAAGTTCTTATCCATCTGAAGCTTTATTCACATCAATAGGAAAAACGAGATTGCTTTTTGCTTACTCTAGCAGTTAACTGAATGTCTATATGTCATTTAGGGTTCTGATTGGAGGTTTTATGAGGTTTTTTGTTTTGATACTTTTAAGCTGGAGCATTTCAGCTAGCGCATTTGATATCATCGCCCATCGTGGGCTGCCAAGAATTTATCCTGAGCATACAATCCAAAGTTTAAATGCAGCTCTAAAGTGGAAGCCAGACTATGTGGAGCCAGATGTTGTTTTGTCCAAAGATTCTATCCCCGTGGTTCTGCATGATACCCATATCGATACTACTACCAACGTTAAACAAGTCTTTCCTCTCCGTAAGAGGTCTGATGGAAGATACTATGCCATTGATTTTACATTGAAAGAACTCAAAAGCCTGAAAGTTAACCATAGAATAAACCTTAAAACCGGTAAGTCGGCTTTTGCTAGTCGCCCCCTAGAAAAATCACCTCAAAACTCCATTCCTAGTTTAAAAGAATTTTTAGATACTGTATCTAGATTTAACCGTGAGCAAGAAAAGAAAATAGGAGTTTATCCAGAAATTAAGGCACCTGCCTTTCATTTAAAAGAAGGAAAAGACAGTGTTAAAATTGTTCATGATTTACTTTTAAGTTTTAGGTCTATGGATAAAGATACAGAAGTAATTTTACAGTGTTTTGATTTTAACGCAATAAAGCGACTTTCCAAAGAGCTAAAGACGCCCTTTTTTCTGGTTCAACTTGTTGCAGAAAACTCTTGGGGAGAATCTACGACCGATTACGACAAACTAAAAAAAATGGCAGGACTCAAGGAATTAAAAAAGTACGCTCAGGGCCTGGGGCCTTGGATTCCCCAAATCATGAATAAAGAAGGGAAGCCTAGTCAGTTTCTAAAAGAGGCGCAGAAGTTAGGTTTTAAGATTCACCCGTACACCCTTAGGAATGATGCTCTTCCGTTTAATATGAAGTCAGAACAATACCTACTTCATATATTAAAAAATAAATTGAAGGTCGATGGCATATTCACTGACAATGTGAATACAATTGTACCTCTAATGAAGGACTTGTAAATTACATGTCATTAGTATTTGAAACTTATTTGGACTGCGTTTAACTGGAGTTTTTATCTTTTTTAATAGACTAATTTAATTGTTTTGTTCTGAAAAAATTCAGTTCTATTGAGTCTATTAAGCGAGAGTACTTGGTGGTTAAATTCGTTTTGAAATCTTTCAGGCCTAAGGGTCCCCAGATTCTGTTTACAAAACAATCAAAAGAATTAGGCTGAGCGTCTAACATGCGATAAAAATCAACAATTAGCTCCTGGTAACAAGACTTTGCTAAAAAACAGTAGTAGTTTGTCGATCTGGAGAAAATAACTTATGAAAAATAATCCCTGGTTCTTTTTTAGCATTATAATTTTAGGTTTTATGACTGGTTGTACGGCTTTGATTTTTGGAGGTATTGGATCCCTTCAAAAGCAGCAAGTAACTAGTGTGTCGGAAGACTCTATTTTAACCCTGGAGTTAGAAGGTGTTATTTTTGACGGAAAAAAAATTCTCAAGCAGCTCAGGGAGTATGCGGGAAAAGAAAATGTTAAGGGTATTTTGATTCAAGTGAATTCACCGGGTGGTGTCGTTGGGCCTTCCCAAGAGATTTACCAAGAAATTCTAAACATTAAAAAAGAGTATAAAAAGCCAGTTTACATTTTTGGTAGCGGCTTAGTGGCCAGTGGGGCCTTTTATGTAGCAAGTGCCGCAACCAAAGTATATTCTAACCCTGGAACCCTAATGGGAAGTATTGGTGTAATCATGAACTTTGCTGATATTAGCGAGCTGTATTCTTGGGCCAAAATAAAACCATTTAATTTAACTACAGGCAAATTTAAAGATACAGGTTCTGAGTTTAGAGAGATGAGAGATGATGAAAAACAATATCTTCAATTACTTTTAGACGAAGCCCTTGAGCAGTTTGTTAACCATCTTGTGGACGCGAGAGATTTGAGAAAAGACAAGGTACTAGCTATCGCTGATGGACGTATCTTTACCGGAGTGAAGGCAAAAGATTACGGTTTTGTTGATGAAATTGGAACCTATAGAGACGCACTCAAGGCTATTGGTAAGGAGACTGGCTTAGGGGAGACTCCAAAGACTTTTACTCCGCAAAAAACTCCAGAGGAGTTCTTTGAAATGTTGGGCGAGGCTGCCGGCAAAATAAATCCACTAGAAAAGATGGCTCAAGATTTGAAGCTTGGTCTGCTCGGTAAACCACTATTTCTAATGCCACAATGGCAGAGATAAGAAATCAAGAGAGCAATGATGGCTAAGAAAAAACCGACTAAGAAGAAAACGCCCGCCAAAAAAGCAAGAGTAAAAAAAGTTGTTACTAAGAAAACACGTGTCGCTAAAAAAGCGTCCAAGAAAAAAACTGTAACAAAGAAAGCTACGAAAAAGAAAATCTCCAAAACACCAAAGGCCCAAGTTGAACAACTCAGCCTTGCTGGGTGGCCTAGTGACCGTGAGTTGCTTTGGAACCCAGACAGATTTAAGTATCTCAAGCGACCAAAAAGTAGTATCTGTCCCTTCTGTGCCTCCGCCAATGTGGGAGAGGGTTTTGAGTCTCTCAACTTGTATCTAGGGACTTCCGCACAAACGATAATTAACAAATACCCCTATCACACAGGGCACATAATGGTAATGCCAGTGAGGCATGTGGCGAGTCTGGAGAACCTGAGTTCTGATGAATATGGAGAAATCATGCTGCTTCTCCGGGAATCAGCTAGGATTTTAAAATCAGTATATAAGTGCGATGGTATGAATATCGGAATAAATCTCGGAAAAGCGGCTGGTGCCGGGATTCCAGATCATATTCACTGGCATATTATTCCAAGGTGGTCAGGGGATACAAATTTCTTTCCAGCCTTAGCCAAGACTCGTGTGATTTCAGAGTCTCTTCACGATACTTTTGAAAAACTAAGGCCTGAATTTGAAAAATTACATAAAAATAAGAATATCCCTGGGCATGGCAAGAGCCAGCAGGTAGAATTTAAGCTCTAAAACATTAGTTTTAAACTCAATTCCAGAGATGGGGGATTTATGAATCAAGGTGGTGCGCAGTTTAGGTCTTTTCCTTTTAAAGGAATGGTGAAGAAACTGGTTATCATCAATCTTGTCGTTTGGATTGGTTTTCAAATGATTTTGGGTAAGTTGGTTTTTGGTGTTTCTGGTGATATTACCACAACGCTAGGTTTGATCCCTGCTCTCGTGGTTCAAAAGTTTCATATTTGGCAGATGTTCACCTATATGTTTTTACATAGCTTCGACGTTATGCACATTTTATTTAACATGCTTTTGCTGTGGTGGATCGGGTCTGAACTTGAAGATCTCTGGGGCAGTAGGTTTTTCTTAAAGTATTACTTAGTTTGTGGTGTTGGAGCTGCCTTTATTTATACAGTAGGCTACTTGATCTACGGACTTATCACTGGAAACATGCAAGCCTTGGTCACGCCTGTGGTAGGAGCCTCAGGGGCTGTCTTTGGCCTTTTGTTGGCTTACGGAATCTACTTTAGTGAAAGAACCATATATTTCATGATGATTTTCCCGATGAAGGCGAAGCATTTCGTTTACTTATTGGGTGGGATTGAGATTCTCTGGATGATCAGTGGTGGTCAGGGTGGGGTTGCCAATTTGGCTCACCTTGGGGGCTTGGTCTCAGGTTTTGCCTTTTTGATGCTGGCTACCCGCTGGAAGAGGAAAACTAAGGCAAAGTCTAAACGATCCTCTGGACCTAAGCTTCGATTGGTGGTAGATAATGATAAATCCGATGATGATGGTCCGCGATACTGGAATTAATAAATAATAATCATTTTAGATGAGGTTGAATATGTCCTATAAAGATGAAATCGATAAATTAAAGTTTGATGTTAGAATGCGTGATTTCAACGAGCGTTACGGTATGCTGACTAAGGATGAGGTTCAGAGCTTTGAAAACTCTCTTCCTGATTCTGCTGATAATATGGAATATATCCAAATCGAGGATGAGCTTACAACAATAGATAATGTTGTTGAGCAGCAGGGACAAGCTAACGATCCTCTCGGTGGCTTCGGTGGTGATAACATGGGTGGCGGATTCGGTGGAAACAACAACGGTTTCGGCGGCGGATTTACTTTATAGTTAAGTTCTACAAAGTCTTAATTAAAAAAACCAGCTTCAAAAAGCTGGTTTTTTTATGCTTAAAGCTAGGGGTTATTGGAAGAGATCTCGTTGGTTTCAGGCATTAATAGATTTTCTGCTCTCAAGATGGTGCCTGCTAAAATCTCGCTCTTTGCCGTAGCGTGATCTACTCTTTTCCAGAATTCCGCAACGATCTTTGGAGCTCCATCCACCTCTTCGAGGTAAATTGTTTTCTCTCCGTAGTCATTAATGATATCTGAGCGGTAGTGCTGGATCGTCCTTACTACAGTTTGCCCGTTTTGTTTCAATATGATTGGATCAGAAAACTCAACAAAGATGGTCTTATACTTTTTATTTAAAAAGTCCTTATACTTTTTCCACTGAGTTTTATTCATGCCTTTACTAGTAAAGCTCTCAGAGTAGTGACTTATATAGGAATCAATATCTTTAGTACTCCAAGCTTTTCGCCAAGCCTGAAGGAGTTTTACGTACTTACTTTGGATTTCACTGTGTTTTTTTCTCGGGACTAGGCTGTCGCCAGGATTGATTACGATGGGGGTTTTGCCAAGCTCAATAAAGTCTCCCACTTCCATAACTGCATCATTTCTGATTACTACACAACCTTCAGATCCTCTCGTTAGAGAAGTTTCATCGGGAATTCCATGAAGCCAAATGCCGTATCCCGTTTTACCCTCTTTTCTATCAAAAAAGTTGGGGTAGTTGGTCGTGTAGGCTCTTTTTCCATATTTAGGAAAATAGAGGTTTTTGCCCTCAATGATTTTATTAAAAAAGTAAACACCCTCAGGAGTTTTCTTATCCCCTTCAAGGATTTTATCTCCAGAAGCAGAGCCTTGATCACTAACATAATCTCTAATTTTTACGATTCGATTGTTCTCGTTTTTCCACACACTAGTGGTTCTGGAGGTTTTATCCACGACAACAGCGAAATCACTGAAGTAGCTGCCGTTACCTAGGCGTATAAGTCCCTCAGGAACTTTATCCTGTGCGTTCAAATTATGAAGGGAGAAATAGACTCCGATAGCCAAAAATAGGAATTTCATAAGTAGTCCTCTATACTCTCTATTGAACGATTCTCGACCTGTTTTGTCAAGACTAGGCGGTGTTCCAAAGGACTAATCAGCCCTCTGAAAGCCTGTAAAAAGTCTTTCTTCAGTACCTTTGTTTGGCATAATTTAGTTGGGGTCTAGTCAGGGCTTGGGTGACTCAAGAGAATCTCTATTTGATCCGATAGGAAAGCATGGCGGATGAAGAAAATAAAGAGGCAAAAGAAGTTCCAAAAAAAGACAAAAGTGGTCTTTTTATGCTTTTGTTTATGGTGTTGAATCTATCGGCAGTTGGTGGGGGAGCGTTTTTAGTTTATTCCTCTACATTGGGCTACAAGGCACCTGTAATCAATGAGTATACAGAAGAGGCAAAACTAGAAGAAATGCGCCAGTATATGGAGGATAATCCAGTGCTTTTCACTATGGAGCCCTTCACAGTAAATCTTCGTGGCAAACCGAGAAGAACCATTCGTTTGGAGATGAGCGTAGAAATGCTTAGCGAGCAAGGTTTTGAGGAGCTGATCCGAATTGGTGGTAAGGCTAGAGATGAAGTGGTTGAAATTCTAAACACAAAAAACTTTGATGATTTAGAGAGCATTCAAGGGAAACTTTTCCTGAAAGATCAAATAGCCAGGAGAATAAATACTTATCTCGATGCTGGTGTTGTGAAGGATGTTTATTTCAGCGACTTCGTGGTTCAATAATAATTCAATTACAAAGTATATCTAGCTTTCTAGCCGTTTCTTGAAAAGGAATTGCCAAAGTCGAAATTCTTGGGTGCAATGATACTCC
Organism: Bdellovibrionales bacterium; assembly: GCA_045110695.1. GTDB lineage: Bacteria > Bdellovibrionota > Bdellovibrionia > Bdellovibrionales > UBA840 > JBGCGH01. The sequence continues at coordinate 65,120 of JBGCGH010000016.1, read as the reverse complement.
AAACATTCTTTTTCTACGGAGTGAATATGCATTTTTTTGTTGGAATCGTCTTAGCTTTTAGCCTCAGTCTACCATTGCTAGCCAGTGAATTAGACATCAGTTTTGATGTGGAGAAATATAAACTGGAAAATGGCCTTACTGTTTTGCTTTATAAAGATAGCTCCGCTCCCATTGTAAGTCACAATATATGGTATCGAGTAGGTTCCAAAGATGAAGAGGTAGGCTTTACTGGGCTAGCACATTTATTTGAGCATATGATGTTTCGGGGAACTAAAAAATATCCAAAGAAAAAATTTATGGAATTGACGGAGTCGAGCGGTATTCAAAAGAACGCTTTTACCTCCTCCGACTACACAGGTTACTACCTGATTGCACCCAGCAGCAAACTTGAAATTGCTATTGATATAGAAGCAGACAGAATGAAAAACCTCATCGTTGATCAGGCGGCCTTGAATGCTGAAATCGAGATAGTTAAAGAGGAAAGGCGTCAAAGAGTAGATAATAACCCTAGGGGTTTAATGTATGAAAGGCTTATGGCTACTCTCTACAAGGTCCATCCTTACCGCTGGCCAGTTATTGGTTATATGAAGGATGTGGAGAGAGTCACTCCTGAGAAATGTATCGAGTTTTATGACACCTTCTATTCGCCAAATAATGCAGTGCTTGCCATTGGTGGAGATATAGATATAGAAAAAACCAAATCCTATATCCAAAAGTATTTTGGTTCGATAAAGCCATCGGTCCTACCTGAGCGCTCAAATATTGTAGAGCCAAATCAGTCCAGACGAAGAATCTCGAAGATTAAAAAAGAAGTACAAGCGCCGATGCTATCTTTGAACTATCGAAGTGCTAAAGTGGGGGAAGAGGATGGATTTGCTCTACATTTATTATCAAGTATTTTAGGTGAAGGTGCATCAAGTCGATTGTACGATAAGATTGTTTATCGAGATCAGGACGCCACGGGATTGTATGCTTATAACTCAGGTAGCCAGCAAGACGGATTTTTTCAAATCTTCGTAGCAATGAAGCCAAACGGTAAGGCTAGACGCATGGAGAATAAGATTGCTAGAGAGATAGAACGAATTCAAAAAAAATCTGTTACACAAAGAGAGCTGCAAAAAGCAATAAATCAAGTAAGTAGTACCTATGTTAGAGGGCTAACTTCGATCCATGGTAAAACAGAGGCCCTAATGTTGAATGAGATTTTACTCGGAGATTACTCCTATCTTTTTAAAGATTTGAAAAAGTATTCCACTGTGACCACGGCTGATATTCAACGGGTTGCTAAAAAATATTTAAATAAAAATTCAAGAGTGGTCATTGAAGTCGTACCAGTGAAGGGGAAGTAAGATGAGATTATTACTATTTGCTATTATAACTTTGTGTTTAGGCGCATGTGCGACAAGTTCAACGATTCCAAATAATTTTAAAGTACCGGAGTACCAAGAAAAAACTCTATCGAATGGTTTGAAGGTTCTTCTCTTTAAAGATGATCGATTGCCAGCATTTTCAATGGAGCTGATGATTATGTCTGGTTATGCCAATGACTCCATGGCTAAATCGGGTATGGCAAATATGACGGCTTCCATGTTGAATAAGGGCGCAGGTAAATATAGTGCTCAGAAATTAGCGGAAGAAATTGAGTTCTTGGGTAGCAAGTATGGTAGTAGCGTAGGGAGTGAGAGTACTAACCTTAAAATTTCAGGGCTATCTACAAATACCGATAGAATGTTAGAGCTTTTCTCACAAATCCTTTTACAACCACGGTTTCAAAAGAAAGAATTCCATCGTCTTAGAAAGAGAACGATAGCCTCCATTAAAAAACAATTAGACTCGCCTTCAGGCTTCGCCAGTAAGAGTTTTGATGAGTTTGTTTTTGGTGAGCATCCCTATGGTCGAACTGCTGCTGGAGAAATTAAAGATCTTAATTCCATGAGAGTTTCTGACTTAAAGAATTATTATCAAAAATATTATAGTCCAAAAAACTCTTACTTGGCTGTAGTGGGTAAGTTCGATCCTAATATTGTAAGTAGACTTGAGGAGAGTTTTGGCTCGTGGGAAAATAAACCAGTTAAAAACCTTAATTTTTCCGAGGCGCCGAAAGCAAAGGGAATTGAAATTCGGCTGATGGCCAAAGAAGACTTAAAACAATCCCAAGTTCGTATCGGCCATGTTGGACCTGAGCGTAAAATCAAAGAGTATCTTGAGTTGCGCGTCGGTTTGGGGATCTTGGGAAGCGGTCTGTCAGGGCGTCTAATGGAAGAAATCCGAAGTAAACGGGGGCTTACCTACGGAATCTACTCAGGTGTTTCTTTTGGAAAAACTTCAGGTAAAATTGTAGTTAGATCGTCGACGAGGAATGAAAAAGTCGGGGAGTTGGTAGGTGAATCAATAAGGCAGCTAGAGCTTCTTGTTGATCAGGGAGTAACTTCAGATGAAGTTAAAAGATCTAAGGCCTATTTTCTTGGGAATTTCCCCCGAGCCATTGAGACTCCAGCTAAACTTGCAGGAAATATTCTTACATTAAGATTATGGGGAATAGAAGACAGTTATCTCAACGACTATATAAAAAATATTAATTCGATCAGTAAGTCGGATGTAAATAGGGCACTTAGAAAGTATCTAGATCCTAAAAACCTTAAGATTGTGGTTTTTGGTCCAAGTTCTGTGGCGGAGCAGTTGAGGGAAATTGGTGTTCTGAAGGTGGAAAACCTATAAATCTAATGGAAACTGGGCTTTCTTTTTTGATTCTTTCTCGTCGAAAACATCAAATTTAGAAACCTTTTTTGCGCCAGGATCAATTTCTGTTTGGATTTGCTTGTCTAGACGAAGCTTAATTTCGTTCAATTCTGATTTGATGGTATCGAGTTGCTGTAGAACCTGTTGATTTTTTGTGAACCAGGAGACAATTTCTCGAACTCCTAAAAGGAATAAGCAGAAAGCTACAACTCCAACTGCAAATAGAAGGCTACTCGGTACCTGTAACTGTTGGATCCACTGGTCTAATTGTACTAAAAAGCTACTTTCCAAAGCTCACCCCTTTAGGCTATTCATACTAATTTACTCGGTGCAGGTCAAACAAGGCCAGAAAGGCTCCTAATTATGAAAAAAGTTTTCATAGTTCCTTCCACATTCATCCTAATCGCTACTTATTTTAAAGTGGAGGCAATCTCTTAAGTTTTTTGGCTTTTAACCTAGACCTTCTTTTGCCAATATTTCCCCCTCACTGTTAGACTTAAGAAACGTGGGAGTTGGTGTTATGAGAAGATTAAAGAGTTTTATTCCAAATATTTTAGTTCTAGCAATATCAATGATGGTCGTTTTATTCGCTAACCTACCTCTTGCCCAGGCAAAGAACTTCAGAAATGCTTATGTTAGTTTTGATCTACCGAGTAATTGGCAGTGTCATTTAGAGGATACGGAGTGGATTTGCCGAAGCCAAAATAAAAAAGCAAGTAGAGAGGCCATAATTATCTTAACGGCAAAAGAAGTGGGTGCAACGGACTCCCTAGACGCTTACAGTCGTTTTCTGGCCCAAACTAAAGCTGTTTCTGGTGCTAACGGCCAACCAATCAACTCTCAAGTGAAGCATGTAAAGCAGAATAAAGTAAGTAACCATGTTTGGATTGACGGGCTTCATTTAAGTAGCGAAGTAGCCAATTACTATACAAGGTACCTCGCCACAACAAAGGGAAGAATAGCTGTTTTGGTAACCTTCAGCGCTCATCAGAGGTTTTACGCCAACTACGCTCACCAATTTTTTAAAGCTATACAAAGCCTTAGGGTTGTTGCTACGGATGCTCTTTTTTCTCAACCCAATCTGGCTCCCTTAGGTGGTGCTAACGAGCAGTTAGGGCAGGGACTAGTAAACGCATTTCCAAGTGATATGTTAACCGATGAAGATTTCGATGATGAATACTATTACGAGGAAGAAGACGGTGAGGACAATACTACATTGTACGGTATCATAATTCTCATTCTCGCCTTAGGTGGTTATCTGTTCGTAAAATCAAGATCTTAATTCTTTGCCAATTAAGGAGAATTAGCTCCTCAATTGGCAGAGATCTACTGGTCAAAATAATCATACAAAAAAGTGTTTCGATGAGTTCGAGCACTTTTTAAGTAAAACCTTAGAATCAAATTTGTAACTTCAATTTTAGAATTAAAACCAAAAATCTCCAAAAACAATCCCTCCCCAAACATTCACACAAACCTCCTACTTTTCCTCCCACCCGTCCACCTACCTATCCTCCAAAACCACCACAGATAGATTCTTTTATTTCCCTTCAGTAGAATTCTCTTTCGATAAGGGTTTCCTGAGGCAGGAGCCGAAGGTAAAGCGTCTCATGGATGAGCCCGAGCGTCCCGAATCGAAAGAGAATTCTACTGAAGGGAAATAAAAGAAGGCTCTCGAAGCCCCCCCTCAAGCCCCTTAATCACCCCATAAACAAACAATGTATTTAATTCACTTATACCCCCACCCACACCCCCCAGTATTTACATTTTAAGCCTTCTATTATAAGATCCTCTTATATTAAAGGAGGGTCCTTTGAACCTACAACAACTCAATACCTTTTGTACCGTTTTGCAAGAAGGAAGCATGACAGCGGCAGCTCAAAAGCTCTTTCTAACCCAGCCAGCCGTTTCCCAACAGATTCGACAATTGGAAGACGATCTTGGAGTGGAGTTATTAGTAAGAGGATCCAGAAAAACAAAATCCACCGCTCAGGGGAGTTTGTTATATGACTTTGCCTCGCGAATTATTCATTTAGCAAAACAAGCAGAGCTTTCGATTCAAAGTATGGGTGCGGAGGTTTCTGGTCCTATTCGAGTGGGTACACTAAACTCGCTGGGCTTACATTTAATTTCTCCCGTGTTTAGTATATTTCTTCAGAATAATAATCAGGTAAGTCTGAAACTTAATTACGGTTCAGGTATTAAAATGATCGATGCTCTCGAGAACGGTGAAGTGGATGTTGCTATTTTACCTGATGCAAAACGTGAGTATGGTGGAATGCCTGGAGAAAAAGTCGCTGAACTCATCGGCCGAGATGAGATGTGGTTAGTGGCCAGCACTACAACAACCAGTGGACAGGAGATTCCTTCTGAAGTTTATATGAGAGACTTAGGTATGTTCCCATTGATTCTTTTGACCAATGAGTATCCTAACTTTAACAATCAATTGTCCAAAGGGATGAAGAAAGCAGGTGTTCAAATGAGACCTGTTTTTGAATCCAGTAACGTCGGATCTTTAAAGCGAATCATTGAATCAGGACTTGGTTGGGGATTTTTACCGGCTCACTCCATCAAAAAGCAAATTACTTCCGGTAGAATGAAGCGAATCAAAGTAAAAGACTTCGATTATTCCATGGATCTCATATGTTACTATCCAAATCATCACAGGAACTACAAGACTACCGAGGTTTTCGTAGAGATTCTTCGTCAACAGAGCTCTTCCCTGTTAGTACCACCAAGCCAATAAATTTTTTCGATTCCCAGTGAAGCAATTAGTCCTACTAAGATCTAGTCCTAGGGCAATTGCTTCCTCTACTTTCCTCTTAGGTATGCTAGCTTTTATCTAGCTTTGGCTCGTTTTTTTAAGATTTGATTTAGAATGGAGAAATGCAGCAAGGTAGAAAACAACAAAAAAAGAATCTGACTCCCTTAGTTCGTTGGACTCAAAAAGGAATCAACAGAGTTGAAAAGTGGCTGATAGATGACGGAAGCAGTGAATCCTCTACGAAAGAAGTATTTCAAAAAGCCAGTTTTACCGCGCCAAAGCTTCAATTACTTCTACAAATTCTAAAAAAGAAGTCTGTATCCTATGTTTGCTTCAATAGTCTAGATATGCCTTTGGTTAATTCTGCGAATGGTCTATCTAATTCTTTTATAGAGAATGCGATCAGAAAAATGCCTCAATCAATGTCAGTTCGTGCCTTAAAGCTTTCTTCAAGTAATGAATATGACGAGGTTTTAATTCAATTAGCTGACAATCAGGTTCTGCTATTGAAATCCAATTTGCCAAAGGAAGACTTAGGTGTTTTAGTTAGACAGGCTATAAACCTTTAGGCAAAAATGAATCAAATCTATAATTTATATATAATCTCGGATGGTACAGGCGAAACGGCTATCAATATGATGAGGGCAGCGCTAGTACATTTTCATGACAAAGAAGTGAATATCATACGCTGCAAAAATGTTCGTACGGAACAGCAAGTTTCTAGATGGATGGATGAAGTAGAAGAAAGGCAGGGGTTCCTAGTCTATACCGTTGTTAGCCCTAAACTTCGTGAGAAGATTAGGAGTGAAGCTAACACTAGAGGTTTTCCAGCTATTGATTTATTGGGGAATATTTTAGATTCTTTGGAAAAGTTTTTTGGCGGGGAAGCTCTTGTAGATTTAAAAAGTGGTAGATTGCGAGTTGTGGATGAACAATACTTCAAAAGGATTGAGGCTATTGAATTTACTGTTAAACATGATGATGGTAAAGATTTACGGGGATTAGACGAAGCTGAAATTGTTTTGGTTGGAATATCGAGAACATCTAAGACACCTTTGTCGATTTTTTTGAGTCATAAAGGTTGGAAGGTAATAAATATCCCTATCGTTAAAGGGGTTTCGGTTCCTGAAGAGCTAAAAGCAGTGGATCAGAAGAAAATAATTGGTTTGAGTATTCGTAGGGATAAGCTTCAAGCCATTAGAAGAAATAGACTACAAAAATTTCTTCAGGATCCAGGTGGTGACTATGCTAGTTTAAAACATATTCACGAGGAAATAGAGTATGCGGAGCAAATTTTTAAAGAAAATAGGCGTTGGCCGGTTTTTGATGTGACAGATTCCTCTTTGGAGGAAACCTCTTCTGAAATAGTAAGAATTATTTCTAGTAGGACCGGAATCAAAAAAGATTATTTCTCTTAAAGTCCGAGATCTCTAACCAGACTGCACTGAAAATCGGGATCTATTTTTATTTTTTCTAGTTTGCTTTGAATATCCAAGCTTGTACCAACGGGTAGGAAAAAGCGGGCAGAGCTAACCTTTAAGTCCTCTGCTTTAGAAATTCCTGTTTGTAGCCACTGGTCGATGTCATCAGAGTAGTTCATTTGCATAACATACTGATTGGGCAACTTCTTGCTTGTTACAAAAAGTCGATCACATTCTGGAGAGCAGTGATATTTGGGAAGGGCTTCAAACTCTTCATTTTTAAGAATTTCATTTACTTCTTCTGATAGCTCTTGGAATTGCATGTGAATCATTTTGTTCATCTGAAATCCCAAGTACCAATCTACTTTGTAGGCCCATTTTGAGTGGGCAAAACTTGGAACAATCCATAGATCTGATCCTGGAATGAAAGCATTGTTTGAGCTCAGTTCGGAATACAACATAGCTTTATTCTAAACTCACTTTAGATAACTTGTTATGATTTTTTTGCTATATTATCTAATATTCCGTTTATAAAAGAAGTGCTTTCAGGATTTGCATATTTTTTTGCAAGTTCAATCGCTTCATTAATAGCAATGTTTTTTGCCAGATCTAGATAGCCCATCTCAAAGCTGGCAATTCTTAAGATATTTCTATCGACAATGGCCATTCTATTAAGCTTCCAATGCTGTGAGCTGTCTGTTATTTTAGCGTCCAACTCTTCTTTTGTTTTTTGAATTCCAAAAAGGAGTTTATGGGCATAATCCCATTCGACTGGCTCTGACTCAAAAGAGTCTTTATGAAGTTGGAGGCTTTGCTCTAGACTTACCTCTGATTGAAACTCTTCTTGAAATAAAAGCTGTAATACAAGTTCACGAGAACGACTTCTAACACTCATTTTTTCTCCGGGATCTACTAGTGGTCTATTTCAGTGTTGTTTATTTTTGTATTTTTACTTGGAGATTTTGAGAGGGCTTCTTGTACCTCTGGCTCCTCGCCCTTAAGACTATCAATGAATTCTTTGATGTGCTCGAAGTTTCTGTAAACAGAGGCGAATCTTACAAAGGCAACGTCATCTACGTTTCTAAGTTGTTCCATTACAATTAGCCCAATCTCATCGGAACTGATTTCTTTACGATTCATTTCTAAAATATTTGAGCTAACCAGATCTACAATTTGCTCCATTTTATCTAAGCTAATGGGTCTTTTCATACAGGCTGCTTGCAGACCAGTGAGTAACTTCAGTTTTGAGAAATTGTCTTTCCGGCCACTCTTTTTTACCACTGCTGGAAAGGTTCTAAGAAGGTTCTCTTCCGTTGTAAATCTATACTTACATTCCCCACATTCTCTTCTTCTACGGATAACTTCCCCTTCTTGATGAACTCTCGTATCGAGGACTCTGTTTTCAAATGTTCCGCATTTAGGGCACTTCATGAGTTTTCTACCTGTATCTAGTGGTTTTACTCTGAATGTAGGCTTCCGTAGACACTAGGTCAACAGAAACAAAGGCTATGCAAGCAAGTTTTTTTAGTTTTAGAAGCCCAGACCTTGCATTGAGCTAAAACGCAACGTGTCATTGGGCTAATACAGTAGTCACAGGTGTCGATCTTAGATAAATTCGTCGACGATGATTTTAAAAACAATAAGCCAACGCTTCTTAGAAATTTCGCTCTGCTGTGCCATCAGTTTTCTGTTGTTCATTCAAAATGCCCATGCGCAAAAAATTCTGATTGAAGAAGCTTCCAATAAAAAAAACAATCCAGCGTGGGAAGATCGCGCTAAAAATATCAAGTCTGGTCGCAAAGCTGCATCTAAGTATATGAACCGAAAAGTGGCAAATGTGTTTGGGAGCGCGCGATATCTCGCTGTACATGCGGGGACATTTATATCTGACGAAGCTTATCGATGGGGTCAAGAAAGTAGTTTCGAAAATAAAGGTAAGATGAATTTAGGTGTAACTTACCGGATGGGTGAGTGGACCAACTCTATGGATTTGTTTTTAAGGTCCGATTTATTATCCTATGATGTTGACGGTGAAACCCCCTATAAAATTTCAATCATGCCAATGATTTCTTTTCCAGATTCTAAAGCAGAATTTCCTCTGTATTTTGGTGCTGGAATCGGTGGCGGAATATTTTTTAAACAAACGTCTGGAGAGAGCTCACTTTCTTTGGATTACAATCTTATGGCAGGAATTCGATTCTACGACCTTTTTGAAAATATGGGGCTCTTGATAGAGACTGGCTTAAAGGGGCACGTTCACTTACTTAGTGACGGCCAATTTAACGGAACATATATTACTACTGGTCTGGCATTTAATTTTTAAATCTTATGAAAAAAACAGTTCGAATACATTCCCATCTCGTTGACGGTGTCGTAGCCAATCTATCTCAAAGCTTTTTTGAAGGTTATTATATTGATAAAGTGATTGAGCGGTCTTTTAAATCCCATAAAAAATGGGGTGCGAGAGATAGAAAGTTTGTCGCTGAAACAACCTATGATATGTGCCGGTGGTGGAGCCGGTTATGGGCTATCCTGGGTAAATCACCAGTGGATGATTCAGAGCTTTTGCTAGAGCTATTTTTTGTATACTGGCTCGAAAGAGGCAATGAGCTCCCGCCTTGGGCTGAAATCAGAAACGATAAATTAAATCAATGGGAGTCAAACGCTTCTTCTCTGGGTGAAAGCCTTGAGTTTAAGTATGCATTCCCTGAGTGGATTCTTAATAAGCTTTCTGGTGAAGTTCCAGAGGAAGATTTTGAAGACTTACTTCATGGACTTAATGAGCCTGCAAAGGTAGTACTTCGAGTTAATTTAATAAAAACAAATCTAGCAAAATTAAAGAAGAACCTCCAGGAAGAGGGGATATCCACAGAGATTGTGGATAATTACCCCGATGCATTGGTTCTTAGTCAACGTGAGAATGTGTTTCGAACGAATGCTTTTAAAGAAGGACATTTTGAGGTTCAAGATGGAGCCTCCCAAACTGTTGCACCACTTCTTGGAGTAAAACCCGGAGAACGTGTTATTGACGCCTGCGCTGGAGCTGGTGGGAAGTCTTTGCACCTTGCAAGCTTAATGGAAAATAAGGGGAGACTAATTTCCCTCGATATTCACGACTACAAATTAAAAGAGTTAAAAAAGCGTGCGAGAAGAAACTCTGTCAGTATTATTGAGACCAGACCCATAGAGTCTACAAAAGTTATAAAGCGCCTCCAGGAAGCTGCAGATGCCGTTCTTTTAGATGTACCTTGCTCGGGCTTGGGTGTATTGAGAAGAAACCCAGATACAAAATGGAAGCTAAGCGAGCCTAGACTAGATGAGCTTAAACAAATTCAAAAAGATATTCTAGAGCGATACTCAAAAATGTGTAAAAAGGGTGGTCGTTTGGTTTATGCTACTTGTAGCATATTACGTGAAGAGAACGAAGAACAGGTAGAAGCTTTTTTAAAAGCAAATGCCGGCTTTAGGTTGGTCGAAGACCGCCGGCACTTTCCACATATTGATGGTTTTGACGGATTCTACGCAGCTTTACTGGAGCGCCAGTAGGTCTCTCCAAAGAACCACTCTAATTCTATAGGTGTCATCATCAATAAGAGTTTTATTAACAAACTTTAAAATCCCGTTTGCATATTCATAGTCTGATGTATCTGCCAAAATCTCTTCACCATTGCTGTTGATTAGAAAAACTTTGTAGATTCGTTCATTGAACTCAAAGTTCAATTTGTAACTAAATTGTACTTCACTTAGGATTTTGTTAACAACCAACTCCATGGCCGGGGAGTAGTCGTTTTCACAAACACTAAAGTTTTTAGCTAAAGGAACTGAATTGTCTCTATTTATTATTGATTCGATATCTACAAAGCTAGAGCCAAATTCAAATGCCTGTGGGTTGTCACCGACGCATTCGTCTATATTGACACCTTCAACATTCGTGTCAGGAGTTGTGAAGCTGGCTAGGTAGTAGTTATTTCCGAATTTAGCTTTTAAGTGATTTGCAATGTTCTCGGAGCTAAAATCATTTGGAATAATCGCTTTAGAAATACTTCTATCCTCATCAATGTTATTTTGTTTGGTATATTTACCCACAATCTCACATGAGTTTGAGGAAGAAATGTCCTCAGAGGTATCAAAACCATCGAAGTTTCCAGAACAATTTGTATCGATTAAGTTTGCAAGTTTACTGGCATCTCCACACAAGTTTTCCTTAGGAGCATGTTCGGATAAGTTACATGTTTTAACAATAGTAGATCCACTTGTTTTTACTTGGCAAGATGTGGCCACGCTACCTTGAGGTATGCTCACGTTAAAAGTACTTATAACATTATTCGTATTGCAAATATTTTCAGATTCGAGGAGATTGCTCCCAGATTCCATTAGTCTATCGATAGTTGTTCCCGATGCAACTAGCTGGTTCACACTGCTGACTGTATCAGGTCCTTTCCTGCAATCTACAATGTTTTCGCCATACCTTAAGGAGCTGGAGTTAGAGGCCCCGTTTATGGAAGAGATATCTTCTGCGCTACAGGCAGAGGTGTAACTACCGGTATAATCACTTCTGAATGCCTTCACTCTGCTTGGCCATGTAGTCCAGTTATTTATGTTGGATCTATAAAAGGATCCGTCAGCTTTTTTATGGATCTGAGTGTACTTGTTTCTTCTGTCACAACGTGCTGAAACTGTTTCAATCACGTCACCTTCAGAAACTTCCGCACCACCGTTGTTGTGTGCATTGATGATTTTCCTAAGAGTGTCGCTGGAACTATTGTAATAGTGGGAAGCTATGGACAGTTTACCGTAAGCGCTATTATCATCTGTACTCAACCACTCTGAACTTAGGGTATTTGAAACTGAGTTAGCTTTCGAGTCGCATGTTTGAGCATTCATTCCATAAGAGTAAACGGTTACATATTTACGACTTGTTTGAGATGTAACTAAATTACATTCAGCTAAGTTGTCTAAAGATTCACATCGATCAAAAGATCGGTCTAATTTATCTATATTTCCATAATGATATATACGTCTAAATTGACCAGTGATGTGATCTACTTGTTCAGTAGGTCCTACTTCATCAACACAGGAAATTTGACAACTATTGGGAACAATTTGTCCACTGGATCCATTAAGCTTATGGTTTTGCGCCATAATTTGGCTGATGGTACTAGCATCACACATAAGATCTTCGGGGCTAAGACTACTACATTTTCCGATTTCTTTTGGAATCATTGCTGTATTTCCAAAATCTCTATACTGGGTCAGGCTCTCATCAACAATACCATCATCTTTATATTCATACTTCATTTGATATTGAACAGTTTGCTTTTTTGAAATTCGTTTAATGTTGTAGTAAGCAAGAAACTGCCTATAACCAAGGGATGCCCTGGTGATATTACTCTCTCCCGTTTTCAGCATAAAATTTTCTACAGGTGATTGCAATTTTAGCTCAAAAGATGCATTTCTAAGAGTCTGAGTTTTTCTAACTATAGTTTCAAATTTACAGTTTGGATTGTTTTCATCAAGTACATCTGCGTAGGTTTCACAGTCTTTCACTTCCTCTGCCTGTACTTCCGCAGTTACGTACTCAATTTCCTTCGGACAGTTTAGGATTTCAGAATGATCGTCCTCATTTGTAACAACCAAAAGGGCTTGAAATGCAGAGTTATCTGATTTCTTAGCATCCACTGCACGCATTAGAGAGCAAATAGTTTCTTCTTTAGCATCTCCACTTGTTCCTAAATTTGATATTCCATTCAAAAAGCTTTGCTTTGCTGCGGAAAAGTTTTCTGGAGAAAAACGAAGACCTGAGTCTGAATTATTTTCGATGAAACTAGCTGGGAGCCTAAATATTTTTTTGAAGGGTCTTTCCGTTGGCTCGTTTAGTTGAATCTCTCCCATGGCGTTTTCATATACAAGCTCAACAGAAGGCTTATCTTTTTGTAAGTTTTGAGTGGTAGTGAAGAGTTGGATTTCTCCGCTAAACTCATTTAGTGGGTCAAGTGATCTCCCTAGAGCTTCGGCCATCGCTTGCTGAATGGGTGACATGGAGTTGGAATTATCTACCACAGCAGTTACATGAATTTCAGGTCTGTTTTCCCAGTTTTTTGGGTCGATGACTTTATCCACTAAAACCGCTTGGCCTAACTTGAGAGGTGTATCCTCGGAGGCTAAGAAGGTGACTGTACGTCCACAGTTTTGAAAAAGTGGAAATAGACTCAAAGATAGCGAAAGTAAAAGTACCGTATTTATAACTCTTCTCATAGAAACTCCTGTCTTGTTACATTTCGACACAATTATATGCAGACTTAAGTAAAAATTGAGTCACTAGGATGTTTTCAAAAACGTAAAATGATTAGACAATCAGACCTGTGAACAGGCTCTATTTTAGCTTAGAGACCGACTAGTTTTTCGACATCGTATAAAGTATCAACAGCTTCTTTTTATGAGATTTTTTTCATGTTCCTATTCAAACATGATGGCTTTTTTCGGGCTTCTATTTTAGAGACTATTTTAACCTAAAAAAGTTAATTTTTTTTAGTCTTAATAGAGACTCCATTGCTTGAAAGTCTAAGTGGTCGTTTGTTGACCACTTCACTTTGAAGAGCTTAGTATAATCGGATTCTACGTAGGCATTTATGCTTTGGTTTTTCAGGTTTTTAGCGTACAGACTTGCGTTTTCTGCTTTAGAAAAAGCTCCAAGTTGAATGATGAAGGCTGCTGAGCTGGGCTTTCGGTTGATTTCTGAAGTTTTTAGATTGGTGTTGGCATTTAAATTATTTTTAGATAGTTCTTTAGTTTGGAGTCCTGGACTCAAAAAGATAAGAATGGAACTTATAAAAAATATTTTCATAAGATTCATGTTAGCCATGAATGAGACAAAAGGGCAGTTCTAAATCACGAGAGGACGGAATCTTTTGGTCTCGTTTCTAAACGAAACATAAGACTATTCTCTTCAGTACTTTGGTGTAGCTTTTTCTTTAAGTATGTAAAAAAATGAGGGATTTACTTAGGCTATGTGCGTATAACTCCGAAAGGTTTGTTGATAAGAGGAGATGTATAGTTAGTAATCAACTTGGTATGACGTCAAAAAAAGTACTTCTCTTAAATATTTTTTTTGGTCTTGGTTTAGCCTGGACTTGTCATGTCGAGTGTACTGTTTTGAAAGTACTGGTTGCTCCGATCTCCAAAAATTTTTTTAAAAAAAGTAGTGGGTTCAAAAAACTTTTGAGTGCCGACGAACTTTAAAAACTCATTCTAGCGAACGAGTGAAAGAGAATTGCAACGATGCGAGTGGACAACTTACTCAACTTTTGGTTCAACAACCTGTTTTCGATTATCGATGTGTTAATCGTATTCACACTATTGTTGTTGACCTTGGTGATGTTTTTCACTTTTCGCAAAGCAAAGAACGAAGAAATAGGGGGAGGCAGTAATACCCACTCAGGTGTGGCTGGTGCTAATCTTGGTGATATAGAAGAAACCCTCAAAAGAGTACTAGAGAATACCGAAGTCAGAGCTTCTGCTTCCTCTGGCGCAAGTAGCGGATCATCTGCAGCCAGCGCTCCAATGACAGTGGAAGGTGCCGATGAAGCCTTAAAACAACAATTGTCTGAAAAAGAAAACCAAATAAAAACTCTTAAAGATCAAATCGCTGAAGTTGAAGCTGGTGGTGGTTCATCAAAAGAATTAGAGGCAAAAGTCAAAGATCTTGAGGCCAAACTTCAGGAATATGAAATCATAGAAGACGATATTGCAAATCTATCGTTATACAAACAAGAAAATAGTAAGTTAAAAGAAGAAATTGAAAAGCTGAAAGCTGGTGGTTCTGTTGCCGCACAGTCTACATCCACTGGTGAGGCTCCAGCAGCGGTAGAGGCGCCAAAGACCGAGGAACCTGCATCTGCTGAACCGGTTGAAGAAGCAGCAAACGCAGATGATGATATTATGGCTGAATTTGCTTCTGCTGTAGAGGATCAGAAATCGGTAGAAAGTGGTGCTACAGAGGAGACTGAAAAGACAGAAGACACTCCAGCTTCCGCTGATGACGATGACATAATGGCAGAGTTTGCTGCTGCTGTAAGTGAGCAGAAATCTGTGGAATCTGGAGACGAAGCTCCCTCTGAAGAGCCTATTACGGAAGAAAAATCTGAAAGTGAAGAGACAAGTGTCACTGATGACGACGATATTATGGCAGAGTTTGCTGCCGCCGTTAGTGATCAAAAGGCGGTAGAAGCTGGTGATGAGGCCAAGCCTGATGAGGAAAAGGTCGAGGAATCGGCCGCCGAGTCCGAATCTAAAAGTGTAACTAACGATGATGATATCATGGCGGAATTTGCCGCAGCTGTTAGTGAGCAAAAAGATGTTGAGAGTGGAAAAGAGCCAGAATCCAGCGAAAAGTCTAATTCTGAAGAACCAGAGAAGTCCATTGATACCTCTGATGAAAGTACTGCGGAAGAACCCGACGTGATGGCAGAGTTTGCTGCAGCTGTAGAAGAGCAAAAAGAGGTCGAAGCAGGGGAAAGCGAAGCTAAGACTTCCGACAAAACCTCTACTGCCGAAGAAGATCAAAACGAAGACGAAGACGAAGATGATGAAGGTGGGATCGAGGCAGTAAGCCTGAAGGTTGTGCCGGACGAAGCTGAAAGCCAAGAAGACGATATAATGTCTGAGTTTGCTGCTGAAATTGTATCAGAGCCTGATGTAGCTGCTGAAGATACTACTGAGAAAGCCGCTGATTCAAAGGAAACCACCGAAGAGCCTGCTGTCCAAGACGCAACTTTAGAATCCGATGAAGAGGATTCAGCAAGCTCAACGGAAGAACAGCCTTTTGAAGCTCCTCAAGATGAAGAAGAGCCAGCTCCAGAAAATGCAGGTGATGATAAAGAAGAAAAAGTTGTCGATGATAATTCAGAGGTGGCAGAATCAACGGATTTATCCGAAGAAGAGGAAGTCGATTTAGAGAGTCTCATTGATCCTGAAGATATAATGGAAGATGAAGACGATGATAGTGACGACGGCGATGGTGGAGAATCCAACGATGACGGTGGAAGTTCGGTCGGTTCTGGCGAAAATGAATCCTCGGAAGATCCCGGATCAGCTAACGAGGACCCTGAAAATCAATCGGCTCAAGCTGCAGATAATATTTTAGATGATTCTACAGTGGATCAGTTTAATTCTATTGTAGAGGAGCAAAGAGAGAAAAGACAACAAATGGAAACTGAGATACAAGCGAAAATTTCTAAGCTTGATATCGGTAAAGATGTAAAAGAGACTGTAAGTCAAGAGGTCGTAGATGAGTTCCGTCAGGCGGTCGGCAAAAATAACACAGCGGACCAATCTGCCGAGGAAAGCTCTCCTGAATTCTTGCAAGAGGCTGTTGATACAGATAAGCTATTAACAGAAGTAGATGATTTAGCTGCTGTATCAACGGATGATACCAGTAGTAGTGAAGCAGATACTGGAGAAAAACTTATAGCTGAGTTTGAAGAGTTCTCCGGTTCCTAACTTCGGAATTTCAAGGAGGAACTATGGCTCAAGCATTTTTAGGAATGTTATCATTATTTTTTGTACTATCCCTTAACGCTAGTCTCCCGAACACTACAGAAGCAACCTCCTCAAAAATCCAACGTCTGTTTCTTTTGGATATTGATGACAGAACAGAGCTAATAAAAAAAGATGTAGAGCTAAGAAAAGATCTTGAGAAAATCAGTTTTGGCTCTGCCTACCACCTTAGGGACCGCTGGAAAGCTTTTTCCAGTTTGATTTCATTGAAAAATCAAAAGTCTAAAAAATTAATGGATCAAGCATTGAAATCCAAAGAATGGTATATGCGAGATGTAGCGCTAAAGTCGGCCATGAAGTATCTACCGAAAAGCTCAATGAGAATAGCTAAGAGTCTTTTAAATGATCCATCTCTTATGGTTCGCACTTCGGCTGTGAAGTCTATTATTCAGAAAAACCACAGCGAGTTCGAAAATATACTTTGGAAAGAGCTTTATGCAGATTATAACTTTAGGAAAAAACAAAGTCTTTGGGTAAGAAAATATATAGTAAAGGCTCTTTTGCAATTTAATTTGCCTAAGGCCAAAGCAAAAAGTCTTTCTAGCTTAGATTACGCAAGATTCTCCCGCCTACTTAGAGAGAAAGACAGACAGATAACAGTACCTGTGGTAAAGTTCTTCAATAATTTTGTTAGTCCTCAGTATAGTAACCTACAAAACTCAGATGTCCAGAGGCAGGCATGGTTGGGTTGGTTTAAGAAAAATATGTAAATGTTATTTCGACTACTAAAATACCTAAAAAATTATAAAACAAAAATTTATTTGGCTTGTACCTATTCTGTTTTGAACAAGCTATTTGATATAGCTCCTGAGATCTTGATAGGAATGGCTATTGATGTTGTGGTGAGTAAGGAACAGTCTTTTATTGCTCAGTTTGGTTACGTCGAGCCTATGGAGCAAATTACGGTTTTGGGAGTCTTAACCTTCATCGTATGGTTTGGGGAAAGTGTTTTTGAGTACCTTCTTCTTTTGGCCTGGCGAGGTTTGGCCCAAAGTTCTCAACATTTAATGAGGATCGATACTTATTATCATGTTCAAAAACTAGATATGGCATTTTTTGAGGATAAGTCTTCAGGTAATTTAGTTTCTATAATGAACGATGATATCAATCAGCTGGAAAGATTCTTAGATAGTGGAATCAATATGCTGATACAGACTTTTGTAGCTGTAGTAGGGGTGGGAGCAGTATTTTTCGTGCTCAGTCCTAAGATTGCGCTTCTAGCTTTCACGCCGATTCCAGTGATTGTAATTGGGGCTTTTTGGTTTCAAAAGCGTGCCTCCGTACTTTATGAAGCTGTAAGAGCTAAGGTTGGCGACATATCCTCTAGGTTAACCAACAACATCGGTGGAATTTCAACGATCAAAAGTTTTACTAGTGAGGATTTTGAACTTAGTGCTTTAAGAAAAGATTCAGAAGACTATCTAAAGGCCAATGAAAAAGCGATTCGAGTAAGCTCGGCTTTTATTCCAGTGATTCGAATGGCCATATTGAGTGGCTTTTTGATGACATTTGTAATTGGTGGGCGAGAAGTGATTGCTGGGAATCTTCCTGTGGGTAGTTACGGTGTTTTGGTGTTCTTGACACAAAGATTACTTTGGCCGCTGACTGGACTTGCATCCACTGTTGATCTCTATGAAAGGGCTATGGCTAGTGTAAAGCGAATACTAGATCTATTGGAGACTCCGATTAAAATCAAGTCCGGAGATCAATCCCTGGGTAATCTAAAATCTTCCATACGGTTTGATGAAGTAGATTTTAAATACGGAACCGGATCTCAGATTTTAAATTCTCTTAGCTTAGAGGTTCCTGTTGGAAAAACAACGGCATTTGTGGGAGGGACCGGATCTGGTAAAAGTACTTTGGTTAAACTTCTGTTAAAGTTTTATGATATTCAGAGCGGAGATATATTATTTGATGATCAATCCATTTCCGAAATTGATATAGAAAGCCTAAGATCAAAAATTGGTTTAGTAAGCCAGGATATTTTTCTTTTCCATGGGACTGTTCTCGAAAACATTGCCTACGCCAAACCTCATGCAACTATGAATGAGGTTGTAGCAGCTGCCAAGCTCGCTGAAGCGGATGAGTTCATTTCAGCCCTGCCTGAAGACTATAAGACAGTGATAGGTGAGAGAGGGCAAAAACTCTCCGGTGGCCAACGCCAAAGGCTCTCCATCGCGAGAGCCCTATTAAAAGATCCACCGATATTGATTTTGGACGAGGCAACTAGTGCTGTGGATAATGAAACAGAAGCGGCGATTCAGAAATCAATGGAAAAAATTTCTATTGGAAGAACTGTTATCGTAATTGCTCACAGGCTATCTACCATCGTAACTGCCGATAGAATTTATGTTTTAGCTGATGGGCAAATCGCTGAAAAGGGAAGTCATCAAGAATTAAAAAATAATGGAGCTTATTATCAGTCTCTTTGGGATCTCCAAGCGGGAAAATCTTAGAAACCCGAATTTTCTTTTTTGGTGATTTTAAAAATAGAAAGCACTGAGAAAAGTGTTGGTAGTGCTGAAGGGACTTGAAGTTCCGACACTCAAGAAGACAAGGCTCGGTGGCTGCAAAAAAAGCAAGGTTCTAATGGATTTCAATATAAATATTTATCGGCGCAAATGGACCTAAGATGAGTAATGTGAGATAGGTTGTTGAGCCTATAGCTAGGCGCAAAGTTTATTAAGAAGCTTGGTGATGTTTTTAAGTGTGGGGTTGCTATCTGGCTCTAGTATTCTGTAGATGGTCTTTCTTGGGAGTCCAGTCTCTTTGGAAAAGTTACTGATGTTTCTGACTTCAAGGTGAGCCCTCAGAATGTCCTTAAAGCCTTCCATGTCGTCGTCAAACAAACATTCAGACAAAGCCTCTTTAACCCTATTTTTATCCTTCAAATTTTTGAAGGAAGTGTCTTTGATAGTTTTAACACCTTTCTTAAGTTTCATCTTCGGCATACTTGCCAAGGAGAAGTCTTGCTTTTTTGATGTCTTTGCTTTGGGCATTTTTATTTCCTCCAATTAATAATAAAATGAGAGTGTCTCCAATGGCTGAGAAGTAAACTCGCCTACCACTTTTCCACTTAAGCTCAGCCAAGCCATCACCTAAGCTTTTTACATCACCAAAATGATTATGAAGCTGAATATTAACGATTCTGCTCTCTATCTGGGTTTGAGATTTTAAAGACTCTTGTTCAAACCACTGCTGGAATTCTTTGGTGCGTTCAATGTCTACCACTTGATTAGTGTGTCACATATGACACACTAATACAAGGGGAAAATTGAGAGTCGGTATGGATTTGGCAATTTTCTCAAGGTGAGAGAGACTCAAATCTAATACAATACCATTTCAATTCTTCCTTGCCTGAAGGCTATAAAACAGTGGGCGTTGAGAGAGGGCAAAAAAATTCCTTTGGCAGAACTGTAAAAGTAATAGCACACAGGCTATTTACGATTGTAACTGCTGATTGGATTTATGTTTTAGCTGATGGGCAAATCGCTGAAAAGGGAACTGATCAAGAACTAAAGAACAATGGAGCTTACAATCAGTCCCTTTGGTATCTCTCAGCGGGAAAATCTTAGAAACCCGAAAATACTTTTCTAGTGATTTTAAAAATAGAAAAAACTGAGGAAAATGTTGGTAGCGATGGAGGGACTTGAACCCCCGACAAATGGATTATGATTCCACTGCTCTACCGACTGAGCTACATCGCCACAACTGAGCTATTGGGTTTACGTTGGGCCTGGTTAATTGTCAAATTCCAAAAAATAAAAAGAAAATAATATCTTAGAGCTTAGGCACTCAAGTGCTGCGATGCAAAAATAAACAACTAAATGCACCAGTGATGAAGCTTTGACCACAGGCGACCGCTTGACTATAGGCTAGGTTTATTGTGCAATTGAGGGGCAAGAATGGAGAGTCTTGCAAGTTCAATCAAGGAGCGAAAATGAAAAGCTTATTACTGGGTTTAATGTCCCTCAGTATTATATCCTGCACAGATTCTAATAATACTCAAAATCCGCTTGTCGGGGAGTTTGATTTTTTCGGATCATCTTTATCAACAGAATGCGCCTACAATATTAAAGTCACTGATAAACAAGGCGGCCTACTGGATTCTGTAAACTTGTTTTTAGGAATCAAGAACTTAGGAAATAACCTGCTTACTTCGGATAGATCTAGCTTTCAATTTGTGAACTGCGATCAAGCCAAGGAGATGTTAACATTTGTAGCTCCTGGATTTGTTAGAGCAAGCTTTATTGGTCTGGAGCCAGGAAATCATAGTCTTCGTCTCAACAAGCTCCGAACCACAACTACCAAGAAAAAGCTAACTGGAATAACCACTGGTTTTCAAGATCTTAGTAAAGATGGTTTTATAGATTTCTCCTTAGCCGCTCCATTGTTTAAAAGGGAGCATCTAAGTCGTTTCGATATTTCTTACGTGATTAGTAACCAAGTGGATGAAATGTCTGTGATTGGTCGTAAGGTAAATGTACCCTCCAATCTGTCTTTTCCTAAGCAGAAAGAGAGATATTCATTTATCAATGTTACTTTTGATAAACCAGGCTATACCCTAGAATTTGCTCAAAAAGGTGTTTACCGAATCGGCGCAATGCATGGTCGTTTCCCTTTTAAAAAGGTTGCCGATCAAATGCGTAAAGGTAAGAGCATGTTTGGTGTCATTAACGACCTAGATTTCAAAAGCATTGGTCTTCATGAGGCACAGATTGATCAGGAAACGAATCAAAAGAATTTAAGTATCATGGGCACTAATTTCTCCAGATCTCTTGATGTAAGTGCGTCCGAATTCAAAGCCAATGAAGTCCATGTAGGTGTTGCGTTGAATAATCTTGAGGGAGAACTATTTCCTTCAGACGTTAAGGTTTTTTCTAAGGGAGAAAAACGTAAACTTAAGTTTGCAAGTGATCTTTATGGTGGATATGTATTAGGTGTATTAATGGAAGAGAGAAAAGACAACAGTCGACCAATAGACACTGTGAATGGCTCTGTTAGTATCTACTTAAATAATTATCAGTCCAATCATACCACTAAGTTCTTACCAAGAATTGAGCCACCCCGCTTAAATGGTAATCGTATTGAGAGCCAGCTACCTGCCAACGAGCCGGAAGCATTTGTTCTAGGTACATATGCAAGTATCAAAACTAGTAATGTACTAATGAACTCTAGTATTGAGATGCTATCTAGCCAAACTGCCTGGGAACTCTACAGTTTGAGCTGGGAATCTAGCATTGAGTTGCCTGAGATTCCAGGGGATGCCACAATTATGGCTACCAACCAACTTGAGATCATGTATCTCGGGTCGGAAAATGATCCGGGTAATATTAGCTCAGGTCCTGAACAACTTGAAAAAGCGAACTATGCAACACGTGCAACTGTGGATTACTAAACTTGTATTACTGGGAGGGCTTTTCCTTAGCTCTTCCTGTACCTACTTACCTGAGGTAGATGAAAGCCTGATCAATCGTCGGAGTGACCCACCTTTTCAAAAGGTTTTTTACGAAGACTATAGTTTGGTGTGGGAGGCTGTACAGAAAGCCTCTGGAAGATACCAAGCGAAGATGAGTGACGCTCAAGGTGGAGTGATTTCTACAGAAATTATGAAAAGTGATTCTGGGTGGATTTCTCCTGTCCAACAGCAAATGCCTCCTAGTGGTAGAAGGTATTGGTTTGAAATTAGAGTTCTACGAGTACAGGATTCGAAGAGAAATGATGCAGTAAAAGTGTCTGTTAAGAAATTTGTTCAGATCACAAGAGACTTCTTCAGTACGCCAGAAAACTTAGATAGTGATGGCTTGGAAGAGCAAGAAGTACTATATCGTGTCGGAAGAGAGATTTTGTTGGAGAAAGGTCTTAGAAAATTCAATAAAGACCTAAACAACTAATTCAATCTCAGCGCATTTGTTTTTCATAAGTTATTTTTTGTAAATGATAATCAAATATTTCAGACAATTCTTTTTGTGTGACCTTACGCTGTTCGGACCACTCAAGGTACTCTTTTTGATTGTTTGTTCTTTGGCTAGCCTCTCCAATTTTTTCAGAGTAAATCAGTATTTCATTGGTGCTAAGAACAATAAAACCAAAGATTAGAATCAGAACTATTAGAGCTCTACTCCTACGTTTGCGCTTATGTATACTACCAATTTTGTTCATTATAGACTCATCGGCAGCAAGGCTAAATTTCTAAAAAAGAATAGATTTGAAGAGCTCCAAATTGAGAAATATCATTCCAATCAGGAAAAAGACTACAGCAAGTAAGAAGAAGCGTGTGGGTTTTTGTTTAAAAAAGATAAACTCAAAAATACCGGCCCAAATGGGGGCTGTAGCACTAATTGCGCTAACTGTAGCTATATGGCCGATTTTTACTGCGCTGAGATACAGATACAGACTAAAAAATGTTCCGATTAAAGAGCCGCCAAAAATCAAAAGTTTTTTGTTGTTGGGAAGGCTTTGAAAACTGTCAATCAGTCGAATGGGTCTTTTTATAGAATAGATACTAAAGGCCATACAGCAAAATATAGCTCTTATAAAATTGGCCAAACTTGAATCTAGTTGAGGGTCGGCTTCAAAGGCGGAGCGAGTTAGAATCACGCCACTTGCATCAAGAACTATCGCAAAAATAGCTATAGATAGAGGGCCAAATGCCCAAGACTTCCGTTTATCTATATTCTCTCGACCTAAGAAGATTAAACAACCCACCATACAGGCGATGGCAATAAACTGATTCCAATATACGTTTTGCTCAAATAGAAAGTAGCCACCGATACCCGTAAAAACAGGATGGAAAGAAAATACAATCAAAGTCCTTCCGGGGCCGAGTAAAGTAAATGCTTTTAGTAGAAACATATCACCGATACATAAACCTATGATTCCACTCAGTGCTAGGAAGCCAATACTATCCCATTCAGGCAGGTAGAGGGAATTAGAAAAATAAGCTAAGAGCAAGAAGCCAACACTAGCAATGGAGGCTTTAAAGTAGTTTGTCCAAGCCACACTTAGGGATTTAGATATACTTGTAAAGGCAATGCTTGCAAGGGCGAAGCAAACACTGGATCCGATGGCATAGAGTATGGCAATTTGCATTTTCTGAGCTTAACTATTTATTGAACTTATTCCTAGGTCTTACTGACAGAGCCTGCGGCTTTGGAAAAAAAGAAACTATGTGCAAAAGGATATGGGTTGTGGACTGCGGACCTAGGTTCCAGAAAATTGACCTTTTTTATTTCGCCAAAAGTTGCGTTTAATTATAGAAGCCAGTCAATCACCCTATATCTATGTGGTAGGCTTGTTATTATTAGGTTCACACAAACGACGACAAGCTGTACAAAACCAAGGATCAACTAGGCATACTTCTTCACAATCTACGGAACAAAAAACTGGATTACTTTTTTGATCTGCGTAGATTGAATTATTCTGAGTCAGACAAGAATACTCGCGCTCACATCTTGTTTCGACAGTATCCGTATCAATGTTTTTAGTCTCACAGGATATTTGCTCTATCGGAGAAATAGGGCCGCCACATTGTAAGCGAGCGTCTGTTTCCATATTCTTTATAGCATCTCTTAGATGCACAAAACATCCTCGTTCCCATCCAATACATGACTGACCGTAGCCAACGCCTATAACAGAGGATACCTTTTCTGTATTGGCGTATGAATTGATAGAGAATAAAAATAAAATCGCGACTATTGTAGGTACAATCTTTTTAAAAGACACCTTTGCCCTCCTTTTGTTGTAGACAGATATAGCTAAAATAAATCATTGCTAAAAGTGAATAAAAGAAATAAATACATAACCTATGGATATAGATAAACTTCGCTATTTTTGTACTATTGGGCAGACAGGCTCCTTAACGAAAGCCTCTGAAATACTAAATATTTCCCAGCCAGCTCTCTCTAAAGCCTTGAAAGGATTAGAGTCAGAATTTGATGAGCCCCTTACTTCTCATGTGGGGAGAGGTATTGCTCTCACTGATTTTGGAGTAAAGCTTATGAATGAAGCTATGCCTCTTGTAGACAAAATCAATAATTTAAAATTTTTGAATGAAAATAAAATTGCTACTAAAAATCTTAACATTTCTACTTTTGAGGTCTTTTCAACTTACTTTTTAGGAAAAATCATTAAACAGTCTTTCTCTGATTATAATGTAAATGTATTGGAATTAACGCCTGGGCATCTAGAAAATTCCATAGTAAATGAACAATCAAATATTGGAATAACATACTTGCCAATACCTAATCCAAATTTAGACATGTATAAAATAACTTCTATTGAAATGGCTGTTTTTGGAATTCATGGCCAATTTAAAAACAAAAATCTGCGAGAGCTACCTTTTGTTGCCCCCAATATTCCTATCTCGGGGAACCCAACCAAAGTTAGGGGGCTTGATGGTTGGCCAGATCATGAGTTTCCAAGGAATATTAAGTTTCGAGTAACAATGATGGAAACAGCATTGGAGCTTTGTCGCCAAGGTGAGTGTGTTGGTTTTCTACCTAAGTTTTTAATAAAGCTTCATAATCAATCTGTTAAGGATAATCTAAATCTGAAAGAGATTAAGATTAATAATAGTCCGAATTTTAAAAGACAAGACGTTTATATGGTCAAAAGAAAATCTGATTCTGAGGGAGCTGTTTTTAAAAAAGTAGCTAAAGAGCTTAGAAAGATAGGATGTAGATAGCGTTTACACTGCCACCTTATCTCCATTTACCTCACCTCTAAATTTGAAAGTTATAAAAGGGAAGCCCTGGTCTAGTCCAAGGACAGATTAAAGTAGAGTTAAGGGTGACAGTCCTAATTGGAAACCATGCTAAGGTGGAGAGAAATAATATCTATAGTTTAATCTGTCCCGTGCTTATTTCTAATTTAAATTGTCTCCTAAGAAAGTTGCTGGGAAGCGGTAATTTAAAGTTAGACATACCGGGCGTTATGTGCTAATATTAGCACATAACGCCAAGAAGGATCTTTCGTGAAAAATATTAGATGGAATGATAAAGCTCGTGATTTTGTAAGGTCTTTGGATGTTAATACAAAACGAGAAATTGGTGCTTTGTTAATGCTTATTCAATCAGGAAGATCGTTGAATGAGCCTCAGTCTAAGCCGATGAAAAGTATTCACAAAAATGCTAACGAGCTTAGAGTGAAAGATAAAAAAGGGGTTTACAGAGTTATCTATGTATTGAGAGTGGGAGATAGTGTTTATATTCCACATGCATTTACTAAGAAAACACAAAAGACGCCAAAGAAAGAAATAGACTTGTCTGTGCAGAGATTAAAGGAGTTACTCGATGAAACTAAGTAAAACAGCTAGGCAATTAGCGCAAGACCTAGAACTCAATGATGTAGATGCGTATATGATGGAACTAAAAGCTAATTTGTATAGGAAGGGCGCTGATCTAATTAAGGCATCAAAGAAGACCAATGAAGAAATCGCTAAGAGCATAGGAACCTCAAGGAGTCGCATTAACCGCATTGCAAACCACGGTGAGAACAACGTCTCAATTGATCTTCTTATTAAACTGATTACAGCTCTTGAAGGAAAGCCAGCGGTTAGATTTGTAGCTTAAGATTAGTGCTAGGCTTGTAATGATATATTGACTTAAGCCAGTCACCCTATTGTATCAAAATTGATTCTTTGGGATCTTGATGGAATTATCTTGGTTTTTTACCGTATTGGATTCAGTGCTTTATTCTATGGATTATTGCTTAACTCAAAGAAGTTTAGTTTTATTAGGCACCTAAGTTTTCCTTTTCGTAAGATCTGGTCTCAGGATTACACTTAATTGTGAAACGAAATAGGTGACCAAGAAAAATTGACTAAGGCTATGAGAATCGACCAGCTTTAAGTTCATTTTGAATCATTTATTGGCTATAGTGGAAGAAATCTTAAAAGGAAATTGTTTTGCGAAAGTACCTATCAAATACGAGTATTCAATCATTGGTGGCAGCCGCATTGGCTGTATTTTTATTACAGGTTTTAGGAGATTCCTTCAACTCATCAGCAACGGGTCTAATGGGAAGCTTCTATGGCGTCGTGATGGGCTTAAAGGTTCTTTTTCTGCAACTTCTGAAGATGTTGATAGCTCCATTGATTTTCTTTTCCTTGCTAGGTGGTTTGTTTCAGATTGGAAATATAACTAAATTAAAGCAATTGGGTGGATTTACTCTCACTTACTATATTGGTACTACGGTTATAGCTATTTTGATCGGATTGACGGCGGTCTTTTTTATTCATCCGTGGGAGAATTCTTCTAACCGAGTGGATGTGAGTCAGTTAAGTGGTGGAGACTCCAGCTACGAGTTCGTGGCCCCAAGAAAATATATCGATGAAAAACAGGGTAGTGGTTCTCAAATCGTATTGAAGTTGATTCAAAAATCTTTCGTTAACCCTATATCTGCATTATCTGAAAACAATATTTTAGGAATTGTTATGAGCGCCCTACTTTTGGGCCTATCAGCCTTGTTTGCCCTAAAGGAAGGTCATATTATTGGCCGTTTTACTGTTGAGGTAAATCAAGTTCTACATTTCTTTTTAGGCTACATTATAAAGCTTATGCCCATCGGGATCTTTGCTATCGTAATGGATTTGGCGAGTAAACTGAGCGCTGATATTTTTGGGCAACTCTTAAGCTTTTGTCTACTCGTTTTTGCCGCGACGGCGGTTCATTCCCTTGTTGTTCTCCCTTTGATTGCTAGAATATTTGCAAACGTCGGCTATTTTGAGCTTTTTAGAAAAATATCAAAGCCAATGATCGTTGCCTTTAGTACTAGTTCAAGCTCTGCGACCTTGCCAGTTTCTATGGAAACCTGTGAGAAAGAGTTTGGGGTGAGCAAGACCGTGAGTGGTTTTGTGTTTCCTCTGGGTGCCACAATGAATATGGATGGGACAGCTCTTTTTGAAGGGATCGCTGCGGTATTTTTAGCTTACATTTTTGGAGTAGAGCTGGGAACAGCTGGTGTGTTTGCTATTTTCTTTATGGCGATGATATCTAGTGTAGGTGCTCCAGGTATGCCAAGTGGGTCCATGTCTGGGATGCAGATGGTTTTATTGGCCGCAGGTATTCCCTTGGAAGCGATAGGAATATTGTTAGTTGTGGAACGTCCTTTAGATACCTTTAGAACTGCTGTAAATGTTCAAGGTGATGTTATCGGAGCTGTGGTGACGCAACGGTATTTGGATAAATCTAGCACTTAAGCTTGGGTGATGTTTTTTTCCAGGAGCTGGTCTTTCTCCAACCAAATTCGGTGCATTTTTTCTTTTGTTTTCGCTCTATACTCTAGGTCTTCTTCATAATTCCCTATCCAGTCTGAGTTGATAGGGATGGACTTAATGTAGACACGAATATTTTTCATTTGCCCTGTAAGGTATTTAAACAATAGTTTGTCGGATGATTCATAAGCGATAGTTACATCTAAAATTTCTGAAATTTGCGGGTGCATGGCATTTACAATAAAACTAACTCCACCTACCTTCGGGTTCAATAGATGATCAAATTTACTTTTTGTTTTTTCATGCTTCTCCACGGTGAAACGAGTCCCTTCCGAAAAATTAATGACAGAAGTTGGCATGTTTCTAAATCGTTCACATTTTTCTTTAGCGGTAACTAGATCTTTACCACGAAGCTCCGGATTTTTATCCATTTGTTTTTTAGTGTAGCGCTTTAAGAAAATCATATCACAGCACCATGCTGCAAGCCCTGCAAAGGGTAGATAAATAATTTCATGTTTAATAAAAAATATAGAGGGAGGAACCTTCCCTCTAGTCGCTTGGACTATAATCGGAATATCAACCCAGGAAATATGATTTGAAACAATTAGATAAGATTTGTCCAACGACAAACCGGGAGGAAGCTCCACCTGTAAATTGGTTTTAGTGAAAATTATTCTTCCTAAATATTGAAAATCAATCCAAAGCAGATAAAAGCGCCTGATAATTTGAGAGATGATTTGCTCTCGCCCAAGCATTCTACCAATTAGCTTAAATGGGAACATGGATACAATTAAAGTGGAGCAAAAAATTGTGGCGAGACTTAAAAAGATGTAATGGGCAAGGCCAACAAGAAGGCTCTTAAGAATTAAAATCATAGACGGCAGTTTTAATCTAAGAGCTGGATGTGTCAACTCAACTATGTCTATTTACGTCTCATACCTTTGATTTTTGACCATTTTCTCAGCTTTCCATTTATTAATAGGTACTTTTTATTCTCTTCTGGAGTGAGGGAGCTGTAATAATACCAAAGTTCCCGGTCGTCTCGTCTAGAATTTGGAAGCCTGACTTTGTCGGGACTACCAATGGCGAATTTCAGTTGATCTTTAGTCATGCCTTTCCAAACAATTTCACTACAAAGTAGACTTTTAACATCCACTTTCTTGTTTTTAGAGAGCATAACTTCCCCAGACCCAAGATTGAGCGTGTCTAAAAGGGATTGATCTATTCTTGAGAACGGAAGTTCATTGTCCTCCAGACTGTAAGAAAGAGCTTTTCTGTTAATTCGGGAGATCATGAAAACCTCCTCCATCTGCTCCACTTCAATGGCGAAGTAGACTATACCCTGATCGCTTCTGTTTATTTCTTCAAAACCCACAACAGTGGCTGGTTCACACCGATCGAATTTTTCCGAACTACTTTCCGGTAGGTCAGCATTAAAAACAGGGTAGGCAAAGTATATATCCCGCTGCAAATAATCCAGAGCTTTTTGCGATTCCAGTGGGTTTGTCGCACAGGCGGATAGAACAAAAAAAGCATAAAACCAAATAATAAATCTCATGCTTTTATTGTATTAAACTCAGAGAGAGAATTCTACTACATTTCGTAAAACGTCTGTTTCCATCTCTTTTTCTCTGATTATTTTAGGGCCATTCTTTTGTAGTAAGACTTCTGCAGGGCGAGGGCGGTTATTATAATTGGAAGCCATGGTGAATCCATAGGCCCCGGCATTATCGATTACAGCAATATCTCCAGCTTCAGGGCTTTCATAGGGCCTATCCCCTGGGTGAATATCAGAGTTTTCACAGATTTGGCCGCAAACTCTATATAGTTTCTTTGAGTTAGTACCTCTTCCGTCGAGATATATTTTATGAAAAGCTTTGTAGATCGATGGTCTAAGTAGGGTACTCATTCCTGCGTCCAATCCGATATAGTTTCTGTAGCTTTCTTTCACGTGGGTAACGGTTGATAAAAGTACTCCCGCGTTGGCGACAACATATCTACCCGGTTCAATAGCTATTTGAGGCTTGCCAATATTTAGACTTTTTAGGTTTTTTTTGAAAACCTCACTTACCAAACGAAAACTCTGATCTAAATTTAAGTCCTCCTCATCATGAGTATAAGGCACACCAAGACCTCCACCAATATTAATGAACTCCAGTTCAATTCCTAGATCGTTAATACTATCCTCGATGATCGCAAAAATTTTCTGAGTAATTTCGGAAAAGTAAAATGGCTCTAAAATATTAGAACCTGTCATCATATGAATTCCAAACCTTTTTACTCCGGCTTTTTTTGCTTTTTGGTAGGCAATTCTTGTTTGCTCATATGGCATACCAAATTTTGCATCGGTTCCCCCTGTCACTATCTGTTCAAATCCTCCACGACCAATTCCGGGATTAATCCGAAAGGAAATAAACTCAGGAACTCCCACTTTTAGTAGGTCATCAAGACGCTCATGATCGTCTAAATTAATATTAACACCGCTCTCAAAAGCAGTGTTAAAATCGTACATAGACTCATAGTTACCAGTATAGGTAGATCTGGTCATATCAAAACCCATTTTTTGGGATAGCTTTAGTTCTAGGGGGGAACTACAGTCAGCACCAATGCCTGTTTCCTTAACAATTTTTAAGATGTGTGGATTGGTATTTGCTTTTACGGCGTATTGTATTCTTGGGTCCTCAAAGTAAGTGTGTAAAACACTTTTCAGTTTCTCAATATTTTTTTTAATCTGATCCTCGGAGTAGATGTAGACGGGGCTACCAAATTTTTCTATCAGTTCAGTGGCTGGAATACCTTCAACACTGATTTTATTTTCATTAAACTGAAGCATAACTAACTCCTTAAGGTTGACTTGAGACTCTACTAAAATTGTGCTTGAAGGTAAATGGAACCTGTATTTTTTGCTAATACTGGAACTAAAAAGAAGGCCTTTCCTCTGTAATAGCGTCTATACAAATACAATGCGGACCAGGCGCTAAGATTGGCATAAACATTGTTCACAAAGATCTCGTCTTTTGAGTTCTTTGCAGGATCCAAGGAAAAGAAATTGTATAGAGATAGAGCGGAGAACAATACGTTCTCACCTGTCAGACTAAAGCTCTCACTCTGGCTTTCCTCGTACTTATAAAAAGGCCAGATGGCGGGAACGGCATAAGCAAGACCTAGAGCGGTGTTTCCTGAGTTTATTCTACTCAAGACAAAGATTCCACCAATATATGCACCTATTCCAAGCACTCGTTGGCTGATAGGAAGCATTTGTCGTTGGGTTTTAATTTTCTGATCTAAAAACCGGTATTCCTTCGGGCCGTCCTGTCGAATTTCACTGAAAGCTGTGATTGGTAGTAAGAGCATTACGAAAATGAATAGTTTTGGATTTCCCATTGGTCTAGGATAAGGGAAAAAACTAAGTAAGACAAAATGATTTTCATTCCAACTTGTGACAAAATTAAATAACTAGCTTTAGACGGGGAGATCTATTTTGCAGGAAAAGGCTTATCAAGAATTAAGAGGTCTTGAGTGTTTAAATTCAGCAAAAGAGATTCGATCAAAAGATCTTCTTGATAAAGTAGTTTTATTCTTCTTGTTTCGTGATACGGAAACTCTTAGTCTTATTTACCTTCAAAAGTTTAAGGAATGGTTACAGCACTATAAAGATCAGTTCGTAGTGGTGGGAATCTATACCCCAAAGTTCGAATATGAAAAATCAAAAGCTTATGTAAATCATTCTATCCTTCGGTATGAAATGGGATTTCCCGTTTTTACTGATCCTGAAGCTGTTTTAAAAAAAATATTTGGCTTTAAGGTAGAGCCAGGTTTCGTTCTATACGATACATTTGGTAGACGAAGAACTTTAGGATCCGGCACCATAGATTTGAGTATATTGAATGAAAATATCGTTAGTTTGGCGAAAGAGGGCTTAAAGAGTAAGAGCTTAAGAGTGACTAACTCCATCGTTTTAGATTCGCCACAAAATCGAAACAGTCTACTGAGTTATCCTCAAGGTATTTGTTATTCAAAAACCCAGAAGTTGTTTGCAATAACTGATACAGCTCAGCATCGAGTATTAATTTTTAATGAAAATGGAATTGTTCAACACAAAGTAGGCTCTGGAGATAGTGGAGATAAGGATGGAAATTTTTCTGAATCGGAATTGAATCATCCCATCGGTTTAACAGAGATGGATGGAGTTTTTTATGTGGCAGATTCATTTAATCATAAAGTGAAAGCTATTGATGTTAGCGCTCAGACTTGTACGACTGTAGTAGGAACTGGCTATATCAATTTTCATCAGGCTGTGAACCACAAGGCTACGAGAGTATCCTTGGCCTTTCCCAAGTTTTTACAGAAATACAAATCCGAGGATTCTAGAACGATTTTGATTACCAATACGGGGTCAAGGCAAATTATTAACTTCGATCCGGTCAAAGAACACGTAGATAGCTATATTGGAAACGGCAGAGTTAAAAATGTCGATGATATATACGACTATAGTTCCATTATACAACCAGGCTTTATTTTTAGTAAAGTCCCTGATTTTTTATTTCTGCTAGATTCCGATATGAGCAATTTGAAGCTCGCTAATGAGGGTAGGATTAAGACGATAGTGGGCAAGTTAGATGGGGAGTTCGGTGATAACGAAGGAACATCTAAAGAAGCACTTTTACAACACCCAGAAAGTCTTGCCTGGGATGGAGGTAAGAATCTCCTGATTTTAGATTCATTTAATTTATCTATCAAAAAAGTGGATCTAACAAATATGAAATTAATAAGGCTTCCCTTAGATTCGACAAAGATAAAATATCCGATAGCGATAGAGTATGTAAGTGAGGATAAGTATTTTATTGTAGATTGTTTTGGTCATCAAATTTTTGAGTACCAGTTATCCACAGGAGAAACTCAGCCATTAAATCTACGCTTTAGCGGGGAATCTAATTTATCCAAAAGTCATGAGGATAAACTACCTGAGCCGAAAAATCTAAAGGAGACATTAAAAAAAGAATACGGAAACCAAGGGGAAGTGGCAGTAGATCTAATTTTTGATATAAAAAGTGGTTTCGAGATTGATCCTGATAGCACATCTCAAATCTTAGTTTACGAAAAATATGTTAATAATTGGTTTCTAGTAAGAACTACTGATATAGAAATGGTAAATTTGTCTCCTGAGTTAAGGTTCAAGAATATACAAGGTTCTAAAGAGTATTCGGTAATTGTAAAATTATTTTTACGAAGAAGAGGTGACTCTTTTGGTTTAGAAGAATTGAACTACCAATTAGAGATTAGCATTACTGAAGGAGGCTCGACGAGCCCCATCAAATGGGCGATCGACGCTAGCTTGTAATATATTCATCTCCCTGTCCTTTGGCTTTCATCTTGCTACAATTTATTAATTGGTATGACTTAAGAGGAAAGATCCACTAGTTACTATCTTAGTGAGAAATCTTAAAGTCTTCGTTTTAATAATTATCTGTTGTTTTTTAATGCCGATTCATTCTTATGCCCATTCACATGGGCATAGCGGAAGCAGCTCCGTTTTTTTTAATGATAGTTTGCATCATTTTTTTGATGGAAATGCCATGGTCAGTAGAAGCGAGTATACCCGTTTAAAACTAGATTCGCTCATTGAGGAGCAAATCCAAATCATCAAATCTAATGGCTTGAAAGACCCCAGATTGATTCAAAGAGTCCGTAGTGCTCTGGTACAACAACTCGATGAACAACTAAATTTACGGAGATGGGTTCATAGCCACGTTAAAACGATGTGGAGAGATGGTCTCGTGAAAAATGGTCTAGCCGTTACAGCTACCTATTTGGGTCTGGAATTGATAGAACGAATATCCGCCCCCTTTGTTACAGTCGGACTAACTGATAGCTACTGGGGTCTTATGTTGATGCCGCTATATCATCATGAGTTTATTACAGGCCCTCTTTATTTGAAGTACCGCCAAGTAAAACGCAGAAAAATGGATATTCTTCTAACACCTGGAACCTCCGCCATGGAAAAATGGCAAAATTATAAACTTGTCCAGGAGTTAGCAGGTTCCTGGCTTAAACCCCTCCTAGATCGTACTTTGATCGTAAAACTCGATAGTGGTGAATACGTACATATTCCTGTAGCTAGGATTTTGGACTTTTTACCCATTAGTGTGGCTAGAAAGTTTATATCTTTAGGGAAACGCAATCGCTTAATGAGGGAAGTGGAAAAAGAATTAAGCCTTGAGCAAATTCGTGTCATTAGAAAGTCGTCAGAGAATTTAAGTCAGTATTTAAACCTACTATTTCTACAATCTAAACAATTGGATATCCATCGCCTGCCCGAGACATGGGTGAGTTCCTTGGCGGCAAGGGAAAAAAGTATCTTTCACCAAGGGCACCAGTTGATTCATAGTGCAAATTCGATGAAGAAAGGTCTAAAGAATTTAAGAAAAGATTTATTAAGAAAATACCATCAAGGGCTATTAACTCATAAGCAGGAACAGCTTTTATTCAAGCTAGTTCGAGAGTTTGAATACTACCGCTTGAATTCCATCGAAGAAAAAATTAGAGGCTGGTTTTTTGCCTCCATTCTCGATGGGGCGATAAATAATAAACTTATGGATTCGCTGCACAAACAGCTTGCAAACATTGAAGTAGGTACTTTAAAGATAGAACGTTTGGTGGAAAGGCTGCTATCGAGAGAAATGGGACCTGAACCAATTCAAGAATACCTGGAGCATTTACAATCTAGCCGCAATCAGCCTATTAGTACCTGTTCTAGACTATATTGAGTTGTTTAGAAGCTATTTTTAAATCATCTAAGCCTATACTTTAGGCAGTTATAGCTGCTAACTATCCTTTTAAAATCTATCAGCTATAATCTCATCTACAGGAGAGAAGATTGACCTACCCTAAGTTTTACTACGATCTAAAAATTCGAGAGTTTCACATCGATACCCTCAGACACGTAAATAACGCTACCTACATTAGTATTTTTGAGGAGGCTCGTTGGGATCTAGTTACGAGTCGGGGCTACGGTTTAAAGGAAGTTCAAAAGTTTAAGAAAAGTCCCATAGTGCTTGAAATCGACATTAAGTTTCATAAAGAAGTCGTGAATCGAGAAAATGTGAAAATAGAAACCACAATGCTTGGCTATAAATCGAAAGTGGGTAAGCTCCAGCAAAGCCTGTTGGGTGAAAATGGAGAAGTATCCTGTGTGGCTATTTTCACAATAGGTTTTTTCGATTTAGTGGAACGAAAATTGATTGAGCCGAGTCCCGAGTGGAGACAGGCGATTGCTTTAGATGAAGGAAAAGAATCATGAACATTTATTTTTATCTGATACCAGCTCTTATCGTGTTTGGCTTCCTCTGGGAATTCTTAGTTGACTACCTAAATACTAAAAACTTAAAAACGGAAGTGCCAGAAGAGTTTCAAGGAGTTTATCCTGAGGCTGACTATGAAAAATCTCAGAAGTATTTAAAAGATAAGAGCCAATTTGGATTGATTCAAAATAGCTTAAGTACAGTTCTAACTTTGGCCTTTTTCTTTTTAGGTGGCTTTGCTTGGTTACAATCTACAGTTTCTAGCTATGTTGACAGTAGTCTTCATCAGGGAGTTCTCTATATTGGTTTTATGGGCTTTGCTTCTTTTTTGATAGGATTACCTTTTTCCTATTACTCCACATTCAGTATTGAAGAGAAGTATGGGTTTAATAAAATGGATGTAAAAACCTTCTTAAAGGACAATTTGGTTGGAGTTTCCCTTGGACTAGTGATTGGAGCACCGATCCTCTACTTAGTGCTTTGGTTTTTTGAGTCCGCCGGAGATTTAGCTTGGGTGTATGTTTGGGTGAGCTTAACTGCTATTCAAATTTTCATGACTTTTCTAGCTCCCGTTGTGATTATGCCTCTATTTAATAAGTTTACAGCCATTAAAGAAGGAGAGCTTAGGACAGAAGTGAACAAGTATGCTCAGTCTCAAAATTTTGAATTGGAAGGCTTGTACACGATGGATGGTTCCAAGAGATCTACAAAGGCCAATGCCTTCTTTACCGGATTTGGAAAGTTTAGGAGAGTGGTACTGTTTGATACACTCATAGAAAAACAGTCG
Source organism: Bdellovibrionales bacterium (assembly GCA_045110695.1). Taxonomy (GTDB): domain Bacteria; phylum Bdellovibrionota; class Bdellovibrionia; order Bdellovibrionales; family UBA840; genus JBGCGH01. Next base: position 29,341 of record JBGCGH010000016.1, on the reverse strand, counting down.
ACCAATGAACTAGTGGCAGTGCTTGCCCACGAAATTGGTCATTTTAAAAAGAAGCACATTCACCGCCAGATGCTGGTTTCTATTCTACAAACGGGAATCATGTTCTTTATTCTTTCTATTTTTATAAAGGACTCCCAACTAGCGGCGGCTTTTGGTGTCAGTACGCCGACCGTTTACACGGGCCTCGTGTTTTTCGGTTTTCTTTATTCTCCAATTTCCATGGTTTTAGGTCTCTATAGCTTACACTTGAGTAGGAAATATGAGTTCGAAGCAGATGAATTTGCTGCAAGGACTCATAAGCACCCAGAGGATCTCAGCAGTGCACTTAAAAAACTTAGCGTAGATAGTCTAAGTAACTTAAGCCCTCACCCTTTGAAGGTGTTTACGGAGTATACCCATCCACCAATTATTGAGAGGCTGAAAGTTTTGAATTCTATCAAATTGTAATTCATGTTTTGAATTGCAATTTTAATCTTCATTCCATTTAAAGAGTAGGCTTGCAGAAGTAATAAAAACAACTGATAGGCCTGCCATAAAGATGAGATTCTCACTTACATCTGATAGTGTTTTTCCTTCGGTGATAATTGCACGAGTCGAATCCACAAGGTGAGTGAGTGGTAGTATTTGAGCAACCGCAAGGACTGTTGGGTTTGCTCCTTCAATGGAAAACCATACACCACATAAAATCATCATTGGCCAGGAAAAGAAGTTTAACAATCCATCGGCAAGTTCTTTGCTAGTGGTTCTCGATGCAACCAAAAGGCCTATCGACATGATGCAGGTAATTCCAAAGGTATAGGCAATGGCTAGGTCAAAATAACTGCCATTCATTTCAAAACCTACAGTTAATTTGGTTCCTACAAATACGACAAGTGTTACAAATCCTGCGATGATGTAGCGGGCGAATATTTGTGACAATAGGTAATGGTAGGCCTTTATTGGAGTCGCCTTTAATCTCTTTAGAAACTGATTCTGGCGGTATTTTACTATTACATAGCCAACCCCCCATAGGCAGTTAAACATGATATTCATGGCAAGGATTCCAGGTATTACCCAGTTCAAATAGCTTACTTCTTCCTGGCTAGAGGTGTTTTTTAATATGGCTTTATTAGTATCCGTACCTTTTAATAGTTGTTCTAAAAGATAAGCATTTTTTGACGTGGAATTGACCCAGTAAGCGTAGGTTTCGTTTTGTTTTGTGATTAGCATGTCTAGTTTGTGTTTTGCAATTTTTTCTTGGGCTTTTTCCAGGTCGCTTTGTTCAATCCAGTCTATGTAATCGAGTTTTAAGAACTCTAAATCCTGCATTTCCAATTTATAATTTACTGGTACTCCAACTTTGAACATATCTTGATTGTCAGAGTCAAATATGAAGTAGAATCCAAAAACGATAAAAAAGGGAAATACAAAATTCCAGCCGAGGCTTGATTTATCTCTGTAATATTCGGCGAGTCTTATTTTTGTAAGTGCAAGTAGCTTTTTCATAATCAATCCCTTAATTGTTTTCCGGTGATATCAACAAAAAGGTCCTCTAAACTATGTTTGTGAATTTCCATGCTTGAAAGATCAATTCCTTTTTCGATTAATATTTTTAAGGTCTCATTCAATTCAGAAGTATGAAATTTTATTCTTTGGCTTCCATCCAATTGATAATTTAGTTCTTTTGGTACTGATTCCATAAGGGCTTGGTCTAAACTGATGCTTGCGCCGTCGTAATGCTGAGCCAGAAGGTTTTTTGGATTTCCTTGAGCGATAACCATTCCCTTATCGACGATGGCTATTTCATCGCAGAGTTGAAAAGCCTCCTCCATGTAATGGGTAGTAAGTAGAATCGTTTTTTTCTTTTTCTTTATACTATTAATCAAGTCCCAAAAATTGCGTCTAGATTGTGGATCAAGTCCTGTTGTTGGTTCGTCTAAAAATATAATTTCAGGATCATTGATAAGGGCAATCCCTAGTAGTAAGCGCTGTCTTTGTCCGCCAGAGATCTTGTTGGTGTACTGATTTAAATACTCCTCCAAGTAACACATTTTGATGATTTCTGGTATGGGAATGGTTTTAGTATAAAAAGTAGAGAACAGCTCTAATGCTTCCTTAACGGTCATAAAATCGTGTAGAACCGTTTCCTGGAACTGTATACCAATGATTTGTTTAAAACTTTCATCTATTGGTTTTGAGTTAAGTAGTATCTCGCCACTTGTTGCTTCTTTAATTCCTTCAATGATTTCAATTGTAGTCGATTTTCCAGCGCCGTTTGGTCCAAGTAACCCAAAACAGGACCCCAGCGGGATATTTAAGTTAATTCCATTTACGGCGTGTACATTGCCCTTGTAAGTTTTCTTCAAGTTTTTTATTTGCAGCATAACTGAAAGCTCTCCCTTGCAGAAAGTATGTTCTCACAGTGTGCTGCTTTTTGGCAAAAGTTTATATTTAATAATTAGTTCTGGTCTAATTTACTCCATACATTCATAAATTAGACTTTCAATCGCACCATGTTCTAGTAGATAGGATTTTAACTCATTTAAAAGTTTCTTTCTTAGTGGTTTTGGATACCTTACTTTACCATCAAAGCTTTTAATAAAATCTGTGCTGATCATATCTGTTTCAGGATAGTTTTCCTGAACTTCTCTAAAAACTTCTTTGGTGAACCTAACTACACCCATCGACATATAAGAAAGTTCAGAAAGAGGAATGGCAAGGGACAGGTCCTTAACAAGAGCTCTGTAGTCTTTAAAAAAACTTTCTTTGAAAACTATAGGGTCGAAGTGTACACCGATATTAAAACCTACTTTGTGTAGTTTAGCTATTGCCTTCAGCCTTGTTTTTACAGGTGCGGTCTTTTTTTCATAAATCTTCGAGTGGTCTTCTGAGGCTAAAGAAAAACTGACAAAAACATTTTTTAGTGGGTCAAGCTCAATCAAAGATCTAAGGTTGGCACTTTTAGTCCTTAATTCTAGTTTCGCTCTAGGGTTTTCTTTAAAAAAGCTCCAATAGTTTTCCAGCTCACCACTCAAATGGGAAAGAGCTAGAGAATCACTGAATTCTCCAGCGTGAAACCAAACAGTTTCATTGGGATGGGAGTCCAATGCTCTTTGCATTTCTTCTCTGATATCTTCATGATTTAAAAACAACACGATATCCGGGCTATTAAAATAGCCTTGGAGATAACAATACTCACATTCATAGATACAATTATAGGCATGAACAAAGTAGTAGTGTTTGTCCCCAGATAGACCGTAGGCATCAGGAGCTTCCTTAAGTAGACTTCCTTTTTTTTCTGCTAAGATGAGGTTTAAACTGTCTCTTTTGTGTAAATAGGGTTTTTTATAACTTCCAAATACTTCGCGGTAATCTTCAATAGATTTTACTTCTAATTCGGGAAAATACTTTCTGATCTTAGAAAGTTGGGGGTTGTCGAATAAACTTTTTTCTACCAGAATTCTCTCAAACATCTACTTCCCCAGCGAAGACTTTTTCAAGTGTAGCAAAAGGAATCTTCTTCAGGTCTTCTGTTAGAGTGGATATATCTTCTTTGTTTTTTAGTTTTACTTTTATTTGTACAGACTCATCTTCGAGGCTTGGGTCGATAAAAACTTCTACTAATTCAAAGTTACGATTCTTGCTCATAGCCTTGATGTCTTGGCTGATTTTTTCCGTATAAGGATTTACCTCGGAACGTAGAGCCAGTAGTAAGTCCCTGGTTCGATCTTTAGGACGCTTTTCTTGGTTTTTAAAATTGTCCACAAGTTCTTTGAGTAACTTATTTTTACTTCTACTTTTTCGCAACAATAAATTGGTTAATTTTTTCCAATCGGCTCTCTGTACCGCAGTGAAGTGAAACTCAGGAAGTTGTATAACTTCTTCTTCAAATGAGGCTACGTCTATGTTTTCATTAATTTCAAACTCACTATGGTAGTAGTCATATAGCTTTTGAGAAAACTCTTGAGCTCTATTTTTTAGATCGAAGCAATCCGTGTTTTGTCCTGCCAAATCACTAATAAGTTTTATCGAAATCCAAGGAACTTTAGCTAGCTTACAAGCCTTAGCTATACCCCATAACTCTCTATCTACGACACTGGCAAAAAGTTCTAGACTATCTGCGGAGTTTTTTGTGATAACTCGTTGTAGTGAGCTAATACAATCTGCCGTTCCACCTTCTTTTGAGCTAAAAGAATGAAATTTAGGGCTTCGATCATCTAACTGAGAGTAACTGCTTCTTATTTTTAAAATTTCGCCCACCCCATGCTTTTTCGACAATGAACCAGCTATTCCAGTATTTATCACCTTTTTAATTTCAGGTAATTTACCCAGATAAAAACTGGTTTTTGTCATCGCCTCTGCCTCTCCCTCACCACAAAGAAGAAGGTAAATGGATTTGTCTTGATTGGAAAACAAATCTTGCGTATCACCAGACCGAACTAACTGGAGTCTCTTGATAAAGACTTGGGCTTCGCCCTGGTGGGCAATTACAAAGAGAGTAGACATTCCTTAGCTATAGCTAAAATTTGATAAATTGACTAGGAAATTGCCTATCAATGGCAGTAATGCTAGATAGAAGCGGTGATGTTAGTAGATGATGTATTATCCGGTAAAAAAAATTCAAAAATAGGCTTTGGTTCCGCAGCTATTTCTGGTGAGGAAGGGGGTTACGGATTTGGCCCTATGACCGATAAAGACGCTCAATATTTGATGGAACTGAGCCTTCAGGCTGGTATTCAAGTCTTTGATACTGCCCCCATCTATGGATTTGGAGCCTCTGAGGAAAGAATAGGTTCTTTTCTTAAAGGTCAAAGGGAAGATGTCTGTGTTTTGGCAAAGGGTGGAGTTGGTTGGCATGGCACAAAACGAGTGAATATGTCGAACTCTCCGGAGCATATTGATGAGATGTTACATGCGAGTCTCAGGCGCTTAGGCTCTACCTATATCGATATTTATATGATTCATTGGCCTGATTCTAAGGTTGATATTAGGTCCGCCCTGGAGCCAGTAGTAAAGGCTAAGGATGCTGATAAAGTTTTAAAGATTGGTCTTTGTAATACGAACTTCAGTGATTTTAACAAAGCTAGTGAGTTATGTGAAATTAGCTGTCTGTCTGGTGAGTGGAATGCTTTTCAGTCCAATATAGAAGTCGATCAGCTATCCTCAGAACAGGGACTTATCAATTTTAGTTGGGGCACTTTTGACAAAGGTATATTAACCGGAAATGCCTATAGAAACAGAAAGTATGATCCAACAGATGCCAGATCTTGGGCTCCTTGGTGGAAAAAACAGCCAAAAGATAGGAAGTTTAGCTTGGTTGAAAAAATGTTGAAGTTTGCTAATAACGATAAAGACCGTATACGTTCTTTTTTTCTTCAATTGGCTCAGGAAAACGCTAAAAGATTACCATTGGTGGGTTATCGAAGTGCCGAGCAATTGAGTGATTTATTAAAAACACAAAGCTCCCCAGATCTTGAGTTGCTAAAACACTGGACTCACTTAAAAGAGGACTTTCTGAATGTTTAAGGATGGCTTAGTTGTTGTGATTCCAACTTACAATAGGGAAGAAGTTTTGGAGCGGGCTATTTCCTCTGTTCTTAGTCAGAGCTTTTCTGAGTTCAGCCTTGTTATTGTGGATGATGGCTCCACCGATAAAACAAAGCAACTTGTGGGCTCATTGATAGAAGTGGATTCTAGAATTCACTATTTGTATCAAGGCAACCGCGGAGTAAGCTCTGCTAGAAACCTGGCTATCGAAAAAAATAGTAAGTCTAAGTGGTTTGCATTTCTAGATAGTGATGACGAATGGTTGCCCAACAAGCTAGAAAAACAGTGGGAACTACTGACTAGGGATCAAAGCTTAGTTTGCCATACCGAGGAGATTTGGATTAGAAATGGCAAACGCGTAAACCAGATGAAAAAGCATCAAAAGTACGGAGGTTGGATATTTGATCATAGCCTAGAAATGTGTAAAATGTCCCCCTCTTCGATCATTATTCATTCAGATGTTTTTGATAGCTGTGGACTCTTCTCTGAGGACTACGAAGTCTGTGAGGATTATGATTTATGGTTGAAAATTACTTCACAATTTCCTGTGAGCTTCTGTGAAGAGCCTCTAATTAAAAAATATGGTGGACACGAAGATCAATTGAGTAGGAAGTTTTTCGCCATGGATCGTTGGAGAGTAAAGAGCCTAGATCATCTACTATCCAATTATTCTCTAGGCCTTGAGCAACAAGACAAGGCAAAAGCGGTGCTTTTAAAAAAACTAGAAATCCTCATCAAAGGTTATAAAAAAAGAGATAATATTACTATGCTTGCCGATCTAAACAAGTATCTAGAAAAGTACCAGGGCTAATCTAAGTTGGGCCTTAAAAAAACAAACTACAAATAATCAAAATATTCTTATCTGGTAAGATGAATTTTTACTCAGATGGTACAAAGTATCAGGTAAATGATAAGCTTTTGAAAAATTAAACGGCCGAAAAAAAGGGCAGCTTAGGAACTATTTGTATTAATGAGTACAACAAGGCTTTGTCTTTCAATTCGTTGTTCTAGAAAGCTAACTTTTTCGATCAAATTTCTTTTTTATATTTCAAGTTCGAGTCTTCTAGCTAGGACAAAATTTACTTTTCTAGTAGTTTTTATGTTTTTCATCTAACATTATTCTAGGAAGTTCTGAAAATAGCTCGACATAGATATCTCCCTCAATAAGTTTCTTATAATGTTGGAAAGATAAGACCAAAACAGCGCTTTCTCTATCAATTTTCGAGAGATGTTCACTATGATAGAGAGCTGCACTCTTAGCAATTTGATCACTTTCCATTTCAATTCTAAACCTTTCGAACCCATCAATATAGATAATCAGGTACTCACTAGAAGATGTAAAAGAGGCTTCTTGATTCTGAGATAAGAAAGCCTTTCCCGACATATAAAATCTTCCTAAATTTTTTGAAATAGGAAGATGTAAAACATCAAAAAAATCGTCCTCATTGTTGCAGTCAAATGAAACTAAGCCACCTAATTTTCTTCCCTCAGGGCATTCGTTGATTCTTTGAACTAAATTACGATTTAGCTCTACTTCAGTAAGGCCAAGAGATATAGCTGACTCAATCTGCAGACTTAAAAAACTACCAATTATCTTTGCTTCTTCAAAAGACACCATTACTTTAGAATCAATTACTGGAAGGTCATTATCAAAAACTGATATTTTAGAAGGAGCAAATTTAGGAGAATACTTTCCTAATATCCCGTTAGCTTTTTCAACCTCAACCGAAAGAGTATTCGTATTTAAACTTAAGCTCTCTATAGCCAGGAGGTTTGTTGAGGTGAATGATATCAGTAAAGTGATATTAAGCTGAACTAAAAATTTCATTGGAGCTCCTAATTATACAAAAAATTAATGGTTTTCTAGCACAGTTTAATCGACTATCACCAGTGATAGTGAATAAAATGCTAACCTAAAAAAAAAAGAAAGGACTGTATAACAAATTACGTCACTTTAAAAATTAGGAATTAATACTTTTGATCTGAAAGTTCAAATTAAAGCACAGATAGAAGTGACAGAATTACTTAGAGAAAATAAGGGCTAATCTAAGTTCTATTTTAAAAATATAAATTATTTTATTTTCTAAATAGCTCCCTTCCGGGTCTAATTCTCAAATTGGTACAAGTTTCAGAATGAATCTTCCAAATCTAAGAGAGGCTAAGGAGGAGGGCTGGTCTCAACATTCCATCTTCAAGATTAACTATTGTTTATACAAAGTCTAAAAGTTCGACACTAAAATATATTCGTGAGCGGAAAAAAGGCCTCAACTAGACCTAAGGCTTACCCGATGAGTTTAGGAATCTATTTTTATTTGGGAGAGGCTTTGCAATATACATCTAAAAGAAAATTGTATGTGAGTTGTCTTATGAGCCTTGCCTGGTTCTTGTTTTCTATGAGTGTTAGTGCTCAAGATTATGCGCCAGGTGAGCTAATCATTAAAATGAAGAATCAACCGGGACTTAACGTCCAGGGTCGATCTAAAGCCATGCAAAACTTCTCAAAAAAGATTGGGCAGAAAGGCCTTAGAATACGAGGTTCTTGGAGTGGTTTAAATCTTCACCACACTAAAATTGAAAATAATAAATCCGTAGAAGAAATGATCGCCGAACTTTCTCTAGACGAAGACGTGGAGTTTGTGGAGCCTAATTTTATTTTAAGAAAAGCAAGTTTAACTGAATTCGGTGACGTGAGCGATGTCGATCAAATGAACGTTAAAGGATTGGGGGCTTTCTCCCAAACTTCGGCCCCCATTGATGTAGATGGTGCTTGGAGTGTTATGAGTCCATCTCTTCCTGCCACTACGGTTGCGGTGATTGATACCGGCTTAGATATGGATCACGATAGCTTTACTCAAACTTGTGCGATCTGGACGAATTCTACCGAGTACTACGGAACTCCTGGCGTCGACGATGACGGTAACGGTTATATAGATGATTTTCACGGTTGGAACTTCGTTAGTGATTCTAATATGCCTCAAGACGATGATGGTCACGGTACACATGTGTCTGGAATTGTAGTTGGGACCGGCTTAGATATTCTAGACCTACCATCAAACCCCAGTGATAATTGCACTGGCGCATACCAATCTAATATTAAGGTAATGGCATTAAAGTTCTTAGATTCTAGTGGAGCGGGAACTACATCTGATGCTATTAAAGCCATTTATTACGCCGTAAATAACGGAGCAAAAGTTTTGAATAACTCTTGGGGTGGCGGAGAATACTCCAGAGCACTTCATGAAGCGGTGAACTACTCTTACATTAGAGAAACTATCTTTGTGGCTGCTGCTGGAAACGCAGGCTCAGACAATGATAACTATCCAATGTATCCCTCTAATTATGATGTCCCTAATGTTGTATCGGTAGCGGCTACTAGCAGTAGTGATTATAAAGCTGGATTTTCTAACTATGGACGGTTTTCTGTACATATGGGAAGCCCAGGGGTTGCGATATATTCCACGATACCAAACAACTTGTATGGAACAATGACTGGAACTAGCATGGCTGCGCCATTTGTAGCCGGAGTAGCAGCTCTTTTATCGAGAGAGAAAACGAACTTGATGAATGGATACCAAATTAAATCCATTCTCTCGAACAGTAGCGATACACCGGGTACTTTATCTAGTTACACAATTACGGGTAAAAGACTAAATGCGAGAGACGCAGTGGTCTCTGCCCAAAGTGCTGCAGTTTGGACAGACCAACCTGTTTATGATCTAGCACTCAGTTTACAAGATCGAGAGCTTGCCTCTGATTTAGCAGCCACGGGAACAGGCTGTGGATTAGTTAAGAGTTTATACAAAAGCGGAACTAAACCACCAAGCGGTGGAGGGGGGTCTGGATTAAATGGCTTCATGTACTTACTTGCTATTTTAATTCCGAGTCTTGTTTTTGGCTTATTGCGACAAACTGATATTATAAGACGTAGAAGACATGATCGATTTAAAGTCGACTCTAAGGTGAAGCTAACTGCCGGTGGTAAAGAGATCGAAGGTAGCCTTGGTACGATCTCAATGGGTGGTGCATCTATTGATGTAGACGCTATGATTGATGAGGGTAGTGTCGTTAAAATGAAAATAATTGCCCCTAATAGTGGGGAAGAAGTAGAGGTGGAAGGACATATTGTTTGGCGTAGCGGAGAGCATGCCCATGGTGTGAAGTTCGACAGAGTAGCCGACAAGGTAAAAGGTTTGATCCGAGAGTGGACCAAGCATTTAACTAAGGTTTCAGAATAACAGATAAATAACTAAGATTCTATTCGGCGCTCAGGTCCACCTGGGCGCTATTTTTTTTCATCCAAGGGATGTTTGTTCTTACCTTAAAAAGCAAATCATCACCCACTACACCATTGATGCTTCCGCCTAGGCCATAAGTCTTTTGATTTTCAATGGCTACTACCCAATCGTTGTCATAGTGAAATGCGATACCAATAGTATGGGAATATCCTAGGCTAATTCCGGAGTTTTGTTTGCTAACTCCCGGGCTCTCTGCACTTGCTGTTATAATATGGAAGCCAGGATTTAGGTAGAAATCCCAAGAGTTGATAGGGATATGAAATCTGACAAAGGCCCCTAGTCCTAGAGTGTTAACTGCGATTTTTCCTGACGGTTTAGCGCTGTCTGAAGTTGAGCTATACTTTGCTTGTAAGCCTGCACTGAAGTCCTCTTTTAGAAAACGTTCGTACTCAGCAGCTAGCGCTATGATTCCCGATACGTTGGTACTTGCCGTTGCATCGTCAATAATAGTAGCGCTACTTGCGGTAAAACCACCGGAATACCATAGGTACTCTTTGTTCTTTTGATCTTTAAATTTGGCAAAATTTAATTTTGGTATCTCCAAAGCTCGGACTTGAAGTACTCCAAAAACTATCGCTAAAATCCATCCTAAAAACAATTTCATATGGTCCTCTCTTTCCTAAAGACGATCTCCGGTATGCCCTATTTTTACAGGTAATTTCAAACACTTATACGCTGCATCTGGCGCTACGCATTGGAAATTGTTCATTAATTTAGCTGATTTACAGTTGTAAAAAATTAAGCGATCCAAATAAGTAGCAGCTGAGTTTTTTGTATTGAGAAAGCCTATTTTCTTGGATACAAATTCCTCCAGGGTTTAGATCTGTCTAAGCTTTTACGTTCTGGGGGGGATGTGTGTTTCGACTATTAATTCTAAGTTTTTTTGTTTTTAGTGCGCAGTTTTTGAAAGCAGATGGAATCGGTTCAAACCCTTTCAGTTGCCCAGAAGAGAACTTAATTCGACGAGCTAAGCAAAAAGAATTCGATTTCAAACAAGATACCGCGCCGAACGAACTTAAAATCGTTAGCTACAACGTACAAAATCTTTTTGATCTTAAGCATGATGAAGGCAAAAACGACTGGGAGTTCCTTAGAAGCACCTACCCAGGGAAGAAAGCTGCTTGTGAAAAAGTAAATTCACGCTACAGAGAAAAGTGCAGAAAGAGTTCATGGACCAAGCCTCGCTACAAACTAAAGTTAAGACAAATTAGAGATATGCTGAAGGCTCAGGGAGATCTTCCTGATCTTCTCGCTCTTCAAGAGATCGAAAACGAAGTGGTTATTGAGGATTTAGCTGAGCTCTTAGGTTATACAGATTTTGTAGTTACAGACTCTCCGGATAAGCGTGGTATTGACGTAGCCTTGCTCTATAATTCAGACAAGGTCGATCTAGATAGCTCGCAAGAATATGAAATGAAGGGACCTGAGTTTATCAACAAACCCACTAGAAATATTTTGGCAGTGAACTTTAGTATAAAAGGTGACAGCGATAAAATTCTAGGTGTCTATGTGAACCATTGGCCTAGCCAAGCGGCTCCTTCCTCCAAGAGATATGAGGTTGCTAAGCAGCTAAAGAAGTTAGTACTGCAAAATAAAAGACGCTACAAAAAGAAAGATTACCATATTGTGGTGACGGGTGATTTTAATACTATCCCTGAGGATAACCCAAACCATCCTTTTTACCATGTTTTACAGAGTCCTTCATGGAAAGACAGACTTTATGATGTTCATTCCTTTGTTGAAAGATCAAGGGGCTTTCTTAAGTATATGATACCTAGAGGAACTTATTTTTACACAAAAACAGCTGCATGGAGCTTGTTTGATCGGTTTTTTGTTAGTGCTAATCTTTTGGATGATGAGGGTATGACAGCAGATATAAAAAGCTACAGAGTGGTTGCTCCTAGCTTTGCTACTGTTTGTTTTCACAACGCTAGATATGCTTCAAACCATCAGTATGGGAGTGTAACTTTTGGAATTCCATGGCGATATGATCATATGGCTACCAGCTCCGACAAAGCTGGATATAGCGATCATTTCCCTATTGTTTTAAAGATTAAGTTGTAGTTCTACCAGCGATATCCAACACGGGTGGTGATTATAAAACGATCCACCCCGGTTGAGGGCTGAAGAGGTGTTTGAAACTCAATCGACATTGGTACTTCACGACCATCACTGACGGATAAATCGTACCCGAAAGCAAAAGCGAGATAGGAATCTAAAGCAATCTCTGACTCAGTAAGTGCTGTTGAACTTTTAGTAAGAGGGAAAACCATATTTCCTCCAAAACCACCCCAGTATCGACTTGGGCCTTCATTGAAATAATATTGAATATAACCTTCGTTGGAAAGGTAGGCGATATCGGTTACACATTGAGTAGTGTCTACTCCATCATTCTGACACTTTCCACCAACTGCCGTACCCTCAGTTCCAAACCCCATATAACCGGAGCGGCCTAATAGCACCCAATTGCTATGAAGATTCCACTGCAAAGTAACCAAGGCAGATATTGTGGTTCCAGTCGTTGCCACAACCTCTCCATCACTTAGAGTGATGTCCATGTTAATGAGATTGATTCCGCCGGCAACCCCCCATCTCCAAGCTTCACGCTTACCACTATTTGCTTTGCTTTGCTTTTTCTTACCCATTCTTTTCTTTTTAGCTACGGCTTTACCTGGCTTAGACTGACCCTTTAAATAGGCTTTCCAACCTTTTCTGGCTTTCCCTTTTTTTAGAATGGCTAGGGCTTTGTTGCCCTTTACTTTACGAATTATAATGAGGCCTCGTTTTTTGTTTTTCTTGTCGAAAACAAAAAGTCGATCTCCTTTATCAAAAATATCCGAAGGTTCTAGCTTAAGATAGATCTTCTTTTTTTTCTTTTTAGTGATGTTTGCAGACATCGCGGGTTTAGCCACAGATAGGCTGAGTACTATGAGAACAAGAAACTTCATCATGATGCTTACCTTTTAAATGCATTTCCGTTGCAAGTTTAAATCACTTAATATTCTACTCTAAGCCCTCAATTATAGCACCGGTTAGTTCATACAACCTATTACCTTGGTCCTGAGGGTTTTGAGCACAACAGCTAACACCGAGTTTGGAGATGCTGTTTCCGCCGCTAAAACATAGCTGATTGTCTTTTACTTGTTTAAAAACTGCCATAGACTCATTTTCTTCCACGATTTCCATCGATTCAGAAGGGAAATCAACTAGGGATCGAATGGACGGATGGTATCGGCAGTTTATAATGTCAGAGTTTTCTACTTCAGGTGCACTAAGTAAACATTGTAGACTTAAGTCATTAGTGTCCACGATAGATGTAATTTTAATTTTATCGGAATCGAAATAGGCTTTCACCAAGTCTTGATTAGAATATTGAGCACAGCTTTCTGCTTCAACTAAAGCCATTTGTTTATTTCCTGTGGTAGAGGAAAAGCTGTTAGTGTTATTAGATGAAGAAACGCTACTATCCACAACTCCTGCCGAGTCTAAATATTTCATTCCCTCGGATTGATAAATCGTACAGTTCTGAAAACCAAGCATCACAATAAACAAAATACTGAATGCGGAACTGATCTTTAGAAATTGTCTCATCTAAGCTTCCTCCTGGAATATACCGATCTATATGTATCAATCGGAAACAATAGGAATCAACTTTAGCTAAAATGGGACATATTAGTCAGAAAATATATATTATTTATTAATTGCGTCATCCAAGACTGAAAGGAGTTTATCCATTTCCCAGGGCTTATCCATTAGATCAACAGCACCGATTTCTTTGGCCTCGTCTTTGGTGATATCAGTGTAACCAGAGAGAAGGAGGATAGGGGGAGGGGCTTGAAGCTGTTTTTGTATTTCCTTTACCAACGCAATTCCATCCATATTTGGCATTCTAACGTCGCTGACGATGGCATCTATTTTTTTTTCTTTCAGAACTTTTAGGGCCTCTAAACCATCACTAGCTTCATAGGTTTTAGCACCCAAATAATCAAATTCATCTACGAGAATCTCACGTAAAGTGATTTCATCATCAACAACCAAAATACTCCAATCTGTCCAAGTCGCCATATGAGCCCTTTTCCTTATTAATTTAAAATCGAATCAATTTCTTCCAGAGCTGAGCCTGTTTTAAGAATAGCCGTATCAAGATCATGTTCATACTCAGAGTTTAACTCCTCTGACCATTTGGCAAGGAAAACTAGCAAATCCTGAGGAGGGTTTTGTACTTCTGTTTTAAAACGATTTAAATAAAGTAAAAGCTTCCTGCGGTAATCACCAATCTCTTGGTCGGTGATTTGTTTATGTTTTAACACAAAGTGTTCAAAAATTTCTTTATTGCTCATAATTCCTCCGACATGCCTTTGTAAAATATCATGATATGATTTGTTTTTTAACTAAATATTCATTCCACCTATGGAGTCCGTTCGGTGTTAACCTTACTTTCACAACAACCCCACTAGATGCTTCTTCTTGGCGCAATAACTTGGACTCTCTGGCTAGTTCGAAAAGCTTATATCTATCTTCATTCGGAAAAAATAGCTCATATTCCTCTTGTAGTTGTTCGATCATGCTAGTCATTTTTGATTTTAATTCGTCCATGCCTTGGTTTTTTTGAGCACTAATAAATACTCTAGGAAACCGATTTAATTTCAACTTTTGTTCCGGTTTTACTAGGTCCATTTTATTATAAACATAAAGTACCTGTTTGTCCGACCATTGGAATTCATTGATTAATTCTTCCACAACTTCAATATGCTTTTCCATATTGGGGTGATTGGAATCAATGATATGAAGTAAAATGTCTGCATCTCCTGATTCCTCTAAGGTAGCCTTAAAGGCTTCAATTAACTTTGTAGGTAACCGACGAATGAAGCCAACGGTATCCGTAATTACCGCATTTGGGCCATCCGGCAGAAATACTTTTCTTGTAGTGGGATCAAGGGTAGCAAAGAGCTGATCTTTTGCATAAATTTCTGACTGAGTAATTTGATTCAAGAGAGTACTTTTTCCCGCATTTGTATACCCGATAAGAGCAAAGCTGGGAACTTGGTTTCGTCTTCTGGAGGCACGATGTTGTTCCCTTCTTTTTTGGATCGTTTTTAGTTGCGAGCGAATAATTTCCACGCGTTTTCTAATTCGCCGTCTATCCATCTCAAGGGCGGTCTCACCTGGCCCACGAGTTCCTATTCCTCCACCCTGTCTTGATAGGGAGCCCATCCAAGCACCCACCATTCTGGGTAATTGATCTAGCATTTGTGCTAGTTCTACTTGAATTTTACCCTCATGGCTCTGCGCTCTTTGGGCAAATATATCTAAAATAAGCTGAGTTCGGTCGATGACTGCCACTTTTACTTCTGATTCAAGTTTTACGGCCTGTTGCCCAGTGAGCTGCTTGTCTATGATTACTAAGTTAGCTTCCGTCTCTTTAACTATATTCTTTATCTCTGTAACTTTACCTTTACCAATTAAGGTTCCAGAATTGTATTTTTCAAGGACTTGAGAGGTGGTTGCAACTACTTCGGCTCCTGCCGTTTCTGTTAGATCCATCAATTCGGCTAAGCTATCTAAATATTCAGACTTGTCTTCAGATTGTAAACCAACTCCGACTAAAACAGCTCTTTGGTCTTCGAGCTGCTTTCTGTCTATCCCGGAGCGATCTAAAATTTCCTGTTCTTCTCGATCTTTTCTGGCCATTACACTTCTATTGATTTGCTGATTTCGCGTTTACTTTTTAAGGCAGCCACTTGCAAGGCCGTCAAAGTACTTGTGTAAACAATTTCTTCCACACTAGCAGCTCTCTGAAGCACGTGAGCCGGTTTTCTCAAGCCCATTAGAAAAGGTCCAAATAGCTCTGCATTGGCCAAGTGCTGTAACATTTTATAACTTATGTTACCGGCATCTAAATTAGGAAAAATTAGAATGTTGGCGCCTTTTTTTAGTTCGGAAAAAGGAAATATTTTTTCCACTATTTCAGGACTCAAAGCAGTGTCAGCCTGCATCTCGCCTTCAATGGTAAGTTCAGGGTGTCTTTCTTTAACAATCTCTGCGGCTCGTTGCATCTTTCTAGTATTTTCACTGTTTGCCGTAAAGTTGGTATGGCTTAACATAGCAATTTGAGGTTCCATATCGAAGTACTGACATACCTCAGCAGCATAAATTGCTATTTCAGCAAGCTGTTCTGCGTCCGGGCTCATATTCATCGTTGTATCAGAGAAAAATAGTACCTTATCTTCCATAAGTAAAATACTGAGTCCTGCCACAACACCACTTTTAGCGGCACCGATCGTTTTTAAAATGGGCTTCACCGCTTCAGCGTAGTTTTGACTAGCTCCAGTAATTAATGCATCAGCGTGTCCGAGATCCACTGCCATTCCACTGTAATAGTTTGGGTCCGCCATTAAACGTTTGGCTTCGTTTAGTGTAACACCTTTTCGCTTTCGTCTCTGGTAGTAGGCTTCTACGTAGTCTTCGTAGTGTTCGCTTTTTGAAGGGTGAATGATTTCGATTCCCTTAAGCTTTTCAGTAAGCTCAAGACTTTCTATGACCGACTTTATATGCTCAGGGTAACCAATTAAAACTGGTTCGGCAATTCCTTCTTCTCTGAGCTGCTGTGCTGCTCTTAGGATTCGTTCACTGGCTCCATCGGCATAGACTATTCTAGGTCTCTCGCCTTGTTTGCTCAGGGCCCTAACTCTATGAATCGCATTTCGAATAAAAGCTTTACTCGTTCCTAATTGAGCTTCCAACTCGTCTCTATACTTATCAAAGTCTTCAATCGGTTCGCGTGCCACTCCTGTTTCCATAGCAGCTTTTGCTACGGCCGGAGCAACTTTCAACAGCACTCTTTCATCAAATGGTTTTGGAATAATGTAATCTGGTCCAAAACGAAAACTCTCATCAGAATAAGACTTTGATACACTTTCGGGTACAGATTCTTTTGCAAGGGCGGCAATCGCCCTGACAGCTGCAAGCTTCATTTCTTCGTTTATTTTTCGTGCCTTTACGTCAAGTGCCCCTCGAAAAATAAATGGAAAGCCTAATACATTGTTCACTTGGTTAGGGTGATCTGTTCTGCCCGTCGCCATTATGATATCATCTCGTACCGACCAGGCATCGTCTGGTGTGATTTCAGGATCAGGATTTGCCATAGCAAAGATGATGGGCTTTTTGGCCATGCTTTTTATCATTTCTTTGGTAACAGCTCCGGCTACACTCAAACCAACAAATACATCAGCACCTTCCATCGCATCAGTTAGCGAGCGGCGGTCTGTTTTTACAGCGAAAAATTCTTTGTATTTATTCATGCCGTCTGTACGACCCTCGTAAATAACTCCGCGAGAGTCACACATTAATAAACTTTCAGGCTTAACTCCTAAGCCTAAGAAGAGCCTTGCACAGGCTTGGGCACTTGCTCCAGCTCCATTAACCACAAGGCGAATATTTTCCATAGTCTTACCTTGAAGACCTACGGCATTCAAAAGAGCAGCTCCAGATACAATAGCCGTCCCATGTTGGTCATCGTGAAAAACGGGAATATCCATTTCTTCCACCAAACGCTTTTCAATTTCAAAACATTCAGGAGCTTTTATGTCTTCTAAATTGATTCCACCAAAAGTGGGTTCCATTAGTTTTACGGCTTTACAAAATTCGTCCACATCGTTCGTGGCTAACTCTAGATCAAAGACATCAATATCTGCGAACCTTTTAAAAAGAACGCCTTTTCCTTCCATTACTGGCTTACTTGCTTCCGGGCCGATATTTCCCAAGCCTAAGACGGCGGTTCCGTTGGAGATGACTCCAACTAGATTTCCTTTGCTTGTATATTTATAAACCTCATTCACATCTTTTGCTATTTCTATACATGGGGAGGCAACACCAGGGCTGTAGGCTAATGATAAAGCCCTCGCAGTGGAAGTTTCTTTGGTGGAGTTAACCTCAATTTTACCCGGACGACCTTTTGAATGATATTCGAGTGCTTCTTTGTTGATATCCATGGGATGCAATCCTTCTGTGAGTTCAAAAACCATCCTTCCATAGTCACTGGATCATAACGGTTTTTAGTTCCTAAATATTAAACTACAACTAAAACATAATTGGGTTACATTTTGCAGTGAAAATTAGAGCTAAAAAACCAAATCGCAACGCGTTAAATATTCCATTCCACTGAAGAAATTTGCTGTGTTGTTATCACTTGGTTTATATTCCGAGAAACAATGCCTGTGTGTTTTCTGATGCTGGTTTTTAACGCTCTAGTAGTAATTTTTTGGGTTTTAGGTCGATAACTAGGCATAATATTTTACGAGATAATGTCTTTCGTTATCAGGGGACTCTATGAGCAACAAAGATCATTTTTATAACAGAGATTTGAGTTGGTTGGATTTCAATGAGAGAGTTTTGTTTCAGGTTAAAAACTCTAGAAACCCCCTTTTAGAGAGGCTCCGTTTTTTAGCTATTTTCACCTCTAATTTAGATGAATTTGTTATGAAGAGGTATGGTTACTTTAAAAGAGCTGTTGCTGAGGGCATTGATTATGTCGGTAACGATGAAGTAGAGCCTGGCCCCCTAAGCTCTAAAGTAAATCAAAAAGTAAAGGAGATGGTTCTCGAAAGAAATAGGCTGTTTTCTGATTTACGCCAAGATTTAAAAAATGAAAGTATCGAAATATGTAAATGGAGTGATTTAAACAAGGCGGACATTGATTTTTGTAAGTCCTACTTCCACGAGGAGGTTTTCCCTGTGTTAACCCCTCTGGCCATAGACCCGGCCCATCCTTTTCCATTTTTAAGTAATTTGTCCGTTTCTCTGGGGCTTGTATTGCAAAGACCGGGGGAATCTACTAAAGATCATCTCGCTCGAATTAAAATACCTAGTATTTTAGAGCAGTGGGTATCTTTGCCCCATTCTACAAAGCAAAGTCATCGTTTTATTTCTCTCCATGATGTGATCCAACACAATGTGGAAGACCTATTTCCAGAAATGAAAATTAAATCTGTAATTGGATTTAGAGTTTCACGTAGTGCAGATGGTGAAGATTCATTGGCTGAAGAGTTTTCCGATTTAGTCGACAGCGTGTCCCATCAACTAAAGCAACGAAAGTTTGCTGAGGTGGTCCGCGTGGAATATTTTGGAGACCCAAATAATCCATTTTATAAATTGCTGCTCGAAGAATTGGAATTAGAAGAAGAGGACTTTATGTTTCTTGATGATGATACTCATTTTGAAACCCTACATGATATTGCTGGACTTCCTTTTCCAAAGTTAAAATATGAGAGTTTTTTACCAGCAGTACCTAAGATTTTATCGGATGAGTCAGTAAGTATTTTTGATCAAATTAAAAAGCAGGATATCTTTGTCCACCATCCTTTTGAGAGCTTTTCTGCAAGTGTTGAACGTTTTTTAAAAGACGCCGTTGAAGATAGTTCTGTTGTTGCAATAAAATTAACACTTTACCGAGCGGGCTCTGATAGCGCTTTAATTCCGCTTCTAATTAGAGCCGCGGAAAATGGCAAACAAATTGTTTGTGTCGTGGAAGTAAAGGCTCGATTTGACGAACAACAAAATATCTATTGGGCAGAACTTCTTGAAGAAGCCGGTGTCCATGTTGTTTACGGAGTGGTGGGGCTTAAGACCCATTGTAAAAGTATGTTAGTTATCCGTAAGGAATCAAAAGGCTTTGAGTTTTACGCTCATATCGGGACCGGAAACTATAACTCAAAGACTGCGAAGCTTTATACTGACTTCGGATTGTTTACAACTAACCGTAAACTTACTTCCGAATTGGTTGAGGTTTTTAATTTTCTTACAGGGCTTTCTCTCAAGAAAAATTATAAAAACCTACTAGTCTCGCCCATTAATATGCGTGAGCAGTTTGAGAAATTAATCGAGAATGAAATCAAAAATAAAAAAGAAGGTAAACGAGCTTATATAATGGCTAAAATGAATTCGTTGGAAGATAAAAAAATAATTGAAAAACTATATAAAGCCTCCAAATCTGGAGTAAAAATAGACCTTATGGTTCGAGGTTTTTGTTCTCTAAAAGCAGGCGTTAAAGATTTATCTGAAAATATTAGGGTAACTTCTATCGTAGGTAGATTTTTAGAGCATTCTCGCTCCTACTATTTTGCTAATGGAAGTGACGATCACAATGGTGCCAAAATTTATATTGGCTCGGCTGACTGGATGCACCGTAATCTTGATAATAGAGTAGAGGTTTTAACTCCTATACTTGATGTTAATGTAAAACAACTGCTGTCAAATTATATGGAATTGATGCTACAAGATAAGTCTCAAACTTGGGAACAACTAGCAACCGGTGACTACAAATTATTGGATAACTCAAAGGTGGACGCAAGCATACACGATTACCTTTTGTCCATGTACAAAGGAAGTCATGTTCCAACAAAGAATAAATCTAAAAAAAAGAAAAAGCGTAAATCAAAAAAATAACAAAAACTTTTGAACAACAATCTAAAACAAAGAAGAATTAGAAATGGATTTAACAAAAAATATTGCGATTATAGATCTAGGAACCAACAGTGTCCGCTTTGAGATTTTTCACATATCTTCGAATTTTGAGATTCATAAAGTATTTTATATGAAACGTATGATCCGATTAGGCGAGGGGATTTACTCGGGAAAACAATTGCAAGAGCTTGCAGTTGCACGTGCTGAAAAGGCTTTTACTGATTTCTTAGAAGAAAGTAAAAATATACCAATCCATGAAACTTTGGCCTATGCTACTTGCGCTTTGAGGAGTGTAAACGATGCTAGTGCATTTTTAGCTCGGATCTATCAGAAGTTTAAGATCCAGCTGGAAGTTATTTCTGGGGAGAGAGAAGCCTTGTTGATTGGGAAGGGGATTGTAAAAAATGAAATTATGCCCAACCACGCTAGCATTCTAATAGATATAGGCGGTGGCTCGACGGAGTTTATTTTGACTCATAAAAACCAGATCATAGATTATTGCTCTACTGAGTTGGGGTGCAATCGGCTTTGGCAGAGGTTTTTACAATCTGATCTGGACCATACAAAACAAACGGAAGAAATGAGAACATATGTTCAAGAGACTCTAAGTAACCTTCGTAGAGAGAGGCAATGGCCTCAGGTTAGATCTATGATAGGTTCCTCAGGTACAGTAAAAACAATTTCCAAAGTCCTCCGTAAAAGAGACAAGTTATCAAGTCCCATGTTAATCGAAGATTTAAAAGACTTATCGCGAGAGCTTCTTCCTTTGGAAAAGGAAGAAATTAAAGAAGTACCAGGTCTACCCGAACGTAGAGTGGATTTAATTCAATCTGGACTTCTAGTTTTGGTTGAAGCCGCTAAAGAGTTTGAAGCAGAAGTCGTTCAGTCTTCTGAATTTAATATGAGATCTGGGATGATCGAGTGGGCCGTTGAGCAGAGTATAAAAAGAAGAAGCTAGTTTACGTATTCAGCTAAATTTTAACCCGAGCTGTTTTTTGTTGCAGAACCAAATTTTTCCTAGAGGCCTGCATATTTAGTCTACAAACAATCGAAGACACAGTTCAGCATAATGCCTAGCTGCCTAGGCGTATCTTGCCAAAGACAATCAGTAGTTTCATAATCATTTCGGTAAATTAGCCTACTTTTTAGAGGAGATATAGAAAATGGGAAACCCAAGAGATGTAGTTATTGTAGACGGTGTTAGGACACCTTTTGCTAAATCTGCTACAAAATTAAAAGATGTTCATGCAGCAGAACTGGGTAAAGTAGCAATGATCGAGCTGATTGCTCGTACAAATCTTGATGTCAATGAAGTGGATGAAGTCATCGTTGGTAATACGGGTTGTCCATCTGATGCTGTTAACATATCAAGAGTTGTGGCTTTAAACTCAGGGGTGCCGCAAAGTGTTTCTGCTTTCACCGTTCATAGAAACTGTGCTTCAGCGATGGAGAGTATTGCAAGTGGTTATGACAGAATAAAAGCGGGAAGTGCTGATACTGTTCTGGTGGGTGGAACGGAATCTATGTCAAATATGCCTTTGATTTTCAGGAAAGAGTACGGTGATTTCCTTATGAAATTGCAACGTGCTAAAACCATGGGTGCAAAAATATCTTTGTTAGGTGAGTTTAAACTAAAGTTTTTGTCTCCTAGAATCTCGATCATGGAAGGTCTTACCGATCCATTTTTGGGAATCAATATGGGGCAAACTGCGGAGAATGTTGCAAAGGATTTTTCTATTTCTAGAAAAGAACAAGACGAATTTGCTCTACAGTCTCACCTACGAGCGGCTCAAGCTAAGGATAAATTGGCAGAAGAAATGACACCGTTATTTTTACCACCAAAATATAAAGATGTAGTAGCCGAAGATTTTGGTCCTCGTGCGGAACAAACTATTGAAGCTTTGCAAAAACTTAGACCATTTTTTGACAAAAAATACGGTACTATTACTGCTGGTAATGCATGTCCAATAACTGATGGTGCTGCAATGATGTTATTGATGTCTAGAGAAAAAGCGGAAAGTTTAGGTTACAAAGCTGAGGCAAGCATTAAATCCTATGCCTTTGCTGGCTGTGATCCTTCAAGAATGGGATTAGGCCCAGTATACGCAACTCCAAAAGCTTTGGATAAGGCTGGTCTTGAGTTTAAAGATATGGGATTGGTAGAATTAAATGAGGCCTTTGCCGCGCAGGTTATAGGTTGTGGAAAGGCTATGGATTCTGAGAAGTACTGTCAGGACAATCTTGGTCGTTCCAGAATCGGGGAATTAGATTACTCCAAACTCAATGTTAATGGTGGCGCTATTGCTTTAGGACATCCAGTAGGAACCACGGGTACACGCTTAGTCCTGACCTTAATGAAAGAAATGAAACGTAGAAGTGATGCACAGTTTGGCTTGGCTACCCTTTGTATTGGTGGTGGTCAAGGTGGTGCAATGATCATAGAGAAAGAGGCATAACATGGCTGTAGATGGAATTAATTTAATCGATAAAGGCGATATCGCCGTATTAGAATTGGACCTAGCAGGTGAGAAGGTAAATAAACTTTCCAGCCCAGTAATGAATTACTTTGATGTTACCTTCGATATATTGAAAGACTCGAAGTACAAAGCTCTTGTGATAATTTCTCGAAAAGAGAAAATATTTATTGCTGGTGCGGACATCAATGAAATAAAAGATATTCGCGAAAAGCAGGATGCAAAAGAAAAGGCTGCCATGGGTCAGGCGGTTATTTCTAAGCTGGAAGATTTACCAATACCAGTGATAGTCGCTATTAATGGTGCTTGTATGGGTGGAGGCTGTGAGCTTAGTTTGGCTTGTGACTATCGTATTTGTACGGACGAAAAATCTACTAAAATCGGTTTACCAGAAGTTCAATTGGGTATTATACCCGGCTTTGGTGGATGTGTACGACTCCCTAGAGTGGTCGGTATCCAAGCAGCCTTAGATATAATTCTAGCAGGTAAAGCTGTTGATTCTAGAAAAGCCAAAAAAATTGGTTTAGTAGATGCGGTGGTTCCTAAAAGTCAGCTTGAAGAAGCTGCCATGAATATGGCGAAAGAAGTTATGGCTAAGGGGAAGCGTCGGAAGAAGTTCGCTCCAAAGGGTTTCCAAAATAAAATTCTTGAGGGGATTGCAAAATCTGTAGTTTTTAGCCAGGCTAAAAAAATGGTCCTAAAGAATACGAAGGGTCATTATCCAGCTCCATTAAAAGCCTTGGAGTGTGTTCAAAAAACCGTTGGTATGAGCAACAGAGACAAAGCTCTTGATATAGAGGCGAGTCTTTTTAGCGAGGTGGCAATTACTGATATAAGTAAGAATTTGATTGGTATCTTTTTTATGACGGAAGCTATTAAGAAGAGAACTGGAGTAAGTGATAGTTCTGTTAAACCTAATACAATTAAAAATATGGGCGTACTAGGTGCCGGAACCATGGGTGGCGGAATTGCACAGCTTGGCGCTGATAAAGGTATTAGAGTTCGCGTAAAAGATTTGAATTCAGATGCTCTTTCCAAAGCCTTTATTGCTGCCAAAAGTATTTGGGACAAAAAAGTAAAAAGACGTAGGATGAATAAATATGAGTTAACAGAAAAGATGTCTCGAATCTCAGGTGGAACAGATTATGCTGGTTTCGGTCAAATGGATCTAGTAGTAGAGGCTATTGTTGAGGACATGAAAATAAAGCAGTCCGTGATTGGTGAGACGGCTTCAAAAATGCCAGAGGACGCAATCATCGCGACAAATACTTCATCATTAAGTGTAACCGAAATGGCTAAAGGTCATCCAAAACCTGAAAATTTTGGTGGGATGCATTTTTTCAATCCAGTACACAAAATGCCATTGGTTGAGGTGATCCGAGGTGAGCAGACCTCCGATGTAACTACGGCGACTATTTTTGATCTTTCCAAGAAAATGGGGAAGTTTCCTGTGGTGGTTAAAGATGGCCCAGGTTTTTTAGTGAACCGCTTACTTTTGCCATATTTGAACGAAGCTGTGTTTTTACTTCAAGAGGGAATGAGCATTGAGGCTGTAGATAAATATTATCTTAAGTTTGGAATGCCTATGGGACCTTTTCATCTAATCGACGAGATTGGAATAGACGTTGCCGTGAAAGTGGCTAAAATATTCCATGATGCTTTTGGAGAAAGAGCCGAGCCATCCCCTTTAATGGCAAAAATAGTAGATACGGGAAGACTGGGAAAAAAGAATCAACGCGGTTTTTACAAGTACGACGAGAAAGGTAAAAAGCTAGAGATAGACGCTAGTGTTTACTCAGATCTTGGGTTAAGTAATCCAATAAACTCATACGATGAGTCCACTTGTGTAAATAGAGGTGTTTTTGCAATGATTAACGAGGCTGCTCGTGCCTTGATTGATGATAAAATTGTTGATAGTGCTGAAGAAGTAGATCTTGCCATGATTATGGGTACTGGTTTTCCCCCTTTTAAAGGCGGGCTAATGAAGTATGCAGATAGTGTCGGAGCTAGAGCTATTTGTGATGAGTTGTCACAATATCACGAAGGTGGGGCTGCTAGATTTAAACCGGCAGAAAGTCTCATGAAATTGAGTGACGGTTCCGGGAATTTTTACTCTATTTAAGCTTAATTAAATTATATTTTTTAAAAACCCCAAATTCATTTTGGGGTTTTTTTATATAATCCTAAAAGCTCGATTTTCTTTTATTTATTCAGTTGAGTGGCGGCTGAGTTTGTAAATTGGTAGGTTCCCTATTTACCATCAGCAAAAACCAGATTGTGATTTTGGATTTATGTTTATCTACTGATAGAAATCCTCAGAAACGGAACAACAATCTAAATGGTATACAGATAAAATTAACTCACAAAGCTAGAGTTCGCAGAAATAATAAAGTGGAGTCAAATTATGACTCCACCACTAAACACAGACTATTGGATTTTTACAAAATTCATTGGTAAGCTCATATCAAAAAGTGAGCTGTAAACAGGGGCAGTAAATTTATCGTAGTTCTCTACTCCTGAGAAATCTATAACCTGTTTAAAAGTTGCAGAGTCCTGACATTCTACATTGGATGTAAGATTTTTACCTTCTATAACGGCCTCACCGATACATACATATTCTCCCATTTCACTTTTCTCTACTAAGAGAACTTGCCCATCAGTTTGTATTTCGACGGTTGTGATTGAAGGAACTGCGGGGTGAGTGATTTCATATTTACCGCTAATGCTTTCGAAGCTTAGCTCGGCTGCAAAAATAGGGCTAATAAATAAAAATACGCTAGCTAGAATTAGTTTTTTCATTGGTAACTCCCAGGTTTCAAGTTGAGCTACCAATAGCATGTTTTAAAAGTATGTCACATTAAAGCAGCTCTATTTGGTATTAAATGCATACTTATTTGGGGCACAGGCTTTAGGGACGTATATTTTTGACAATGCTTCAGAGCTTCAGAGCTTCAGTTCTAGGTTTTCTTCTATCTGGGGCTTTGGAGGCTTTAGGCTTATTTTCAAGCTAGGCTTCCCTGTAAAATTCTCTAAAAAAAACACTGAACTTGGGATCAAACAAGGCTTCGAATATATTCTTCCACATGAATGTACTTTCGCTATTATTTGTAACTGTCATTTGGGGCATGGGCTTTATTGCAACCAAATGGACACTGGTAGACTATAGCCCTTTGTGGTCTAACTCGATCCGTTTCTTTTTTGCGGCTTTGATTAGTCTTCCTTTTTTAGTTTATTTCAAATCCTATAATTTGAGAGATCGATTTAAGCTGAAGTGGATTTTTGCAGCGTCCCTATGTTTGTTAGCTGGGATGCTTCTACAAACCATGGGACTTGAATATACAACGGCTGCGAAAAGTGGGTTTATAACTTGTTTATACTCATTGATTATCCCATTGATGGTCATGAGCTATTCTAAGAAACGTTACGGTTTTCTTTTTTGGCTTCTACTGTCCCAAAGTCTAGTGGGAATTGCTATGCTATGTGATTTTCAGTGGAGCAATTTTAATTATGGAGATTTTTTAACATTAATATGTGCCTTTGCTTTTGCTGGTCACTTCCTGTGTGTGAATCAAATCGCTAACAAGTTTTCAAGTATTGAGCTCAATAGCTTGCAGTGCTTTTTAGTCGGAGTTTTTAGTATCCCTCTGGTTCTGGCTATGGAGACCGCACCTGATTTGGCACCATTACTGGATTTTACGAGTATCACCACGGAGAGTTCCTTACTTGGGTTTTTGCTTCTTAGTTTGTTTAGTAGCTTTATTGCATTTGGAATATTAGCTTCTGCCCAAAAAACACTAAGCCCTCATATTGTCGGGATGATATGTCTTTTAGAAAGTCCATTTGCTGCTATTTTGGGTTTCTTATTTTTATCAGAATCTTTAAACACTACTGGTATTGTTGGCTGTATCTTGGTTATGTGTAGTGTTGGTCTATTGCCTTTCACCCAGAAAGAGAATATTCGAGCTGTTCTCCAATGGTTGGGACGATCTAAACCAATGGTTAAATCTTAAGTTCTGAAAAATTCTGGTCAAGGAATCTAGTTGGGTATATAAAAGCCTTCTAATGAAGGAGTTAATATGTACCCACCGATCGACGCATATAAAACAGGCTTTTTAAGGGTATCTGATATACACGAAATCTATTATGAGGCTGCTGGTAATCCGGATGGCCAGGCTGTTGTGTTTCTTCACGGTGGTCCAGGGGGTGGAATAGAACCTAGCTACCGACAATATTTTAATCCCGAGAAGTATCATATCATCCTATTTGATCAACGAGGCTGCGGGAAGTCCACTCCATTTTCTGAATTGCGCGAAAATACCACCTGGGATTTAGTTTCTGATATAGAGAAGTTACGAGAGTTGTTTAAAATTGATAAATGGGCCGTCTTTGGTGGAAGTTGGGGGAGTACTCTTGCACTAAGTTACGCCTCAAAATATGCCAAAAACATTTCTGCCTTGTTTTTGCGGGGAATCTTTCTTCTCAGAAAAAAGGAGTTAGATTGGTTTTATCAAGAGGGAGCATCTAAGCTTTTTCCTGATTATTGGGAAAACTATAGAGATGAGATACCAGAAGAGGAGCGTGGCGATTTTCTCAAGGCATACCATCAAAGACTAACCTCGGAAGATCCTAAGGTTCGAGCAAGTGCCGCCAAGACTTGGAGTGTTTGGGAGGCGGCAACCTCTAAGTTAATGGTAGATCCGAAACATATGGAGAATTGTGGTGAAGACCAATTTGCCGATGCTTTCGCTAGAATCGAGTCCCACTACTTTATAAACAAAGGTTTTTTGGAATCAGAAAACTATCTTCTAGAAAAGGTGGATGAATTTAGAAAAATTCCCGCGGTGATTGTCCAGGGTAGATATGATGTGGTTTGTGCGCCAATTACTGCCTGGGAGTTACACAAAGCTTGGCCCGAAGCCAAGTTTGAGATGGTTCCAACCGCGGGCCATTCCGTATCGGAACCGGGGGTCGCTAAAGCTCTAGTTACCGCAACAGATAAATTTGCAGAAACGGGTACAATTTAGTTTAGCAAAGCTAAGAAATATTTAAAATCTATAACTGTAGATTGGTATCGTGTAGCGCTTTAAGCGCTTGGCGAGTTTTTCTTGCTGGATTGTATCGTAGTCATATACGTAGCGATTATGGCTTTTGATGTAGGGTTGTAAAAGTTTTTGCGCTTCTTGATCCAGGTAAATAGCAGAACCACCAAAAATTAATGAAACTAGTAATAGGTTGGTGTTTTCAAAACCACCGCCCAGGGACCATCCAAGGCCAACTCCCGAGAGTACTTTTAGTGCTGTACTTATGTTTTTACGTGATTCAAATTTTTCGAGATTTTCTTTCTTTTTAGTTTTTCTTTTAAGTTTTTCTGCGATGCTATTGGGATTAATTAGCTTCTTGTTTTGAGAGTAATAGGTTCCGTACCATTTTTTTTCTACGATGAGAGGACGACGTGGATTGAATTCTAAGCTACTGCAGGCAACAAAATTAAAAGACACTAATAGCAATAATATAATTTTAAAACCGTTCATTCGTCATCCTTTCCGAAATTTAACTATTACAGGCTATACTCTAGTGGCCTCCTTCGCAAGCTCTGGTCTGTTTTTTAGGCATATAAAGACCTGTTTTTCTAAGTACTACTGCCGGATCCTAAGTTATTGGCTACAATATACGTGCTAGGAGAGAATATGAATTTAAGCCCAGTACAAAGTGATTTTGTAAACCAATGGCAACGAGTACAAAAACATATTTTGTCACAAAGCTCTCTTTTTTCTAAATTAGGGGATTTGATTGCTGGTAGCTTAGACTCTGGAAATGTACTTCATGTTTTTGGTAGTGGGCATAGCCATGTTATAGCAGAGGAAATGTTTCACCGGGCTGGTGGCTTAGTTCAAGTAAATGCAATCCTGGAAGACTATTTAATGCCCCATGCTGGTCCGAGCAGAGTGGGTACTCTTGAAAGGACGCCCGGTGTGTATTCTGGTATTTTTAAAAGCCATGATTTTAAATCGGGAGAGTTTCTTATTATATCTAGTAATAGTGGAATCAATGCAGTTAGCATCGAAGTAGCTAAAGAAGCAAAAAATCTGGGTTTAAATACTATAGCTATTACGTCATTAACACATTCTCAGGCGGTACCGAGCCGATTTTTTGATACAAAACTTTTTGAGGAATGTGATTACGTCATCGATACGGGTACAGAAAGAGGGGACGCTTGTGTTTCGGTTCCCGGTTTAGAAATTAAAGCCTGCCCATTGTCCGGTGTTGCTAATCTTTTTATAGCACAGTACCTGGTTGCAAATATCATTGAGGCCTTCACCAAAAGAGCAAAAGTACCTCCCATATATCAGAGTGCAAATACTCCAGGAGGAGATGAGCATAATAAATTACTAGAAGAACAATACAAAAATAGAATTCAACATTTGAAATAAAAAAAAGGCCCCGAATGATCTGTACCCCATAATTCGTACAGGTTAAATAAAAGTCCATCAAGCTAAACCTCGGTATTCCACCGGGGTTTTTCCATTTAACCGCCACTGTGGTCTGTCGTTATTATAGAACCTTATGTATTCCTGCATCCGCTTT
>JBGCGH010000015.1:0-181609 GCA_045110695.1 Bdellovibrionales bacterium | reverse complement strand
CCAAGTATCTGTTTTTACTGAATTTTACTTAAATGGGACGCTTTAGAAAAACCAAACCCCTTGCCAATTATTGAAACTATCTATCTATTGCCACAGGAGCTCCTTCAAACCTAAAGAAAGACTCCTCATACATGGAGATCATTTAAAACACATAGGTTACAAATCATACCTAATTTAAAATATATAATCATTTTCAGTCGGCCTAAATTGCGCATAGCAAAGATCATCGTAGTTGCAAAATATCTGTTTATTTTTAGGTGCGATGAAAACAGCAATGATTTTTTAGACAGTACTTTCGTCTAAACTATTATCAATCTGGAACGAGATATTCCGATCGTAAACAAAAAATACAGCAAAAAGGACCAAAAATTCGACAATTAGCCGTCTACTTCTAAAGTTGTCTAAAAATTTGACGATACGTTGAATGGATATGTAAATCTATTTTTCAATAGGAGAAAAAATGATTAATTGGGAAGAATTTGATCACATTCATGTAATCAAGAAGCTAAAGCAAATACTTAGTTCTTGGTGGAACGTTGATGTGATTTTCACGGATGACAAAGGATACCTAAGAGGCGCAACAGGCGAGGAAATCGTCTTTAATAACGTCGCTGTAAACTATTTTCTATCAAAGGATACTGCCAAAGAACAATTAGTAACTTTTGGTAATAGGGCCCTTCAGGATCTACGCCAAAGCGGTAATAAGTATCTGATTAGAACTTGGGAAGTTGCAGGCTTTGATGTGGCTGTAATTCCAATAATTATCGACAACGAATTAATGGGAAGCGTTCTCTGCATGGGTTTTGCCAGAGAAGGTGAAGAAAGAAAGCCAGCTGAGCTCATTAGAGATAGAATGGCAGCTTTTGGTGCCGATGCTACAACTATTGAAAAAGCAATTACAACTGTTACCCAAATAAAAGAAGATGATAGACAGCATTTTGTAGAACTCGTTGATCTAGTGGCTCAAGAAGTTGTAACTCTGCACTTAGAGATCAGTTCAAGAGAACACAGAATCAGTGAATTGAATAAAGAACTAGGTGGAAGATATAAATACGATAATATGATCGGTAAATCTAAGCCAATGCAGGATATGTATACGCTTCTAGATAAGATTAAAGGTGCTGAAAGTACGGTATTGGTACTAGGAGAAAATGGTACTGGTAAAGAGCTAATTGCGAAAGCTATCCATTATAATTCAAGTAGAAAAAATCATGCTATGATTATTCAGAACTGTTCCGCATTCAACGATAACCTACTTGAATCAGAGCTATTCGGTCATGTGAAAGGATCCTTCACAGGTGCAGTAAAAGATAAAAAAGGTCTTTTTGAAATGGCACATAAAGGGACCTTCTTCTTGGACGAGATTGGAGACACCTCTCCAAGTATGCAAGTAAAACTATTAAGAGTTTTACAAGAGGGCACTTTTATCCCTGTAGGAAGCATTGACCCAAAAAGGGTTGATGTAAGAGTAATCGCTGCGACAAATAAAGATTTGAAAAAGATGGTAGAAGAAGGAACCTTTAGAGAGGATCTCTACTACAGACTCAATGTGATAAATATAGCCGTACCTCCGTTACGGGACCGTAAAGAGGATATTCCGCTTTTAATAGACTATTTTTTAGAAAGCTCATCAAAGGCTCAAAGCACAGCCAAAAAAGTCATGACTAAAAAAGGTTTGGAAAAGCTTTATGACTACAGTTGGCCTGGAAACATTCGAGAACTTCAAAATGAAATGGAAAGACTTGTTGTCCTCGCTGGACCAGAAAACAAGCTTGGTCCTGAGATGCTATCGGCTAGAATTCTTGAAGAAGGTTCGAAATCTAAAGTCCAAGGCGCCAGGGTGCACGGTAAACTAAAAGATGCACTTGAAGAGCTGGAGAGAGAAATGATCTCTGAAGGACTGAGGCGAACGGGATGGAATAAATCGCGACTGGCTAAGGAGCTAGGAATTAGTAGAGCCGGCCTAATTATGAAGGTTGAGAAATACGGCCTCGATAAACGTAAGACGACACGATAATAAAAAACTAAAAAGAGCCTCCTAAAAAGAGGCTCTTTTTCTTTACTCCTTGCAAAAAAGCTCAGTATCACCAATTTCTGCAACAAAAGCTTTGATAGGACCTTGTGCCTTATAGGTTGCCAAATTGACCATAACACCAATTGCATTTCCGCCATCACAAGAGTCATCTAAAGTTGCATAAACAACATATTTTTGTCCCGAAGGAATGTGGGTTAAATAACTAACTCCAATGTCATTACAATAACGAGACACATTTCCCACAAAGAAAAACTCACTATACTCAGCAGGCGCCACTCCCCGGCCTTCATAATCTAAATTCCAATCTTTGCTCTCGGCGACCTTGTTGTATCTAACATAAGGCTCAAGACTATTTAAATTTGAATCGATACAATTTGCCTCAGCCATCAGACCACAAGAAACTAACGATAAAAACATAACTACTAACAACCTCATAACTCTCCCCCTTTGGAAACTATGATACTTCTAACAACAAGCTCCATAGGGAAGAAGTTCGCCCCGATATTGAACTTATTTCAGAGCGCGAAAAGGTAATTAACATGTAATAGACCACTTGGGTCACCGGTTTTAGAGAACAGAATATTGACTATTAATGAGTATTTATTGATCTTGTGAAGTTGTCGATTTCATTGCTGAGCTGGGGGGTAAAGTTATGATCCGCTTTTTTCTATTTTCAATAACGCTATTAATAGTTCAGCAGGTAGGTGCCAATGATACCCCAGACTTGGGACTTTGCAGGGCAATACCGGTGTCAAAAAAATATATTGATGCTGATTTTGAATCACCACCACCAAAGAGAATAGAATTCAAATGTGACTACAGATGTACTGGTCCAAATGGAACAGAAATAGTTTCGGGTTTTAGTACAATTCAAATACTTAAAAATAGTCAGCCAGTAAAAACACTCGTTTGTCATGGCGTAGTTGTTGAAGAGATTTTTCAAAATAAATACGATTTTAAAGAAGCGGAAAACTTTTTTCCCTATGCTACAAGGATATCAGCATTGAGGACATGGGCTTTTAATAATAAAATTCCTATGGACCAAAAACATTCACTTCACCTTCGAAAGAAATTAAAGGCTGACTTACTTGAGGCCTCAGTCCAATACGGGAGAGCAGGAAAATCAGGTGAATACGGTGCTGCTTCATTTGAGTATGCCGGAAAAGTACTTTTCGAGATGGCAGGCGAGCTTCCGGAAAAAGCCGAGCTTATTGATATATGGTTAGGGAAAAGGTATTCACAATCAGTACCAATAAATTTGGAGAACGAATTGATTTTCAATATTCTCTACTCCCAAGCCTACTGGCGCTTACCTCTAGTAGAGAGTTCAGCTGATTCCTTCCGTTTCTAGGTAATATTTTTTTCACAAATACGAATAAATTTAAGACAATTTTTGCGACTCATTTTCTCCAAACTTTTGAAACGATTGGAAGGATTGTCACTTATTTTCATACCAGTCCTTTTCGTTCAATATCTATTAATCATTACAACTACTTCTGGCCTTACCAAGATTATTAATAATTTAGACAATCGATAAAAATCTTTCAAAACTGTTTGGCACTATGTTTGCTCCCAAGTTATACGAGCGGATACATAGGGTGTCCTAAATTTACGTTTATTACAGGGGTGTAATCAATGACATTTAATAAAAACAGAGAACTACTTACTCAATTAGTGAAACAAAGATTTGATAGGGAGATTAAATTCTACTCCCTACCAAAAACTTCGGATATGAAAGCCTTAATAGATGATGAATTTGGGTTTTCCCTTTTACAAAATAAAGGTCAGCGAAAATACTTTAAGGCAGAAGATCTTGTTATACCAATATTTAGAAAGGAAATTCTTGATGGCGCGGCCATAATTGACGACGGAACTGATTTATCAAACGAAAATGTTGATAAGTTAGTGGAGCTAGTAGAATTGCTAACTACAGAGCTAATGGGTATGGCAGATGATGCGAATCTCTTGAAGCAAACCCAATCCAGACTAGACCATCAAAAAAGAATTGATGGAATCTTTGTCGCTACTAACTCACAGCAAGATATAATCCACTAAATTAAAATTTTTTCTGAATCGGGCTCTTGGTTGATAAGCTACCAATGGCCCGTTTTTAGTTGAGTCTTTGTTTTGTTTAGAGCTACAATATGGCAATGAATGAGCTGGAAAGAGAATCAATGGAAACTCAAACCTATTTAAAGTTTTTAGAAAACCACCTTGGCGAGGGCTTCAAGCTATATCCGTTGGCCGGCGATGCCTCAATGAGGCGATATTACCGTGTTGTTCAGCAGGATAAGTCCTATGTACTTATGCAATGGGAAGCTTTTAATGATATCGAGAGCTACCCGTTTATTAATGTAACTAGGCATTTTGCAAATAATAATGTTAATGTCCCAGAAATTCTTGATGTGGATGCAGGTCAGGGCCTACTGCTTTTAGAGGACTTAGGGGACTTAACTTTAGAGCGCAAGTTTTGGGAAAGCCAGGAGCCTAATAGTTATATGGGCTTTTATAGAGATACTATCGACCAACTCTGTAATATCCACTATCTTTGTACTAATGACCGCTCGCACGACAAACTCGCTTTTAAAAACTCTTTCGATACGGATAAACTTTTATGGGAGTTAAACTACTCTCGAAAAAATCTATTAGAAGGGATGCTAAATCTTAATTTTACTCAAGCTCAATCAAAAACATTAGATGATACCTTCTTACAGATATCTCAAAGATTGGCTGAGGAAGACAAATTTATTTGCCACAGAGATTTTCATTCTAGAAACGTGATGATCAAGCTAGGGGAAGTAAAGGTCATTGATTACCAAGATGCACGCTTAGGTCCCATTCAATATGATCTAGTTAGTTTGTTAAGGGATTCTTATGTGGATCTTCCAAGAAATATTGAGAAAGAGCTTCTTAATTACTACTTACAAAAACGGAAAGAATTTGTTACCAAGCCTATAAATCAAGATCACTTCCTCGAGACTTATGAATTACAAAGTATTCAACGCTGCTTTAAAGCCTGCGGGAGCTTTGCCAGTTTTTATGTTCAAAGACAGGATACTCGTTACCTAAAATACCTAAACAACACCTTACAACAGGTCTTGAAGTGTCTTCATAACTTCCCAGAGTTTTCTGAGTTTGCCAGATTGATGATAGATAAAGGTGTGTTTAATAAGGACTTTGATAAGAAATGAAGGCAATGGTACTTACCGCTGGCCTCGGCACAAGGCTTCGCCCATTTACAGAAGTAATTCCTAAGCCCGCGATGCCTTTTTTTGGTAAACCAATTTGCCTCTATGCTACTTCTTTACTAGAAAGTTTCGGAGTGAACTCCTTTACCTATAATTTACACTATCTACCCGAGATTATGAGTTCTACGATTAAAGAGAACTTATCCAAACCAGAAAGGGAGATTCATTTTTCTCACGAGAAAAATGAAATTTTGGGAAGTGGTGGAGCACTTGAATTTTGTAAAAGTGAATTTATAAATGAGGATATCTTTTTCCTAGCAAACGGAGATGAAATTTTAATTCCTGAAAAAGGTTTTTCTATCGATAGAATACTCAAGGATCATATTGATCGAAAGCGCCTTTGCACTTTAATTTGCATCGAGCACCAAGAAGCCGGGAAAGAATTTGGAGGAGTATGGATTGATTCCAACTCTTCCATTAAAGGTTTTGGAAGAGAAAGCATCACAGGAAGTGAGCAGGTCTTGCATTATACTGGGTTCGCTATTCTCTCAAAGAGAATATTTGATTACCTACCTGATGGTGAATCCAACATACTGTATGATGCTGTTACCGATGGAATTCAAAATGGTGAACTTGTTGTAGCGGAGAAGATACAGGCGACATGGATTGAGACTGGTAATGAAAAAGGCTTTGTACAAGCTCATGAAGAAATTATTGAGTTATTCAAAAAACAAGAAAATAAGTATCTCAAAAATTACATTCAAGCTATTGCCTCTCCAGAGCTAGACAAGTATTTTCAAATATGTCGGTCTAGCCCCAAATTAAACTTTAAATTTATTAATGGAGAAGTAATCGAATCTAGTTCTTGGGGGCTCTCGTTTGGAAAAAACGTATCATTTGAGAACGTTCAAGATCGATGCATTGTCATTGCTAATGGCTACAATATTCAGAGTAAATCTAAGGATTATAAAATAAAATTTATTAAATAGTCTCAAAATGAACATCCCAAATCTAAGTTAAAAATCATTTGTAAATTTTTTTTAAAAATCTAGCATAAAGCAAAGCAATGGCCCCAATCAGCCGATAGGCTAAATACCACAAGAGGGGCAATACATTATGGACAATAACAAAGTTTGGATTCTTATTATCGATGATGAAGAAGATATAAGAAGAATTGTTAGAGAAGCATTAAGTTCCAGACTTGGAGCTGAGGTAAGGATAGTTGAATCCCATGACGGTCTTGATGCCGCACAGAAATTAGCTATGCAAGCATTTGACTGCATAATAACAGACCTAAATATGCCTCGAAAAAATGGTGGCCAATTTATAAAAGCAGTCACAGAATCTCAGTTCAACGCTAAAACTCCTGTGATCGTCTTAACCGGTTATCCAGATGAATCAATTATGGATGAATTTGCTCATATTACAATGCTGGAAAAACCTATCAGAGCAAAAGCTTTGACCGAAGAAGTTCAGAAACAACTAAAATTGGGAAGGACAGATCAAAGAGTGGCTGCCCATCTATTGAATGATTTTTTGACCGGTGTTCAAAGTTTCCTACAATCTTCTTTAGGCTCTACCCCACTGATTGAGGCGCCAAAAATGAAGGCCCCAAATTTAAAGTTGAGCGGTGAATACATTTGCTCTTTGGTTATTGAAAATGGAAAAACCGTTGGTAGATTTGCCCTAGGTTTCGACCGAGAACTGCTAGAAGGAATTGCTAAAAAACTACTGAAACATGAGTCTGTTCCTGAACCAGAAAAAGTAGCTAAGGTTCTGGGTAACATGCTTTTTGCTACGGCCGTTCAGAATGCACCTGGGAGTAACTCCGAATTAGTTGAGTTACTTTCTTTTTCATCGGAGAACCATAAAAACTACCGAAAACTCCTTGAGACCAAAGGAATCATCGTTGAAATAAACACTGAATATGGTAAAGCATACGCTCAGGCACTCAGTGGTGACGAGAAGATTCTTTCAGCTGCTTAACTAAATTGATGGTGAGCTAAACACTGAGCTTACCTAGTACAGTAGCATAGTTAGCTCCAGTAAAATCTGGGGTTGGCAGTTTATTTTCTTCTAAATTCATAGCGGCTAAATAAGCAAAACAACTAGCTTCCATCGCTTGAGAATCAATACCCAAATTTTCTGAGGTTAAAACACGTACCTCCGGTAGTTTTTTCTGAATCTCTTCAAGAAAAAAAAGGTTCTTTGTCCCGCCACCACTGAAGTAGACCTCACTTGGAAGGTCTTTTAGATGCTTTCTGTAAGCCTCTACAATGCTATCAACTGTAAACATGGAGAGGGTCGCGACAGCGTCTTTCAATTCCATGTCCCGAAGTATATCATAGTATTTATTAAGAAAAACTTCACCAAACTCCTCTCGGCCACATGATTTATTAGGCTTCTTTTTAAGAAAAGAATGCTTCATAAAATCCATTAAAATTTCTTGGTGAACTACGCCTTCTTTTGCTAAGCCACCACCTTTATCAAATTTTACTTTTCCTAAACTTTGTTTCTGCAGAAACAAATCGACCAGCATGTTTGCCGGCCCAGTATCAAAACTCGTATTTATTTTTTTACTTATAAAAGTGATATTCGAAATTCCACCTAAATTATGAAAACTAACGCTTTTGTTTTTACAAAATTCCTTCGCCAAATATATATGAAAAAGACCAGCTAAAGGTGCTCCCTCACCTCCAGAAGCAATATCTCCGCTTCTGAAATCACTTACGACAGGGATTAAATTTTCTTTAGCTATGAACGAACTTTCACCTAATTGAAAACTTGCAACCCTACCCTTATGAAAAATAGTTTGTCCATGTAAGCCCACTAAATCTATTTTCCATCCAACATTTTTAAGTTTTGCGATATACTTAGAGTAAAACCTACCTAACTCGTAATTTAGCAAACTAAGTTCAGAAACCAATAAACTATCTGTGGCCGCTAGTTTCAATTTTTCTTTAAGTCCAGAGGGGAATCTGGCTGAATTCATCTTCTTAGTTTTAAAAACTCCAGTTTTTCTCTGGTAACTGCAGAGTACAAAATCAATACCATCCAAGCTAGTACCGTTCATAACTCCTAATATATTCCATTTTTTCTTCTTTAATAATTTAGAAACTATTCCCATTGTGCCACACTTTCTGGAGGGTTTAAGATTGGACCAGGTTGATCGTTACCTAGATCATGTCCTGTAGACTGTAACCAACTCTTTGATACTAGTTTCACTGAAAAACCTGATCTTCCACCTGCCACACAACTTCCCGGAGTTGGAGGTTCATCGGGATCTACAATACCATAACAAGAACCAAATTTATTGGCGATAGAGCCTGAATCGGAATTGTATTCCATCACACCAGATGAAACCCAGTCCGTTAATAGATGAGTCCAATTATTCACTTTATAAGGTAAATAACTATTTAAAGGAGTAAAGCTTGAGTCTTCTATTTGTTGTCGAATACCGTCTGTACCATTCAATGACCTAGAATAATCAGGTAGGATATTTTGTCTGTCTCCAAGCTCTCTGCTGTTGAATAGATTCACGGCATTTGGATCAATGGTGTAGTAGTATAAGTCAAAAAGATCTGGTCTTATCGCGTTGAGTTCCATAGCCAACATATTAGGATTCAAAGCCAATGGTATTTGACTAAATTGCTCTATAGGCTCCGAGCTAAATGACCATAATCTTGCGTAGGTAGATGCGTCTAACTTCTGCATTCCCACTTGTTTCATGATTCGACCAGGTATTTGGAGAGAGGCCCTAGATCTCATTCCAACAGTATCACCGGGAAACCGGCTGAAATTGGGAAGCTTTTCCATGTTTGCTTCAAATACATTATTGGTTGCATTGGCAGAAAGTCTCGGGGGCAAAAGTGGATCTGTCTTATCCGCATTATTGGTTCCACTACCAACTAAAGGGTCCGTAGCACTTCTTGGCCACGTCTTATTGTACCAAGGACCGATTCTACCACCAAATGGTTGGGCAAAGCCCTCCGCCTGGAATGTAGTGCTATTTCCCACGGGAAAAAAAGGTTTTCTTGGATTGGTACTTGCTCTAACCCCATAAAAGGCTAAGAACCAAGGATTCTTCTCCACACCTACATGTGCTTTTCTTAGATCACCCTCCGACCATACTGCAAGATTAGAAATCATATCATAAGTTAGGTAACTACCTAACCTACCTATCCAACCGTTGAGACAAGCAGCACTTTCTGTAGCCTGCCCCCAACGACAATCTCTAGGGGCCGCCATATTATAAATAGATTGATAGCCGCCAGTACAAGATCCACTGTCTCCATAGACATCCGTAAAGAAAACCTGAACACTAACTTTTATTTTCGAAAGCCAATTTCCCTTTACACTATCAGAATTAAAAGAATTCATAGTTGAAATCGATGGGCTAGATTCTAGATTTGATTGAGTTAAATTTGCTCTAAAAGTTTTTTCCACACCCTCTCTAATCGGGTTGCCATCGAGGTCCAAACCATTCTCAAGAAGCTCAGATAAGCTTTTTATTCTACGCAGTCGCTTAGCTACTGAATTCTTAAAAGTGGCGTACCATGTAGTAGCCATCGCCCAATTCCATACACCCCCACCGCTGCAGGTATTTGATACCTGCCCTAGAATATCTTGGAACCTGTCTCTCGCAAAAAAATCGATCGGCGGGAAAAATACTTGAGGAGGAGACGGCTGTTGTACATCAACTCCTATTCCACCAGTATTGATATTCTGACAAAGGTTTGTATTTGTGGTTTGGTAGTTTGGGATTTCCCACATGGCATGAGAAACACATACTGAGGGCGGGTCCTCTGGTAAACTATTATTAGATCCCGAAGGAGGGATGAACCAAGGTGTGAATACACCTCCACCATAAGGAACACCCTGGTTGAAGCCGGCATAGAATGGATGGGTATCATTAGCTCCCGTATTAGATCCGGCTCGTCCTAAATCCCCCATCACTCTAATTCTAAACACAAACAGTTTCCAGTCTTGCCTAATCTGATAATTTGTATGGGCAATTGCATTTAAAACTTCTGCCTGCTTTTGTGCACCATACATGGCCGCAAAATCAACGGAGTTTTGAAGATTGATTTTCTCATGAACAATCAAGCCCACATTTGTAACCATAGCAAAAAACACAAATAGCACCTGAAAGATCAGTGCGATAAATATCGTCATCTGTCCTCTTGAGTTTTTAAGTATTTTACTTACTAAAGTCTTGTTCGCTCGATGCTGCATACCCCATGAAAATATCATTGTATGCAGTCATTCTCAAGTAAGTCCGAGCCAATCCATTTTAATAAAAAAGAATACCTCAAAGCTAGACCAAGTTCACTAGACTAAAACCGGGAGCTTTTCTATAATGAGAAATGATTTTCAACGAGGTATAAATGAAAAATTTATTTATAGTGGTTTTTGCTCTAGTGGCTACACCGATTTTAAAAGCCGATATTCTTAACGAAGGTTGGTACAAGGTAATGAGTGCCAATGTTCATGTTGGATATATTGTTCAGCGCACTGAGTTCCTGCCTGCTACCAAACAATATGTAGTTAAAAGTCTTTTAAGAACCAATGAAGCCGGAGGAAATATTACTGAAAGCGTATCTACTGTTTCTGATGCTGGTTTCAATCCTATAAAGTATAACTTTACCGGAGTTGCAGGAAAAAGTACCACTGTCATCGATGCTAGCTTTAAAGGATCAAAGATGACCTTAGTTAAAGTTAAAGACGGGAAAAAAACTACCTCAACTACCGATTTAAAAAAAGGGACCTTTCTAAGCTCGAACCTTGCGCTTTTATTGCTCAAAAAAGGAGTTAAGGTAGGACTTAATGTAGATTACCAAGCGATTGCCGAGGAAGATGGAAAAGTCTATGAAGGTAAGGCATTTATTAAGGAAACAAAAAAAATGGGACAAATTAATTTATTTAGAATTTTAAATAGATTTAAAAGCTCCCAGTTTGTTAGTCTTATGGATCCA
Organism: Bdellovibrionales bacterium; assembly: GCA_045110695.1. Classification (GTDB taxonomy): domain Bacteria; phylum Bdellovibrionota; class Bdellovibrionia; order Bdellovibrionales; family UBA840; genus JBGCGH01. Next base: position 170,411 of record JBGCGH010000015.1, on the reverse strand, counting down.
AAGGGACAAATCATTGCCACAAAAGTCCCAGAACTTGGCCTAACTACAAATCTCGAGGCAAAAAAAGAGATAGCTACTGGTAGCATACCGGTTCCAATTAAAACTCTCAAAAAGATCTTTGGCAAAATACCCGGTGGGATGACACAATAAACGAATGTTAGGTTTTATTGTTAAACGTATTTTAACTGCGATTCCCGTAGCCATTGGTGTAACTACAATGTGCTTCTTTCTAATTCACTTCGTACCTGGTGATCCTATAGATATAATGCTTGGAGAACAGGCGTCCTCCATTGAAAAAGAAGCTCTAAGATCTGAAATGGGTTTAGATTTGAGTCTTGGACAGCAATACCAACGCTTTATGCTTGGTCTTGTTACATTAGACCTTGGAAGAAGTATCCAAAGCCAACGCCCTGTAGTGGAAGAAATATTAGAACGAATTCCCGCCACCGTGGAACTAACTCTAGGAGCGATGTTCCTAGCTATTCTAATCGGAATACCATTAGGAATCGTTGCAGCTGTTCGACAATACAGTGCTTTGGATAACTCCGTACTAGTTGGTGGTCTTTTAGGTATGAGCTTGCCCGGTTTTTGGCTTGGGCCGATGTTAATACTTGTTTTTGCCATTCAGTTGGATTGGTTTCCTGTAAGTGAGCGTGGAGGGATTGAGAACCTAGTTCTTCCCGCTCTATCTCTAGCACTTGCCTTAAGCGCAATTATAATGAGAATGACAAGAACCTCTATGTTGGAAGTTATCCAAGAGGACTATATAAGAACAGCTAAATCAAAGGGTCTATCGGCCGCTCCCATCTATTTTAAACATGCTTTAAGAAACGCTTTGATGCCAGTAATTACAATTCTGGGCTTACAATTTGGTGCTTTACTTACCGGTACTGTCATAACGGAAACTATTTTTGATTGGCCGGGGATAGGTACTCTTTTTTACCAAAGTATTCAAGAGAGGAACTACCCTCTTGTGCAGGCCTGTATTTTGGTAGTTTCCCTTACCTATGTTTTTGTAAATCTATTTGTTGATATTATTTATGCTGTTGTTAACCCGCAAGTGAGGTTAGGCCATGACTAAATCAGGTATCAGTAAAAAGTTTTTGCTATATTCCGGGGGATTTGTTCTGTCCCTAATTTTTTTGATGGCAATCTTTGCACCTCTTCTAGCGCCCATGTCCCCTTACGATATGAACCTAGAAAACAGATTCCTCCCGCCGGGTGGAGAGCATTTTTTTGGAACAGATGAAAATGGTACAGATATTTTTTCTAAAATATTATTTGGAGCGAGAATTTCGTTAATGGTGGCCCTTACAGTTGTGGCTGTGAATTCCTTTGTGGGACTGATCATTGGCTCTATCGCGGGTTATTTTGGTGGAAAGATAGAGACAGTAATTATGAGATTTATCGATATGCTACAGGCTTTTCCTGGCTTTTTAATGGCGCTATCCATGGTTGCAGTCCTTGGCCCAAGCATAAGAAACCTTATTATTGCTATGTGCATATCTGGCTGGACTGGCTTCGCCCGGCTCGTAAGAGGAGAGGTCATTTATCTTAAACATAAAGAGTATGTCCAGGCAGCTCGAGCTCTAGGAGCAAAAACACCCCGTATTTTAGGTCTTCATATTTGGCCAAACTTAGTCGGTCCTTTGATTGTTCAAGCCACATTTGCAATGGCTGGTACTATCATTGCTGAAAGTGGATTAAGCTTTCTTGGTTTAGGCGCCCCTCCATCTGAGCCTACCTGGGGTGCATTGTTGAATTCTGGAAGAAAAGTTCTTTTAGAAGCTCCCCATGTCAGCATATTCCCCGGCGTATGCATTGTTCTCCTCGTTTTAGGTTTCAACTTAATTGGGGACGCCATTCGAGATATTCTAGACCCTAAGAAGCGCTAAGTTGCCTTAAGCTATCCATTGTGGTCGAATAGAGTATGTCTAACACTCTTAGAAAAAAAATCGGTCAGCAGATGATAATTGGCGTTCAAGGTACCAGCCTTAGCCAAGAGGAAAAACAGTTCATTCTATCCAATAATATTGGCGGTGTAGTTCTGTTCAGTAGAAATATTGAAGACCCTAAACAGCTCCATGCTTTGTGTTCAGAGATCCAAAGTCTCCACCATCAAAGTATTGATAAAGCACCTCTATTCATATCAATAGACATGGAGGGCGGAAGGGTCGCTCGCTTGAAAGCTCCTTTTACTCAATGGCCTCCACTAAAGAATCTTGGCGATATTGATTCTCCAAGTTTGTCTTTTAAATTTGCTCAAGCCATGGGCGAAGAGTTACGCGCGGTGGGAATTAATTTAGACTTTGCACCCTGCACAGATGTTTTAACTAATGAAAAAAATATTCTTATTGGAGATAGGTCCCTTGGATCCGATCCAGAACTTGTAGGTAGAAATGCATCTGCAATTGTAAGAGGCTACTTAAAATCTGACATCATAGCTTGTACAAAGCATTTCCCAGGACATGGCAATAATGTAATTGATAGCCACGAAGATCTTCCTGTTGAAGATTTAGATTTAGATCGCCTAAACGATCTTGAGTTAATTCCATTCAAGAAAAGTTTTAGAGCCAGATGTGACATGGTCATGACAGCTCATATGCTGTTTAAAAACATAGACCCTGACTGGCCAGTTACCCTGAGTGAAAAATTTCTAAAAGGAATCTTACGTGATATTGGTTTTAAAAAGCTAATCATTACTGATGACTTAGACATGAAGGCCCTGACAAATAATTACGATAAAGCATTTATCCCCGTAAAAGCACTTCAGGCGGGAGCAAATGTTCTTCTCTACTGTAATGAGGCAGATAGCCATATTCAATGTGTGGATTCTGTAGAGAAAGCAGTTAAAGATGGAGAATTGGATGAGGCCACTCTTGATTATAATAAAAAATTAGTACTGGACGTTAAATCCAAACGTATAAAAAACCCTGATCCAGTAGATTTTGAAGAGGCCACAAAGAAAATAGGCCACCCTGACCATCTTCAACTCTCAAAAGCAATAAGAGACAAAGAACTTCCACCTGACATAGCCACCTAATTGATTTAAAAGAAGAGAATGAGATTCTACTCCATTCTCTTTTTTTTACTCTTCTCCATCCAGCTTCAAGCTAAAGAAGTTCGCTGGATAAGCCTAGATCCTGCTATTACGGAATGGATTTACTATTTGGGCCTTGAGGAATATTTGATCGGCCGAACAAACCACTGTAACTACCCAGCAGAAGCCAAGACGATTACACCAGTTGGTGATTACAACAGACCGCTTTTTGAAGTCATCGCCAAATTAAAACCAACACAAATTTTTGCTTTAGAGCTTGGCAGAGATAGTCTAAAGAAAGAATCTATACGATTTGGGACTGAGTTTGTCAGCTTACCAGCAAAAAAACTCTCTGATTTATTTATTGGAATGGATAAAATAATTAGGACTTTAGACAAAGCCGACAAAGAAATATTGCTAAAAAAGCGAGCCCTACAGAGGCTGAAAACTCTAAAGTTAAGATACCAGAAGATGATAGAACGAAAAAATGAGGTCGATAAAAAATTTATTGTTCTGGTGGATCTCCAGCCTATTTTTGTTGCTGGAGGTAACAACTACGTCAATGAACTAATCAGCCTTTGTAGAGGGAAAAATATTTTTGCACCTGATAAAAACTGGCCACGGCTCTCGTTAGAACAGTTACTTAAAACAGAACCCGACCAAGTCTACGTCTTTCAGCGAAGTCTCGAAAAATACAAAGCACAAAGCATATTAAAAAAATGGTTTCCTAAGCCCTATAGTATCCCTACCGATCCCTACTCTAGACTAGGGCCACGCCTGATTGAGCAGGGTCTTATTCTTTGCCAAAACAAATAAATTCTCCTATAAACTAAGTATGTCTAAGGCAACCAATATACAAATAGGTCAGTTTTCTAGTATCTCAAAAGATGTAATTATTGGTGACGGTAGTATAATTGGTGACCATGTCTCCATTGAAGATGGTGTGATAATTGGTAGAAATTGTTATGTTGGCTCCTTCACCAAAATATATAAAAACTCTGAGATTGGAGACAATGTGCAAATCCAAGATTTTTGTAACATTGGTACCGATGGATACGGATATGCACAAGACTCAAAAGGTTTGAGTCACTACACTCCCCAAATCGGTAAAGTGGTTTTATCTACAGGAGTGAGAATAGGTAGTCATGTTTCTATAGATCGTGCCGCATTTTTAAAAACCGAAATAGGTCGCAACACAATAGTAAATAGTTTCAGTCATATAGCCCATAATGTAATCATCGGAGAAGATTGCTATATCGATTCTGGTTTCGTAGTTGCCGGCTCAGCTATAATTGGAAACAAATGTCAGTTTAGTGCAAAAGCAAGCAGTGTAGGTCATATTAATATTACCAATGAAGTCCAATTAAAAGAGATGGGCCTGGTGAACAATTCCATTAAAAAAGCCAATGTATATTATGGTCACCCACTACAAGAAGAGATTTCTCACAAAGAATCTCAAAGTTGTATCAAGGAACTTAATGAGTGGGAAAAAACTTATGGGGTAGAAAGTAATGATTAGTTGGGACAAGCTATTAGTAGATTTTAAAGATCACATTCTAGATCTAGACACAAATCATCAGAGGGGATTCGACAAACTGTCTCCGGTGGATTCCTGCGATGGTGGTAGCATCACCTTTGCTAACAATCTTAAGTTTTTAACCCTAGCCCTAAATAGCTCAGCCTCTAGCATAATTACAAATATTAAACTTAAGGGTGAATTTAAGTCGACAGAAAAAAACATTGTTTACGTAGCTCTTCCTGAGCTAATGGCTACATTGGTTTTAAGAAAGTATTTTTACGTTCGTAAATTAGACCAACACAGAGAAGCCGGCATTTCAAAGCTCGCAAAAATTAACGGCGCTAGTATCTCGAAAGAATCAGTAGTGGGAGACTTTAGCTTGGTAAGCGGTGGCTCTTCGGTTGGGCCCCAAAGCTTTATCGATTCTCATGTTGTGATTGGAAAAAACTGTAACATTGGCAAGAATGTAGAAATACATTCTCAAGTTAAAATTCATGACAATACCACCATAGGAGATAACTGTATTATTCGTTCCAATACAGTTTTAGGCTCTAAAAGCTATTCGAATCTCAGCGATAATTTATCTGATGCGACTGGAAATGTTATTCTGGAAGAGGATGTAGAAGTTGGCTCCAATTGTTCCATTGATGCTCCGAATCTTGGAAGTACGTATCTAAGATCAGGAGTTAAATTAGATAACCATGTTTATATTGGACCATCCGTGGATCTAGGATCAAATTCATTAGTCACCGCAGGTGGGCATATTTTAGAAGGTGTAAAGACCGGTCCTTTCTTTATGAGTGGCGGAAATGCTCTAGTTGATAGAAACCTAAACCTATGTTCTGGACTTACAATTGGTGGAATGAGCTACATAAAAGACGACATAGATAGTCCTGGCGCCTACGCAGGAAATCCATTGCAGCCCGTGAGGGATTACCTAAAAACAACTATGTCCATCACCCAACTACCTAAACTTCGTAAAAGTATCTCAAAGCTTAGTAAATGAAAAACTGGGAACGTATCAGCACCGCAGCTGCCCTACTTTTACTTTTATGCCTGTTTTCCTTAAGTATCGGTGAAACTGGATTTTATAGTTCCCCAAAAGCCTTCATAGATAACTATTTTATTGTACAGGAAATACGTTTCCCCAGAATGCTAAGCGCGGCCCTCGTCGGTGCATCCTTAGGTCTTTCCGGGCTATTAACTCAAACTAGTTTTAGAAATGAACTAGCCGAACCGTTCACTGTCGGACTAGCAGGGAGCGCAAGTCTAGGAATCGGATTAGGAATTCTTCTAGGTTTAGATGACACAGCCTATGCACTTAGTAGTATTTCGTTTATTTTTACTTTACTGAGTGGCCTTGGGCTGGTTGTATTTAAAAAAATATTCCTACATAGAGACTCCAAGCAATTTATACTTTTGGGGATAGTCCTATCACTTTTTTGTAGTTCGTTGGTTAGTGTAGTTATCAGTAAGTTTCGTCCTGATCAAATGCAAACTCTCTATTATTGGCTCCTAGGGGGATTTGGAAGTTACCGTGACCAATGGTGGCCCATCATCGCTTTAACAATCGGAATTTGCTTACTTGTTAGTATGAATCGGTCTAAAAAATTAGATCTTTTCTTAATCGATAGAAGTAGTATGCCTAGCTTCTCCATCCTAGAAAACAGAGAGTTAGCTATCCAATTATTTTTGGTTAGCTTGCTTACTGGAGTAAGTGTTGCCGCTTGTGGGATGATAGGTTTCATTGGTTTAATGGCCCCACACCTCGCCGCAAGAATGTTAAGTAGTTATAGGCATAAAGCTCTTATCCCAATGAGTGCTCTCATGGGTGCTGGCTTAGTACAGTTCGCGGACATTTTAGCAAAAACTTTTTCTAGTGGATCCTATACACCTACCGGGGCTGTTTGTACCTTATTTGGCACTCCATTTTTCCTATACCTCCTAGCGAGGAGGAGATCTAATGTTTAGAGTCCCTTCCTTTAAACTATCCTATAAGTCGACAAAAGTGATCGAGTCAGAGGCCTTAAACCTCAGCGAAGGGGTACATATAATTCTAGGTGCCAATGGCTCTGGAAAATCTAGTACCTTAAAATATTTGGCAGGTCTTTTGCCTGATTCCAATAAGAGATATTTTGATAAAGGGCAAGACTGCCTCTATCTACCGCCAACATCTGAGCTTCATCCAGAATTATTTGTTTTGGATCTATTGGATATTTTTAATTTACCTGAAAAGTTAGTGTCTGAAAGCTATTTTAAGATTGATCACTTGGCAAACAAGAGACTTTCAGAATGCTCTAGTGGAGAACTTCAAAGAATACTTTTAAGCTGTTACCTGAAACAAAACAAACAAGTACTTCTTTTAGACGAGCCTACTAATTTTTTAGACCCTCGCTTTGAGAAAATACTAGCGCAAGAGATTCTTTCCCTATCAGCTTCAAAATGTATTTTGATTGCTAGTCATCAACTAAGCTGGTTGAGTCATTTTCTCAGTCAGCCCGCACTTTTCTTTCATAATAGACAAATATCATCCTTTGATAGCCTAGAGAACTTGGTACAAAGTCCAGAGATGGAAACGGCTTTTGAATTGAAGATTCAGCTTTTGCCCCATCCCAACTACAATAGTAAAGTAATTACTTACTAATAAGAAACTATGAAGCCAACACACGAAGAAAAAAACAATCGAAAAAAAGGTTATATCCTTTCCCTCGTGATTCATGGAATCCTCGTAGCTTACCTATCCTATTTGGGCTACCAGTATATCGAGAACCAATTGGGTGGTTTTACTGAAATAGACTTTACCGGGCCTCCCCCAAAAGGAGAACAAGATAAAGTTTTTGAAGATGGTAAAGATTCTGTGACCCAAGAGCGCGCGGATCGCGCAACTATCGCAAAGCCCAAACCTATCAAAAAAAACCCAAAGCCAAAACCTAAAGCTCCCCTGCCGGCACCAGAAATCGAGACCGCAGATGAGGATAGTGATATTGATGCTGGGAAAAATGATCCAATCTTAGAAGTGCCCGAGGAAGAAGTTGAAGATTTAGCCACCGAAGAGACGGACCAGGAGCTTAACGACTTAAACAAAGAGGAAGTAACTGAATTTAAGGATAACCTCGATAACCAGGCCAAAGAAAATTCCACTGGTAAAGATAAAACCAGTGCCGGTGACTCTGAAGTCAATGCTGATAAAAAAACCCAACGCTTTGGTGCTGAGAACGGAGTAAAATCTTACAAAGAGCTCAGACCTTTTAGTGGAAACCGGAAACCAGTTTATCCTGAAGTTGCTCGAAGACTTAAGTATGAAGATTTTGTGATTCTAGACTATCAAGTAAAAAGAGATGGTAGTGTTGGTCAGATTTGGTTGGTAAGAGCCGCGGAATATGAGGGATTCAATGTTAACGCTATAACCGCAGTTAAAACTTGGAAGTTTGAGCCGGGGCTAACCGGCGTATTTAGGCATCCGATTAAGTTCAACTTGAAAGACGGAGAAGTGGAGTACGAGGACAAACCTTTAAGAGGTAGAAACTAAAAAAGACACCTGATTGGGTGTCTTTTTAGTATTACTAACTTCAACTTTTTCAACTAACTATTTGTCATCGCCAAAAAGTTCAGTTTTAGACTTAGTTGTACCGTTTTTACGGATCTCAGCTTTTCTAGATTTTCCACCCTTTACGAGTTTCTTTTTTCTAATTCTTTTAATTTGTTTCGCGGGTGATGCCATTTTAATCTCCAAATTTTTTGTATCAAGACGGCCAAATTATTAAAAAAACACGCGCATGTCAAGGCTGTGAGTTTTTTCGGCAGAGGTTTCTGTGTTTGCCTCAAAAGTGTAGTAAAATTGAAGCCTTGGGCCTTTCCAACCCAGTCCCGACGTGTAGAAATTACGGGAACTGAGCCCATCCGCTCTGTATCCTACGGCCCAGTGCATACTATCTCTGATTATAATTTGAGCTCCTGCCTGTATTTCCACTTTATTATCCGCATTATTTTCCATGAGATAAACTATATCCCCTACGAACCGAAAAAAGGGCCGGGCATGGTAATGAGACCCAAAGGCAATCGTTTGGTTTTGACGGCCTTCCCTGCCGGTAAACACATCATAGAAAACCAGGCCAAAACTCATATTTTGAGTCAAATTTAAAAGAAAGCCCAAGTCTAAATTGTAGTCGACGAACTCTACAGATCCGGAATTTTCAACAATCGTTACAAGCTTCTTACCGGAAAACCCAAAAGCAAAGCCCGGTCTCATATATTTTCCAAAAGAAAACATAAACTGCTCCCCAGTGGTGTTAGTGCTATCCGACTCCCTCACTGATCGCTTAAAATAACTAAAAGACCCAGGTGTACTTTTATCAAGACCCGCATCCACCAGAGTGATGCCCCAGAGGGTCTCATCTTGATCTGAATCATTGTCCCCTGTGTTAAATAATAAACCGAAGTGGTTGATCTTCACTTCAGCAATCATGGCAGGATTCAATGAGCCTGCCTCCACCGGGTCAATGAAGGCTCGTCCTGCACCACCCATCGAGGCTGCAATGGCTCCTGTTTGGAACTGAGCATTGGAATCGAAGCCAATGAAGATCATAGAAACAAATACAGATACATGAAAAATAGCAGAAGAGTTTAATTTCAAACAAACCTCACAATAAATAATTTTTTCCTAAGGCTAAATCGATAAACTATTCGAAAAAGCTAGAAACAGATCTCAATCATTGTACAATATAAGACCAAAACTTGGCTGCCTCTATTTTTTTCTATGGCTAAGTGCGGAACGAACAATTTCAACAGATACAGGTTTATGATGATAGCTAAGTTATTTTTCTCCATTGTGATTCTATTAAATTTTAGTTTTATCACCGCTGCTCCTCAGAAACCGGAATTAGAGTTTTTAAATTCAAAAACCTATAAAATGAAACATGGAGACTCACTAGAAAGAATCCTTAGCTTTCATCGTGTTCCAAAAAAGTTGGTTCGATCCAGTTTGTCTAAATCGATAATGGGTAAAGAATTTAGATTCCTTAAAAAACACAACTATCTTGTTATGAGTGCTCCTGGCAAAAAGCTTTTTAGATTTTATTGTCCCTACACCACACATGTATACGATCTAAACATCGGTAAAAGCGAAATAAAGTGGTCTAAAGCGGAGGCCAATTTGGATGTGGAAGTAGTTTATGTGGAGGGTAAAGTCAGAGGATCACTCATGGCTAGTATCACTAAAAAAATTCCATCTGATTTAATTGCCTTGAGATTTATGGATGCCTACTTGCTAGATTATAGACTACCGAGAGGTATTCAGCGAGGCGCGAACTACGCTTTCCATTTGGAAAAACAGTATGATCAAGGGCACTTCATTAGATATGGAGAGGTATTAAACACTAGCCTAGAGATCCGAGGCAAAGTAGTGGATCGAGATTTTGTCAGGTATCCCGGCGGTGGGAGTTTTGTCGATTCCAACTATATAGGTTCTGATAAAAAGATATTCTACTCCCCTGTCTATTACGGAAAAATATCGTCTACTTATCGCCCAAGACGGTTTCATCCTATTAAAAAGCGATACATTGCACACCTTGGTTTAGATTACGCCCTGCCAGAGGGTGAACCAATTATAGCTCCCTTGAAGGGCAAAGTAGTTAAACATGGTAGGACTCGTGGTGCTGGTCGATATGTAGTTTTAGATCATAATAATGGCTTCAAAACTTACTACAATCACATGAGTAAGATAGAGCCTAATATTAAAAAGGGTCTTGTCCTTAAAGCCGGAACAAAACTTGGTGAAATTGGTTGTACGGGTTATTGCACGATGCCTCATCTACACTATGCAATTAAAAAGCGTGGCCGATTCGTAGATCCAGCCAAATACACTAGATCTTTCCCCTACAGTTATAGACATCTATTTTATATCCCCGAAATCGAAGCACCACAGAGTGTTAGTCGATGAGGTCTAATCCAGTTATTCGGTAACCCAGCACTGGAGTATTGAACAAACTGTCCGGACTGACCGTAACAGCCGTTAGTTCTTTGTCCCTCTGGAAGGGAGTAAGAATCATGGATCAAACATGTTCTGTTGTTGTTAGTTAGCCATCTTGAAGATGAAAGATTTCCATCAGCACCAGCCAACAAAGCTCTCATCGAAAAATATTCTGCGTTAAAAGTAGAACTAAAGCTTCGGAGAAAAGCGACACTGTCACACTCGGCTGCTGAGTTTGCCCCAAAGGATTCACATATAGTCTTAGGGCGGTTTTCATTTTCGTTGAAACAACCAGAGCTATAAACATCTTGGGGCTTTACTATAGTAAGACTCTTAAAGCAGGACCAATTCTTAGCCATAGAGCTACGGGTGTTTTTAGCAACGCGTTGAGTAGTATTCTGATATAAACCTTCGTACTCTACTAAGCCGGATACTATATTTTCATATGGGGTACCGATACTCCCTCGATTAATAAAAACATCTATCGTTGATCCATATATTCCTTTATCTAAAGAATCTATATGGTTTTCAGGGCTTCTAACTACATCCGGGTCGGCATTAAATACGTCGTAGCCAATAGCCAGAGTAAATGACCCATTACTTTCGTTAACGTCATATTTAAATTTATCAAATGATTCTGCATTTAAACTTCTAAAATCTAACTGACCCTCAAGGTAGCGGTTGTAGCTTTTAGGAATGATAGCGTTTCTTAAAGCTGCAGTATCCAAAACATTGGCACCATTCACACTTTGTAGAACTTGACTACTTAGTTCACCCACAACATCGTCGTATCTCAGTGAAGCTCCCTGTACCAGTGGAGTCTTCAACACAAGACCAAACTGACTTTTAGCAGCCATATTTCCATTAAATTCTCGATTGATTATTGCTAACTGAGGTGTAATTGCAGTTCCACCTGTATCTCGATGTACCGTATTGCTTAATATATTGTTCAACTCATTTTCAAAGCTAAACAGCTGTCCTCGGTTCTCAGCCTGTGATAAAGCTGAATCAATAACGTTCGGACTTAAAGAAATTCCAAAAGGATAATGGTTAAAATTATTTCCAGAGTCATTTTGTGCAACGATATCCTTGTCGGTAGCTAACTTGAACGTGAAGTACTCTTGAGCACTATGATCAAAAGGGTTCCCGGTATTGCATGACATATATCCAAAATACTTCATTTCTGTTGAAACAGGAAAGTCAGTAAAGCGGTCGTCAATTTGCCTTGCAAATATACCGTTACTAGCTAATTCATTCATTCCACAGTTTTGGTAAGCAACAAGAGTTACGAATCCCAAAAGCCCAGTAATTACAAAAGATATCTTAGTTCTCATATTAAGATTATCGGAATATGCCTCGTATCACTTTAGTACATTTTAATGATCTTTAGTTTTTTTGAATACTTCTATCCTACTGAATATATTGAGGTTTTAAGGACCCACCTCATCAGCCCTACAGGATTCTAATTTCAGATCAAGCTCAGCCGACTCTCGATAAAATAGATCCATGCCCTTCTACCTCTACAAGCCTTTTAAATCTGCTTGAGCTGAGGTACCTCATTTACAAAATATGCTTAATGAATCTTAAAAATTTTGAAATCGAGCCCCCATTTTTTAGCCCTTAGCCAAGAGTCGAAAATTGACTCAGACAAGGATAAACTCTAAATTACATCCATGAAAAAAATAACGAAAGCCGTAATCCCAGTAGCAGGCTTAGGAACTAGATTCCTGCCCTATACCCAAGCTATACCAAAAGAGATGTTACCTTTAATCGACACACCTATTCTATGGTATATCGTCAAAGAGGCTATTGATGCCGGATACGAAGACATTGTACTTATTCAGGGTCGGAACAAAGGCTCAATTGAAAACTTTTTTGATAAAAACTATGAGCTTGAAGACAAACTAGAAAAATCTGGTAAATTAAAAGAGCTCGAGCTTCTACATAGTATTCAGAACTCTGCAAACATAATCAGTATTAGACAAAAAGAAGCCAAAGGCCTGGGACATGCCGTATTGTGTTCTCAACCGATTGTCGGAGACGAGGCCTTCAGTGTCCTCTTGGGCGATGAAGTTATGTTGGGTAATGGCAATCCATCTAAACAACTAAGAGACCACTTCATAGAACATCAAAACCCTGTTGTTTCGGTTATGGAAGTACCAGAAGACCAGACTCATCTTTATGGAATAGCAGATTATGACGAAAATTCCTTTGATGGGCTTGCCTACAAGGCTACTAATTTTGTTGAAAAACCAAAACCTGGAACGGTTAAGAGTAGATTTGCATTGCCCGGTAGATATGTTTTTCTACCGAGTATTTTTGACTATATCAAAAGCTCTGGAAAAGGCGTCCTAGGAGAAATCCAACTCACCGATTCCATGCAAACTCAGTCAAATAAAGAGGGAATGTGGGTTGTTCCGATAGATGCGAATCGATTTGATACTGGAAACAAACTCGGTTACCTACAGGCAAATATCTTCTTAGCCATGCAGCAAGAAGAATACAAAGATAAGATAGTTAAATTTATTGAGGGATTGAAATGAATCGTTTAAGCATTGTTTTTACTCTATTATTTTCCTTCTCTAGCCAGGCCTACGTTCCGAAGCTTCAAACTATTATACAAAAGTTAGTTGGAAACAGATCTGAAAATTCAAGCCTTGTGGAGAACGAAGTTAAATTTCAGATTGAAAATGAAAAGCTCCTAGTGAAGGAAAGATGGATTATAAAAGATTCGGACAACTACCTTTTGGAAGCTAGTGGGCCCAACTTTAAATATTATTCCCTTTTTTTAGAGGGTAAAAGATATAGATTTTCAGCTGATAGCCAACAAATTCTAATGAGTGAGTTAACGCCCAAACAGTTTGAGGCAATGTTCTTCAGTAATGATCCTAACTTTGTGTCTAGGTATTTGGTGAGTCTGGGCCTCGTGTCAGACAAGATTTTAAAACCAGTAGAACCAGCATTTACACTAGAAGAAATAAATAATGTCCGTGAAGAGAACCTAAGACTTACAAGGGTAGATGGAGAGATTACCTATGGGATTGGTCTTGTAGCCCCTGAAAACAGTAAAATACTACCTAATCAAGTTTGGGTAGTTCAGGACAGCTTTCAGGTTAAAAAAATACGTGGACCGAATTTCGTTGTGGAAGCTAGGAATTACAAAAACTTGAGAAAAGATTTTAGCGTAGCAACCCAGAGAAAAATTAAAACTCCAGAATACACAGTGGAGATCACTACCAACAAGATTACTCCCATCAATGTTGGGCCTAAAACTAAGAAGAAATTTGAACTATCTTATATAAGCTCCAACCCACCTATGTTTCCATCCACCGAGAATGCTATTTATAAACACTTAAAAGAATTCTATCTAAGTTTTCGTTGATGAATCAAGTTGCTGAAATAAGTGTAAACTCACCACTGCCAAAATCACTAGATTATCTGATACCAGATAACATGCTAAATAGTATTAAAGTCGGTGACCGAGTAAAAGTCCCCCTTGGAAGAGGAGGAAGAGTTGTTGATGGTGTAGTTTTAAATCTTCATGATAATAAAATTGAAAAAGTAAAATACAAAGCCATCGCAGAGGAAAGTGAAGACCCCCTCCAGTTGCCTTCAAAATATATAGATTGGGGCCGTTGGCTCGGGAACTACTATCACTATCCACTAGGACAGGTGTTTCAAAGCTTTTTTCCACCACTTAAAAAAAATGGACGTAAAACCAAAAAGAAATCAGTAATTCCAGATGTGGAACTAAAAGAGCCGCACAAGTTAAACGATTCTCAGATAAAAGTGGTTAAAGATATTATTGCAAGTCCTGGTTTTGGTGTTCACCTCATTCATGGTGTAACTGGATCCGGTAAAACCGAAGTCTATTTGGAGTTGATTGAAAACTGCTTGATGGAAAATAAGCAAGCCGTATTTTTACTCCCTGAAATCAGCCTAACACCTCAGTTGATTCGCAGATTTGCCGAAAGGTTTGGTGATCTACTTGCAGTTATCCATAGTCAACTCACTGACCGAGAAAGAACGAACCAGTGGTGGGAAATGGTAGACGGTAAAAAGCGGATATTAATTGGTGCTCGATCTGCACTTTTTTGTCCCATTCCTGAGCTTGGTTTAATAGTGATCGATGAGGAGCACGAGGCCTCTTACAAGCAAGAGGAAAAACTAAAATACCATGCAAGGGATGCCTCAATTGTATTGGCTAAAAGCCATAATGTTCCTGTGATTCTTGGTTCGGCAACGCCCTCTATCGAAAGTTATCAAAAAGCAAAAAATGGAAAATTTCATTATCATTCTATGCCCAAAAGAGCCAATGAGAACCCTCTTCCCAATATACAAGTACTCGACATGCGCGAGGAAGAGAACTCAAAGAACACTTTAAAAAACTCCAATGAAGAACAAATTGAAATTCCTTATTGGATGAGCCCAACTCTCTACAACTCTTTGGAAGAAAACTTAAAGAAGAAAGAACAAAGCGCTTTGTTCCTAAACAGAAGAGGGATTAGTCAGGCCATTCAATGTAGTCATTGTGGCAATGTTGAAGAATGTCCCAATTGCGCAATTAGTTTGTCCCTGCACGCTAAAACACATTTACTTTGTCATTACTGCGACTACCACGCTCAACTAAAGGATAATTGCTCAGAATGTTCCGAGGGTGAGATGTCACCCATGGGAATGGGAACAGAACAAATTGAATTAGATTTGGCGAAGCTATTTCCTAACGCTAGACTGGCCAGAGCCGATCGCGATGAAATCGCAAGTCGTGAGGATATGGAAAATCTAATAAAAAGCATCGAGGACCTAGAAGTTGATATACTTATAGGAACCCAAATGATTGCAAAAGGACTCGATTTTCCAAAGTTAACTCTAGTGAGTCTTGTCCTGGCCGACATAGGCTTCAACCTTCCAGATTTTAGGGCAGCAGAGAGAAGCTTTCAATTGCTTACCCAAGTCAGTGGTCGTGCTGGGCGACACGAGCTCGAAGGAAAGGTTATTATTCAAACCTATAATCCCGAACACCGATCTGTAGAGTTCGCTACTACGGCCAACTATGATGATTTTGCCCAACTTGAAATCTCAGATAGAGAGGAGCTAAACTACCCTCCCTTTCATCGACTGGCGTCTATAAGAGTTCAGGGCTTGGACTTATATAAAGTGGAGGAAACTAGTCAGCTTCTTGCTAAAAAGGCACAGGCAATGATTGAGCACTATCCAAAACTGGAAGCTGTTCAGGTGCTTGGTCCTGCACAGGCGCCAATTTTTAAATTAAGATCAAAGTTCCGCTATCATCTTCTTCTTAAGTGCAACAACCCTGGTCTTTTGGGGAAGTTCTGTGAGAGCCTTATGCAGAATGATAAGTGGGTTCCATCTGGCGTACAAATTCTCGTTGATATGGATCCAATGCAACTAATGTAAAAAACAAATCCTACTGGACTAAAAGCAAATTGTGAAAGATTACAAGCTTTTAGCTTAGCAATAAGCCCTCCTAACGTTATCATTAGTCTATGTCGATCCAATGCCCAAAGTGTTCCAATGAAGCAGAGGCTTTACTTAAAGTAGAGTCAGGAATGAAGCTTCGCCTACAAGAAATAGGAAACTCCGCTCAACAGCTAAATGAAGTTTGTGATACCTGTTATAAATCCCTGATGAAAGAAGTAGATCAGGGCGCTAAGTTAATGGCAGAGCAAAACCAAAAAGAACACAACAGAAAAATGCTCTGGAAAAATAGGGTTGGCTTTGTAAAAGAAGGCAGAGAGAGAATGGGGGTTCGTAGTTTTTCTGAGGCCGCCGTTTTATACGAGAAGTACCTCCGTGCCCTTGAAATTGTTCATGACTTTCCACCCGGGAAATTGGATCCCCTGGTTTTTAATGCTCCAGGAAAAAGTTCTGAACTAACAATTTTAATATCTGTATATTGGGATTTATTTAAAATTTATGACAGCTCTGATAAATACAAGGACCGGCAGGCAAGTGTTGCTAACCACCTTTTATCCATACTTCCCTACTGTAATGTTCAAACTGATTTCCTTAAAAGACTAGAGCGCTTTGCTCGAGATGCCAAGCACCCAGATACTGCCAAAGATCTGCTAAATAAGGCTAGACAAGCCACTGGGGCTGGAGGCTGCTATATTGCGACCGCAGCCTTTGGCTCTGAATTCGAACCGTCTGTATCTCACCTTAGATATTTTAGAGATTACTATTTACTTGAGCAAAACATAGGCCGAAAACTCGTAAGAGCGTACTATTTAAGCGCACCACCTGTCGCAAAATGGATATCTACTAAGCCAATTGCCAAAAAGATAATTCGAAAGATATTAACACCTATTGCGATGCATATTGCCTCTAGATACAACTTGCCTAAATAAGCTCAAACGTACGATCTTAAACTATGGCTAGAAAAAAATATGACTACATTATTTTAGGTTCCGACATTTGCGCCTTAATCATCGCAAATTCACTTCAACAATCTAATAAAAAGGTTCTTATCATTGAGCCGGGAAATCAGATCGGTGACCGTATTCGACCTGTACAAGCCAATTTTGGAAGTCTACCGCTATCATTCAGAGATTTAAATCCTAGTGAACAGACCAATTTATCTCTTGGTCGCTTTCTTAATTTCATCGGTCTTGAATCTGGCTACACTAAAATTACCAGGTCTTTTAAGACTTTTGAATCGGGAAAATTTAAAGACTTTCTAGGTTTTGGAAAAACTCCACCCGCCTTTATGGACCTTTTAGATGATATGCTTTCAACAGAAAGAATTGAGTTGGATGAGGAGCCAAAGATTTGGTTTGAGAAACTCACAGAGAATCTTAACTGTGATATTGAGCTTGGATCCCAAGTAACTGATTTTATTATCGAAGAAAAAAACATCCAATTGGTAGAAGTTAACGACTCTCGGTTCTTTGAAGGAAATGAGATAATAAATTGTCTTCCGATCGAGGAGATTCTGGAACTCAAAACCGCTGACCTTGTGAGCAAAAAAAACAGGCAAAAGATCGCAAAAACCCAAAGGTGGTCCACACTACAGCTTAGCTTAGTCCATAAAGCTAACGATGCTCCGGATAGCTCTGAATTCCAGTATGTCCTAAGAGGTGGCACCGATAAATCTGTACCTTGTTTTGGTTTTTTTAGTGAGCCAACTAATTTTGAAGGACTTGAAGATGTTTACCAAGTTTCACATTGGATTAGCTACCTTGAGTCAGAACTTACAGACGATATGGAGTCTAGCGGAACGCTTGCCAGAGAAATGAAAAGACAGATAAAGCGAGCCTTCCCTGAACTTATGAATTCCACTGTTTTTGAAAAAATCCAATTGAGCCCAAATACTATGGGCAGAACAGAACTGCACTTACAGGCATTTAGAGAAAAACACTTAACAAATTTTTCTAATCTATGCCCCATCGGCGATTTTGACCATCAAACCAGCTCTAGAATACATAACTCCATTCAATGGCTGGAAGAAAATAATCTAGATCTGATAGCAATAAAGCCAGACCAGGAATTGGAAACTGACCTGGAAGAATTAGAAGATAGCCCTTTAGATCAGGAAACAGTTCAGCCTTTATTTTAAGCAAATAATCCATAAGCAGGAGCCAAGCTTGTCCTTTAGGAAGAGTAGCGCGATACATGGTAAATAATTTTAATTTTATCGCTACTTGAAACCTCTTTTTCCCTGCGGATTCAATGCTTATTTGGTTTTTTTAACCCAACTCACTGGGCTATCAGACTTATAAGTTCAGAGTAGCGACCGCTCTTAAGAGTTTATCTATAAGTTCGTTTTATCAACAAAAGCATTGCCCACAGCTTAGGCCGATGCTACACCTTTCCACTAATTGTTTGTTGTAATGCTCAAGGTTTTATCTTGAGTAAATTCGCACCTTCCGATAGCTCCACTGGTGTTATTTTTAGTCGGAAGGGAGGCTAACCAGAAGGAGGATTTATGTCTACAGAACAACAAATTACCATGAAAAGTATGTTAGATGCCGGTGTGCACTTTGGTCACCAACAGCACCGCTGGAACCCAAAAATGAAACAATATGTTTTTGGAGTCAGAGGTGGGATCCATATCATCGATCTACAAAAGTCGTTGATTGCCGCCAAACGCGCCCTTGAGTTTGTTTTTAAAACAGGTCAAAACGGTGGAAGAGTAATTTTTGTTGGAACAAAACAACAAGCTATCGAACCAATCCAAGAAGCTGCTAAAAAATGTGGTCAGTTCTACATTACTAAGCGCTGGTTAGGTGGAACGCTTACTAACTTCGTAACTATCAAATCATCTATTGATCGTTACAAAAAATTAGAAAAAATGAAAGACACTGGTGAGTGGGCTCTATTCTCTAAGAAAGAGCAGTCTATGATGGATAAAGAGTTGGCCCGCCATATCGATTATCTTCAAGGTATCAAAGACATGCGTGGTGCACCTGCAGCTATTTTTGTTGTAGATCTTGTAAAAGAAAGAAACGCCGTTGCTGAAGCAAAAAGATTGGGTGTTCCAGTTATTGGTATTGCTGACACAAACTGTGATCCAGATATCGTAGATTTTGCTATTCCAGGAAATGACGATGCGATTCGTTCCATCAAGCTTTTTGCTAATGCTGTTGCTGAGACTTATAACGAAGGTTACAAGGACTTTAAAGCAAAAGGTCAAGCCGATGAGGAAGAGCAAAAAACTGAAGCTAAGGCTCCTAAAAAATCAGCCCCTAAAAAGGATGAGAAAAAGGGACCTGCCGTTATCAGAACTACCAAGCCTCGCCTAGTTGCGGCTGGTATGGCTGAAGAAGTTGAGATCAAAGAAGAGCTTGAAAAGCAAACCGATGAACCAACTACTGAGCAATAATTAATTCAAACTTTTACGGGGCAACTATTCACGCCCCGTAGTTTTCAGTTAAATCAAAAAAACAATTTAATAAATATATTTAAAACAGGAGTTAAAAATGGCTATCACTGCAACTACAGTAAAAGAGCTAAGAGAAAAAACTGGCGCCGGTATGATGGACTGTAAAAAAGCCTTAACCGAGTGTGAGGGTAATCTAGATAAAGCTACTGAGTGGTTAAGAACTAAAGGCTTATCAAAGGCAGCAAAAAAATCAGGTCGTGTTGCGGCTGAAGGTTTAGTGTCTTCCTATATTCATGGAAATGGCAGAATTGGTGTCCTTCTTGAAGTAAACTCTGAAACAGATTTCGTTGCAAGAAATGAGCAATTCCAAGCATTCACTAAAGACGTAGCAATGCATATTGCAGCCGTCGCTCCTCTTTGTGTAAATGAAGATGAATTGGATGCAGAAGTCGTCAACAAAGAGAAAGAAGCATTAAAAGCAAAAGCCATTGAAGATGGTAAAAAGCCTGAGTTCTTAGATAAAATTATAGATGGACAACTTAAAAAATGGATGAAGGAACAAGTCCTACTTGAACAATCCTTTGTTAAAAACCCAGATGTAACTGTTTCTCAGTATTTAACAGAAACTATTGCAACAATTGGTGAGAACATCAAAATCAGACGTTTTGTTCGTTTTGAACTTGGTGAAGGTATTGCAAAAAAAGAAGAGAACTTTGCAGAAGAAGTAGCGGCAGCACTTCAATAAACCAGCGAAAGGAAATCTTGTGGCGAAACCAGTTTACAAAAGAATTCTATTAAAACTTAGCGGTGAGTCTCTTGCGGGAGACCAAAGCTATGGTATCGATCTACCCATCATAAATAAAATTGCAGCTGAAATCGTCGAGGTTTCTGAGCTCGGGGTAGAAGTAGGAATCGTAATCGGTGGCGGTAATATCTTTAGAGGTGTTGCCGCATCTGCCAAAGGGATGGACAGAGCAAGTTCAGATTATATGGGAATGCTTGCAACTTGTATAAACTCCTTAGCTCTCCAAGATGCTATTGAAAAAAGAGGTAAGCAAACTCGGGTTCAAACAGCCATAGAAATGGCTGAAATTGCAGAACCTTATATTAGAAGAAAAGCCATGCGCCACCTTGAAAAAGGTAGAATTGTTATTTTTGGTGGAGGAACGGGTAACCCATATTTCACCACCGACACAGCTGCAAGCCTAAGGGCAATGGAAATAGGAGCTGATGTTCTAATGAAAGCCACCAGAGTAGATGGCGTATACGATAAAGATCCTGAAAAGCATGATGATGCTGTTAAATTTGACACTCTAAGTTTTTCTGATGTATTGGCCAAACGCTTAAAAGTGATGGACTCCACAGCTATTAGTATGTGTATGGATAATAAATTGCCAATTTTGACTTTTAATTTAGGTGAGACTGGAAATATAAAACGAGCTGTTGCCGGAGAAAAACTAGGAACTGTTATTCAAGGAGATTAAGATGATTCAAGAATTAATGGATGAAACTAGCTTGGAGATGGATCAATCTCTCGAGTCATTACAAAATGAATTGAAAAAAATTAGAACTGGTAAAGCACATGCCTCCATGTTGGATACTGTAAAGGTAGACTACTATGGCTCCATGTCTCCCTTAAACCAAGTCGCCTCAGTGAGTTGTCCAGATGCACGTTCTTTTTTAATCGCACCTTGGGAGGCTAGTATCTTAAAAGAAATCGAAGCATCAATAGTTCGGAGTGACTTGGGGCTTGCACCTATAAATGATGGAAAAGTTATTCGCCTTAAATTACCTGAAGTAACTGAACAGAGACGTAAAGAGCTTGTGAAAACCTCTAAAAAGGTTGTTGAAGATGCTCGTATTAGTATTCGTATGAAACGAAAAGACGCAAACGATTTACTTAAAATTAAATTAAAAGACAAAGAAATCTCCGAGGACGATCACAAGAGGTATGGAGAAGATATTCAAAAAATAACAGATGAATACATTAAAAAAGTAGATAAAATCGGCGCTGATAAAGAAACCGATATCATGACTGTATAGGTACATCTGATGCAAGCTAACCCTTTAAATCATCTAGCAATAATCATGGATGGAAATGGCCGTTGGGCCAAATCCAAGGGTCACAATAGACTCTACGGCCATGTTAGAGGGATGAAGGTTGTAAAGGATATAGTCACGCACTGTAGAGAACTAAATCTTAGTTCATTAAGTCTATTCGCCTTTAGCTCAGAAAATTGGAATCGCCCCAAGGAAGAAGTTGGGGTTCTAATGAAAATCCTTAAAAAATTTCTAATCAAAGAAAGAAAACTTCTCATTGATAATGATATTAAATTAAAAACTGTTGGAGATCTCACAAAATTGCCCCTAGACATACAGGAGCTAATTGCAGACACCAAAAAAATTACAAAAAACAATAAGTCTATGACCTTAAACCTAGCTCTTAGCTATGGTGGTAGATCGGATATTGTACGGGCATCTAAAAGCATCGCTCAAAAAGTAAAACTAGGTATTTTAAAGCTAGAAGAAATTGATGAGGAACTCTTTAATAGTGAACTCGAAACCTTTCCTTTAACCGATCCCGATCTCATCATCAGAACATCTGGTGAGAGAAGACTTTCTAACTTTCTGATGTATCAATCTGCTTATTCGGAAATTAGAGTATTGGACAAACACTGGCCAGACTTTACCAAAGAAGACTTGGACGAAACGATCTCCAGCTTTAAATCTGTTGAGAGAAGATTTGGTAGAACGTCAAAGCAAGTCTCCCAGCAACCGAGAACATCCATATGAGTTCGCTAACTCTAAGAATTATTTCCGCACTTGTTCTATTGGGAATGGCTGTTGGAATTTACTTGGGCTTCGGAAATTTAGGTATCACAATACTAATATATATTTCCATAAGCATTTCCCAAGTTGAGTTTATGGGTCTTTGTCTAACTGGTACAAGAAAACTATTTCGCGCGGGCTTTCTTGCGCTATCCCAGGTCTACTTAATACTTAGCTTAGCTTTACCTGCGCTAAAAGGGGTAGATCCAACCAAAACAGCTATCCAGCTATTTGTTTTTATTTGTTTTATAGGTCTAATTAGCCCAAAAGACACAATCAAAGAAACAAGAGACGATATTTTCGCTGCGACTTTTGGTTTTTTCTATTTAAGTATCATACCCTCTCTTTTGCTTCTCACATTAAACAAAAACCCAGATTTGTACCTTGAATTATTTTCTCTCCTTCTAGTTACGGTTTTTGCGGGGGATACTTTCGCTTATTTCAGTGGTCTTTTGTTTGGTAAGAAAAAGGTTTTACCCTTAATTTCTCCGAAAAAAACTATTGTAGGTTGTGTTGGCGGTCTTTTGGGGTCCGTGCTCATTGGAACCACTTTCTATTATTTGTTTATTTCAAAGGAAATCGTAATAGGCATACCGGTAATGTGCTTTCTCATGGGACTTTATGGTCAAACAGGTGATTTCCTGGAATCCTTGCTTAAGCGAATCTCTGGGAAAAAAGATTCCTCTCGCCTGATCCCTGGTCATGGCGGAGTTCTCGATAGAATTGATGGTGTGCTTCTGGCTATCCCTGCTTTATATTTATATTTCTTCTGAATTTTCCTGGCTCATCACCAAGACCTTTGTCAGTGAGCTTCTTTACGATAAGTTTCTTCTAAAAAGAAAACCATAGAAACAAGGCAGTTTAAGAAAAAAATTATTCTTCATTTTAGGTTTAAGGGCCCCAAATAGGACCCAGCAAATTTTTCCCAGACAAACCGAGCACAAAGCCTTCACCTGCTTTACCCTGCTTATCGAATCAGATATACTAGACTCTGGAATTTACTATATAGATAGAAAACTCGCCTTTTAAGGTAAAAAATTAGTTAGGAAAATCATGGATATATCAGCACTTTTGAGCACCGGTTTTAATTTTGTAGTCTCCCTCTCTCTCTTACTAGGCCTTTTAATTTTTGTACACGAGCTTGGACATTTTGCGGTAGCGAGATGGTGCGGAGTAAAGGTTGAAACCTTTAGCATTGGTTTTGGAAAAAAAATCTGGCAAAGAACCTACGGAGATACCACCTACTGCTTGAGTATCATCCCATTTGGTGGATACGTAAAAATGTTTGGAGAGGATATAAATGCAGAAGTTTCCGATGCAGACCGGGCAGTCTCCTTTGCCCATAAAACTGTTTATCAGCGGATCGCCATCGTAATAGCCGGTCCAATAATGAATTTCTTATTTGCGATATTGGTTTTTGGAGTGATTGCGATGGTCGGTGAGGAGCAGCCCACCTCAACGGTTGGCAATGTAGTCCCGCAAAGTTATGCATGGGAAAAGGGGATTAGAGCCGGAGATACGATAAAGTCTGTTGACGGCAATATGGTTAGTACGTGGCAGGACTATTCACGTCAGATGGAAACCAAAGGCAACTCCCCTGTTGAGTTAAAAGTTTTAAAAGCAGGTTCTCAAGAAACTACAAGCCTAATCCTTAAATCAAAAGAAATAGATAATCCTAATATATTGAGCCAAGTTGAAAGAATTGGAAGTATTACCGGAATGGAAATGCTCCCCTACGCTTCTTTAGTTTCAGTGACAGATGAAAAGAGTATAGCTTATTCAAGTGGATTGCGGACTAATGATATAGTTAAAAAGATCAACGATATCGAGATTAGTCGGTGGTACGAATTAAAAAGACTGTTTTCGTTATCTAGCGATACAGTGAAGCTAGAAGTTGTAGCCCGCGGAGATAAAGACGCCAAACCAAGAACAATTGAGATTATTAAAAATACAGAACTATCAGGTCTCTCCGATTATGGAATTGAGGACACACAACTAATTATCTCAAAGGTTATGGAGGGCTCCGCCGCTGCTGGGGCAGGCCTGAAAGAATGGGATAAAATTGAAAGTATCAACGGAGAACTCATAACTCGTTGGCAGCAGCTGGTAGACATTATCAGGAATTACAATAGTGAAATGGGAGATCTCAAAATTGTTGTAACCAGAGAGGGTACTGAAACCACTCTAGCAATGGCCCCAAAACCTACTGTACAAACTGATCCAATTACCGGAAAAGAAACTACAGTTTATGCCATTGGCGTAACAACGGCTCTTGCTGCAACCAGCCCTGTAACAACTCTAGTTAGAACCTCCAACCCAGTTAAAGCCATTGGAAAAGGTTTTAACGACTCTGTTCAGTGGTCTGTTACAACTTTACTGAGCTTTTGGAAATTAGTAAGTTCTGAGGTTTCAGCAAAATCTATAGGTGGCCCTATCATGATTGGACAATTGGCTAGCCAGAGCTTTCAAATGGGCTTAGCTGCTTTTCTGAAAATAATGGGAATCATTTCAATCAATTTGTTTATTTTAAATCTTCTGCCCCTGCCGGTCTTAGATGGCGGTCACTTAATGTTCTACTTAGTGGAACTAGTAAGAGGAAAGCCTGTTAGCATAAGGGTTTTAGAGGTGGCACAAACCTTCGGTCTGATCCTTCTTTTGAGCTTAATGGTGTTTGCCACATTCAACGATATATCTAGATCCTTCGGATTTTAAATGAATATATTAGCGATTAGCTGCTCCTCTCAACTAGGTAGTGTTTGCCTTCGAAAAGAAGGTAAAACCTATTTCGAGAAGTCATGGAGGCGCAATCGTAGTCATGGAGAAATCATAACCCTGTCGGTTAAAGAAGCTCTGTTGGAAGCTAATATTACTATCGACGACTTGGATCTATTGGCTGTTGATATTGGTCCGGGAAGTTTCACCGGTATAAGAGTGGCGGTAAACACAATTAAAACCATATCTTATTCCAACAAAATACCCATTTGGCCTGTAGACTCCCTAAAAATATTAGCCGAGGCCGCTCCCCTAAGTTACAAAAATATAGTCTGTATTTCCAATGCTTTTAAAAATGAACTATTTTACGCCCGGTTTGAAGCCGGTAAGAAAAAGTGGAAATTTAAAGAAAAACCGAAAAGTATTCACCCAGACGAACTTAAAGAAAAAATTGCTATTTCTCATCTTTGCTTAGGGACTGGGTATGACCTATATTCTGGTACCTGGTCTAAAGCCCTCCTTAAAAAATTGAAGCGAGAAAAAAGAATTTCTGATGAACCTAAATCCAGTGTCCTTGCTGAAATTGCTGAACGAGACTTCCATAAAGATAAGACCATAGACTGGAATCGACTCAATAGCCTTTATATAAAGGCTTCTGCCGCCGAGGAGAAACTTAAGTCTGGACTACTAAAACCTATACCAAAGTTGTTAGAAGAAATAAGATGAATAGAATTTACAAACATCCACCTTTAAACAGATTTTCTGCCCACCGAGCCACTGGCTCCGGGGCGGGACATTCCCCAATAGTTATAGCTATTGGAAGCGGAAAAGGTGGGGTTGGTAAGAGTTTTGTAAGCTCAAGTATTGCTATTTGTCTTGCAAGGATGGCTTACCAAGTTACGGTTGTAGATTTAGATTTAGGTGGTGCAAACATCCATACCTATTTTGGAAATACTGGCCATAACCTTTCTGTTTCTGACTTCTTAAAGAATAGAGTAGAAAACTTTCAGGACCTTGCATACGATACTAATATTCGAAATTTAAAAGTGGTAAATGGTTTTAGTGATTCTCTAGATTCCGCGGAGATATCCGAGAATGAACGGCAAAAATTAATGAGGGCTATACGGTCCCTAAGTACTGACGTAGTTATCTTAGATTTAGGTGCCGGAACTGCTAATTCGACTTTAGACTTTTTTATCGAAGCTGATAAATCGATGCTTGTACTGACTCCAGAACCTACCGCTGTTGAAAATGCTTACCGATTTTTGAAATCTTCCTATTACAGAAAGTTGAGAAACTCTGAAACCGATGCCGGTGCCCAGAAATTAATCGAAGAAGCAATGGATCAGAAGAACAATCTAGGAATTCGAAGCCCCGCCGACCTATTGTCGTATTTAGAGGCCAATGGACATCGAGAATCTCAACAATTTTTAAACAGAGTACGGGGAATGGACGTCGGTATTTTACTCAACCAAGTACGTGCAGGTAAAGATATTGATACTGGCAGAGGCGTTGCCTCGATTTCTCAAAGATATTTTGGTATTCCTATTCAATACATTGGCCATGTGGCCTACGATAATGCAGTTTGGCAAAGCTTGAGAAAGAAAACCCCTTTCATCATTGATAACCCAAGCTCACCAATAAATAACCAGTTTTTAGCTATCGCAAAATTGATACTTGGCCCAAGTACTCAAAAAGCGGTAGTATAACTTCCATGGGTTTCATTCAACAGACATATTATGAAATTTTAGAGGTAGATAGAGAAGCAGACCTTCAATCGCTTCAGCGCGCCTACCAGAGGGCCAAAGCCACCTACTCTCCTGAAAGTGGTGCGCTCTATTCTATGTTTAGCCCAGAAGAAGCAAAAGAATTACAAAGGCTTGTGGATGAAGCTTATTCCGTCCTTTCAAATCCAAGAGCACGAGAACAGTATGATAGGACTCTTACTGGTGCATTTACATCTGACTTAGAGGTATCTGGAGAACAGGATATATTTGGCATTTCTAGTGACAATGGACCACGCCAGGACAATCCACCGGATTTTCCGTCTGCAGAATTGAATATGGGAGGCTTAGATTTTGAAGCTAGTCCCAGCATCGAGGCTCAAGGAAACCAAATGGTGTCGGAGCCAAATATTGTCCAGGCTCAAATTCCTCAGCCTGATACGGACGGTGATTTTGGCACCACTCGGTTTGGGTCCTATCAGATAAAGCCGGAGATAGAACAAGAAATTGATGAACAACAACTATTCGATGGCAGTTTTCTTCAAAAAATTAGGGAATACAAAAACGTCACAGTAGATCAAATATGTCAGCACACAAAAATAGGAAAGCATCACATAAAGGGAATCGAACAAAATGATTTCAGTAGCCTTCCGCCTTCTGTATTCGTTCGCAGTTTTGTAAAACAGTATGCAAAACTTCTTGGCCTCAACGAAGACAAAACCGCCGATTCATTTATGGCGATATACAAAAAATCTCGTGGCTAATTCAAAAAAATCTCAAACACTAAACCTTATCAATGAAACTGATTCAATCCGTTTGGATCAATTCCTCGCTTCGCAAGAACAGATTGCTAGTAGATCCCTTGCTCAAAAACTTATTCTTAATAAAAGTGTTACAAGCCAAGGAATAACATTAGCGAAATCTTCTATAAAACTCACAGAAGGCCAAATCATCAAAGTCGAAATACCGATTATTGGAGACGTCGGCTTAGTGGCCTGGGAACATCCATTAGATATTATTTTTGAGGACTCGGAACTACTCATTGTTAACAAAGAGTCCGGACTGGTGATTCACCCCGCCGCTGGACACGAAACTGATACACTAGTGAATGCTCTTTTAAGTCATACAAAAGACCTATCTATGGGCTTTGGTGAAAACCGACCTGGGATTGTTCACCGAATCGATAAAGAAACCTCAGGCTTATTAGTAGTTGCAAAAAACAATGATTCCCATGAATTCCTCGCCAAACAGTTCCAGGAAAAAACAAATCACCGTCTTTATTGGGCTATTTGTTATGGAATACCAAAAAATAGCGAAGGACGTATCGAGAGCGAGATAGGTAGACATCCTAATAATAGAAAGAAAATGTCATCTATGGCTAGTACGGGATCAAAAACAGCTATTTCTCACTACAAGGTCATCGGTACCTACCAAAATGAACTCTCACTTGTACAAATGAAACTAGAAACCGGAAGAACGCATCAGATAAGAGTACATCTTTCTGAAATGGGCCACCCAATTATAGGTGACGAAGTTTATGGTTCGAACAAAAGAACTAAAAATCTAAAATCAGTTCTTTTGAGAAAAGAAATAACTAATCTTCCAAGATTTGCACTTCATGCCGCGAGTCTCGGTTTCGTTCATCCGAAAACCAATGAGGAACTTTTTTTCTATTCTAATATTCCTGAGGATCTCAGAGAAATAGTATCAAAACTTAATTTCCTCGAAATAATAGAATCGATTGAGGCTGAGTTTGAAACCAAATAGGATAATAACTGGTTTTTTAGGGTCAGAGTTTTCTGGGCTAGATGCTGCAAAACAAGAAATTATTTC
This sequence comes from Bdellovibrionales bacterium, assembly GCA_045110695.1. Taxonomy (GTDB): domain Bacteria; phylum Bdellovibrionota; class Bdellovibrionia; order Bdellovibrionales; family UBA840; genus JBGCGH01. Next base: position 141,944 of record JBGCGH010000015.1, on the reverse strand, counting down.
CAACAACAAAGAAAGTTCAATATATCATCTGAATCAAATTCATAGTGATACAATTCATATTGTAACAGCTGGGTCGGAGCCTGGAGAAATAAGTACAGGTGATGCGCTATCTACTGATTGTTACAACAAGATCCTGTTACTAAAAACTGCTGACTGTATGCCTATTATTTATTACTCGAAAACACAGGCTAGAATTACTGCGGCTCATTGTGGATGGAGAGGAATCCGTTCCAGGCTCCATTTGAAAGCATTAAATACCTTTATAGTTCCTGCAGATGTTTGCATCGAAATAGGCCCTCACCTTTATGGTCAGAGTTTCCAGGTCAAAGAAGACTTAATCAGATATTTCGAAAAAGATGGGCATAAAATTGAAAAGTATTTAAAGAGGGATGAAAACTCAACGAAAAATAAATACCTTTTTGATATGACAAGATACGTGGAAGAGGAGTTTATTAAATCTGGAGTTCCAAGAGATCAAATCAAAATATCCCCAGATTGTACTTTAGACAGTTCAAAATACTACAGCCACAGAGCCGGTGCGAATAGGACACAGCGAAACTATAGTTTTATTGGTATGCTGCCTTAGGTCTATTTACAAAAGTCATGCTCCGAGTAATAGCAGAAAAAGTAAGTCTTTATTGTTCTTAAACCCTTCTTTTAGTGGCTATGAACTAGACCATCCTACTAAGGTACTGAAACTACACAGATTCTTTCCCAAGCATTTCCACTAAGACTCCATAGTAATGGCCCCTGTTTTAGAAGGAAACGAATATTCAGCTCTCATAAATAATTGAAATTAAAGGAATATTCCAAATGTTCCGATAAGAGAATTGGCACCGTAATTGATAATTATGAGGGTGATATGCTTAATAAAATTTTAAAATCGAATTCCGAATTTCTTTACTACAGCCTAGGGCTAGGAGTATTCACTCTTTCACTGATGATCTCTTTGCATCCTGGAATGAGGTACGAAATTCGCACCAGTCTCGATCTTAATAAACGAGTTGTTCTCGGAACTATTACAGCAAATATTATTGGCGAAGCCGACAGTATCCAAAAAATTATAAAAGTTAGAGATGGAAATGGAATCTACATCGAAGTCTACAGTATGTCAGACTCTGAAGAGCTCCTGGGAAAGCTTGCCATACCAGATGCGCATGATGGATATTTTAATATTCAAGGGGAAAGTAGCAATTTAATGGTGAACGATATAGATGGGGATAGTTACCCGGAGATTATAGCCCCTAGTTTTGATAAAAACTTAGTAGCTCATCTCAATGTATTTAAGTTCGATAGGGAAACAAACTCATTCTTTCTTTTAAGCTCCGAGGAGTCTAAATGAAGCCCAATTCAAGAATCTTGCTATTAGCAGTCTTATCGTTTTATATGATTTTAACCTATCAAAACTGCGGGCAACCTATAGAGTTCAACTCTGGCTTGAGCCCAGTAAATCCAAATGCTCCGAGCTCAGAATTCATAAATAAACTTTTTAAAGACGCGGAAACTATTGAATCTAATAAGTGCGTTGTCACTATCCCAAGGTGCGTAGGTGAGAGTGATAGCTCACTTAGCTGCGTAGAAGAGGCGGTATCTGCATACTACAGTCGCTTAGCTTGTATGGGCTTTGATATTGTTGAGGATAAACAATGTATATTAGCCGTTTCTACAAAAAATCCAAAATCTATGGAGCCGGTACTGATTGATGCAACCTGTTTCAATGATGAATTTAATAAGCCTAAATCTCTACACCTTGGTGCTTGTCATGCTGATTTCGTTGGCTTTGATAAAGATAGGCCATCGGTCGATACTGGTGATCTCAGTGCTTGGATGAATCTAGGAAACGAACAGCCTTTTTCCCGGAGAACTAAACAAATGGTTTTCTATAGAAACCAGAAAGACCTAACGCTAAAAATGGCACATGAAGACTCTGGTTCTTTTGAAGAATTTAAAGATGCATGTGGTAATTTTCGACCCGTTCAAATGACGGGCCTCCAGATAGACATCGAATTAGATTCAGAGTAAACTTCTTATTGCGATCTTTTATTGAGGTCTCTCCAAGACTTTCCCTCTCTAGCTTTTTTATTCAACTGATATTTTCTTACCGCTCTATTATGTTCTTTCAATGATTCTGAAAAATAATGTGTTCCATCATTTCTTGATACAAAATATAGTTTCTTACTTTCAACAGGATTAAGAGTCGCCCTTAGACTGGCCTCTCCTGGATTGGCAATTGGCCCAACAGGCAATGCTCTCACTGTGTAGGTATTATAAGCGGTTTTTCTGCGAATATCCTTCTTTCGAATGTTCTTTTTCCAAACACTGGTCTCTTCCATAATTCCATAGAGTATCGTTGGGTCACTTTGAAGCCGCATTCCTATTCTTAGCCTATTATGAAAAACAGATGAAATCATTGGTCTTTCAAAAGCAGCACCAGTCTCTTTTTCAATCATACTAGCTAGGGTCACATGTTTCTTCAGATTTAGTGTTTTTTTATGACCACTTTCTGACATTATTTTTTTATAAACTTCGTTGAAGCGGCCAACCATCAAACGAATAATTTTTTCAGCACCCTCGTACTTAGTTACATTATAAGTTTCAGGAAAAAGAAAGCCCTCCAATGATTTAAATTCTGGGCCTATTAATGATGAGACAAAAGTTGGGCTCTTACTAAGACGGAGAAACTCTGCCTTATCTGCTAAATTCATACTATCTAGAAGCTGTGCTATTTCATAAATATTTAAACCCTCTTGGATAGTAAAGCTATACTGAATAATTTTACCTTCAACTAATTCATTTAGAATCTGTCGTGGATTCATATTTGTATTCAGCAAGAACTCACCCACTCTAACCTTAGATTCTTTCTTCTCGATCTTAGCTAGTAGTTTAAAAAGAAATTTATCAGTAATTAGACCTTTATCGTATAACTGGTTTGTAATTTTAGTGAATGAACCTGGGCTTACTTCAAAAATAGTTTCTTTTGAATCGGACGAAACGGGTTGGCTAACAAAGCTGTACAGATACCAACCCCCTCCAATTCCGGCTAAAATTAAAATACAAAATACAAATACGAAGAGTTTTTTGATCATTTTAAACTAACTCCAATCCCTTAGCAATTTTACTAGAATCAAAACTTGATTCATCTTCAAGACAAGCAAGGGGTTCAGTACAATAATATACAGCGAAATGAGCAGATGGATAACCATTTCCAGACTTCTTTCGGCCACCAAACGGTAATTTACTTGAAGCACCACAAGAAGCCCTATTCCAATTTATAAGACCCACGTCTAAATTATCTCTAACCTTTTCGTAAATATTTCTATCTTTACTAAAGACAGCTGAAGACAATCCATATTTAGTAGCATTTGCAATATCAATCGCCTCATCAATTTCTGAAGCTTTAAATATTGCAACACTAGGTCCAAAGATCTCCTCGGTTTGAAAAACGGAGCTTTGATCCACCTCTTTAACTAAGTTGATACTAGGCGTAACATAACTGCCGTTAAAGCCATCCGGCTCTATGTGTTTCGCTCTCATCAAATTTTCAGCCCCTTCACGTTGAGCGATTTGTTGAAAACGTAAAACTCTTTCCACTGAGGAATCATTAATAACAGGGCCCATGAAGTTCTCTTTTGACCAGTGTCCGATTTTAATTTTCTTAGCAGTCATGTGAAAACGTTCAACAAATTGCTCATGAATCGAATCATGGACGATAATTCTAGACGTACAAGAGCACCTTTGCCCAGAAGAGGCAAAACTACCAAAAACATTTTCATAAACGGCCTTATCCATATCTGTATCTTCCCAGATAATAGAGCTATTTTTTCCGCCCATTTCTAGGGCGGCCATCTTCCAATAATGTGAGGCTGTATCTTGCTTGATCTTTAATCCTGTTTCGTAGGAACCTGTAAAAAGAACTCCGTCAACATTATCACTTTTAACAAGCCGTTTCCCTACATCACCTCCACCTTGAACCATATTGAATACACCAGTTGGAAATCCCGCTTCTTCAATCATTTCTGCAAGCAACTGTCCCGTGAGTGGAGTAAGTTCAGAAGGTTTAAAAACAACCGTATTCCCGGTCAATAAGGCTGGTACAAAATGTCCATTTGGTAAGTGCCCTGGGAAATTAAAGGGACCCAGAACGGCCATCACTCCCCTTGGTTTATACAAAATCCTACCTGTAACTCCAGGCAATGCGTTTTCAATTTCTATCTCTTTAATGAGGTCCATAGAAGCATTTATTGTGATATCAATTTTACCGGCCAAAGCCCCTGCCTCGCCCAGTGCTTCCCATTCAATCTTTCCCGTCTCTCTTGAGATAGCTTTTGCCACCTCTGCCTTGCTAGAAAGATATATTTCTTTTAACCGATTAAGATAAACTGCTCTTTCATCAACACTTAATTTTGACCAGCTCTTGAAAGCAATTTTTGCAGCATCTACAGCATCTGCTACGTGGTCATTGGACGCTGAAAACTCACCTATTAAATCAGATTTGTCCGATGGGGAATAATTAGACCAAGTTAGATTAGCCTTTGTTACACCAACAAACTCACCGTTAATAAAATTACCCTTTACAGTCATATTGCCTCCTTAGGCATATGTTACGTACAAGTTCTCACCACTCGAAATCTCCAAACGAGAGATGGTTGAAGCTTCCAAGAAAACATTGCTCCCTTGTATTTCTCCTAAGCATTGTACTGCATGAAACGAGTCTTCTTCGCTTTTTGCGACAAATAAATAGTCGGTAAACTCCTTAGAACTTTCCTTAACACTATATTTTTTTAAATTCTTAACAAGACTCACGTCTTTTAATTCACAGCCGAAATGTGGTCCTCCATCAAATGGGTCGACTTCAAATTGGTAGCTAAAACCGATAGATTCTAACATATGCTTTGCCGGCTCAGTCTCAAGGCTCACTTTACCTAAGTTTACTCTTACACTAGGCGGCAATAAAGCTAAATATATATCGCTAATAGGAAACAGCTGGCGAATGAAACCCTTGCTTTTCAAACTTAATGAATCAGCTTCTTTATACTTTAAACCTGTAAATTTTCTTCCCAAGCTCTCCCAAAACTCACTCCTGCCATCGGGCAACAGCTTAGGTGCAAACTCACAAAGTAAATTATTTTGAAATCTTTCTGGGTGCATTCCCATATACATAAATCGAATTAACGAAATAAATTTCCCTAGTTTCTCTGGGTGGCCCCTATACTCTCGATCCACCAACAGACCCCCAATTTCTGTAGGGCCATCTTCATTTACAAATAGCCGTAGGACATGATGGATAAATCCAACCCCTAGCTCCTCCGAACTCATTTCCTGCTTCAAGATTTTAAAACTATAGTGGGGGCTTTGCGGGGTACCGTGCTTTCCCAAAACCATAGAAGATGCCACAATCTTATTAACTGAAGTATCTTCAAGAACGAAAATATATTCGGATTCACTTAATTCTTTAATATCACCCTTAAAGCTAGCAATACTCTTTTGTATTTTCTCTGTAAGAATCTCTCTGTTGGCCGGTAGATTTAATAGAGTAAACTGCTCAGCTAAAGCAAAAAGCGCCTCCAAATCCTCTTCGACCGCACACCTTACAATAAAAGACACTATAATGCCTCCATCATGTTTTTATAAATAACTACAGAGTTTTTTAATTCATCGATTTTTATTTTCTCATTAGGTTCATGTATATTTCCCAAACCCTTACCTGGACCAAAAACTAAGGTAGGAACATCTAAGTTGGCAAAGAGTCGTCCATCCGACTCGGCCACCGAAATCATAGGCTCCGAATTCAAAGACAAAGCATTTAAGGAATCCTGAAAAACCCGAAATGTCTCAGGCGGAAAATCATATAACTCCGGTCTGAGTAGCTCAAAAATGTCTGCTGTTATAGAGTATTGAGAAAAATTACTCTCTAAATCTTTTAACCACCTATCTAACATTTCTTTTTTTAAAGTCTTTGGGAAGTAGGCGATGATTTGAAACTTAATTCCTGATTCATCCAAATGAATAGTTCCAAAGTGTAGGCGCGGCAGTTTGGTTTCATATTCTCGAACGGCAATGTTCTTAAATCTACCCTGCCCAAATTTTAGTAGAGAGGCCAGAACTTCTTTAAATTTTTTTAAAACGGAATCTTCCACAGGCTGCGCTAGGTTTATCTCTAAAAGAGCCTCGGGAGCGGCCATATCATAATCTGACTCACATTCCATATTTAGCAATAAGATGTTGTCTGGAAGTTTCTCTAAATAATCGAAAAGTTTACCAAAAGCTGTTTCTTCGAAAACGGAAATAGCAGCGTGGGTTGATTTTGCTCGAAAAATTCTACTTTGCGTGGCGGTACTTTCCTCAGCCTGATGTTTTGACCGAAGCTCTTGTTCACGCTGAGTAAAAGGTATGTGTATATCGATAGCCGTCTTACCACATATACCATTAGAAAGACGCAAACCGGTGGGCTTACTAACAATAACTTTTTTTGGTAGAGAGTCTAATCCTCTTAGGTTTTCACTACTACTTTTTTCTTGCTGAACACAACCAAGTAGCGCAACATTTTTATTTTTAGTTTCTGATAAAGCCTGCATTTGCGTAAGTAGGCAAAGCTTTGAATCTGCGGAGCCTAAGCCGTAGATAAAATCTTCTGCAATAGTAGCCTCAAAGGGATTATGATTCGTTTTTGTCCAAAACGAATAGGGCCCTGGGTCTTTAGTGTCTAAATTCGTTACAAAAACCGTTTGCTTAGATATATCAGTTTCATTAATCAAAATGGCCTGATTGTGGTCATCTTGCTCAATAAGGCGAAAACTCAAACCTAGTTTCTCAGCTAATTCAGAGAAATAAGCACAGATATCTTTCGAACCATGAAATGGCCCTGAATCTATACCAATAATATGCTGTCCTTCTCTGACTAAATCCATTACTTGAGCTCGAGGAGAGACTTCTCCAAAACACCCATTGCCTCGTCTATTTGAGACTCAGTAATAATTGCTGGTATGAGGAATCTAACTTTAAACGGACCATGTCCACAAGAAAAGGCTACGATTCCATTTTTAAAAAGCGTTTTCAGAAGCCCCATTACTTTTTCTTTAGACCCGTCCAACGGAGTGAAGGCAAACATTAGCCCCATCCCGCTCATATCCTGGATCAGCCCCTTACATGAACCTTCACTCAATGCACTTAATTTTTTTCTGAACATATTTTGAATATTCTCAATTCTACCACCGGACCCCATATATCCTCCAGTACTCAGCTCTTTCAACACGGCGTTACCAGCCGATAAACTTGCTGTCGCACCAGCGAAGGTTCCCGCCACAAGACCTGGCTTTGGGTTATATTCATCGGTATATAAAGTGGCAGCACCTTGCAAGCCTTTAGCAATCGTCATGACATCAATAAGTTCTCCGATTCCAATTTTTTGGCAGGCAAAAAACTCTCCGGTTCTCCCAAAGGTTTGAACCTCATCCGCCCAGACCGCAATTCCCGCCTCTTTGACCGGTTTAAAAATAGTTTCAAAGAATTCTTTTGGAGCGACATTAAAACCACCCTCTCCCTGCACTGGCTCAAAGATCAAACATGCAATTTCATTTTTATTCTCTTCGATCGCCTTGTTAATTTGTTCCAAGGTTTTCTTTGTACTAGCCTCTGGATTAATGGCGTCATAAAAATCTACGTGGATAATTTCATTATACCGAGGAAGTCCGACTCGATAATTTGCGTTATCGGTAATCTCAGCCATCATTTGAGTACGACCAGCAAAAGCGTGTTTAAACGCAATCACCTTTTTAGCTGGACTATTTTTTTGTCGACACATCTTCAGAGCATTCTCATTCGCCATGGAGCCACAAGTAGTTAACCAAGAATGTTTAAGTCGCGTTCCTTTTGCGGCAATATCTTTTAGACGAGTTAACATTTCTGTGTATTCAGAGTTTGGCTGCAAATTGCCCTGCATGATTACATCCGCTAATGCGCCTTTAACACTAGCCTCCATTAAGCTCGGATGGGAATGACCCAAGACGTTGATTCCAATTCCATTTATTAGATCAATTTTTACGCTGCCATCAATAAGCTCAACATAGGGGCCATAGCCGGCACCACTACCAACGTATTTATAAAATAATGGTCTTCCTCTTCCCTGGTGAATTAGCTCTAAAGCCTCATCTAACTCACCCGCAAGGGATGGATCTCCAGCTCTGACGCCTTCCAGCTCTTTTGATCTAGTCTGTACAGTGTTCACCAATGTCTTTATGTTACTATTCATTTCTTCAGAATTTTGTAAACTCGTTCCCACTACCTTAGACATCCAAACCTCCTTGACTGGTTTAGTTAAACCATATGGACAAAGCTCAACCTTCAATTTACTATCACTATATGTTAGCTAAGCTCTTGATTTTTACTATTTTTATCACTTATTGGCACCAAATTTCAGCTCAAAATGCTGTCCCGGCCCAAGTAGATAGTGTTCCAGTCAGTTTGGAATCAGCCTTAAAACTTCACCAGGAAAAAAAATATTTAGAAAGCATTGAAGTGCTGCAAAAACTATCAACTGACGAGCTGGCTCCAGCAGATATACAATTCAATTTGGCCTTAAACTATATTCGCCTTCAACAACTGGGCCCGGGTTATGGGCACCTTAGGCAGGCACTGGGTATTCAGACAGGACACTCTCCCAGTTTAAATTTGCTATCAAAGTTGGATACAAATCAAGCCCAAGTTTACCACCTGAAAAAAGATGCTTTTGATAAATTTTCTATGTCGTTACACTATCGCCTAGGCATGGCGCCTATACTAATTCTTGTGGTGATTTCTATCTATATCTTGGTCCGGAGAATTCTGATCGCGGTTAAAGATGGTCAGACAAGAGAGGATCAATATAATTCCTGGAGAAATGTAGGAATCATATCGGTACTGTTTTTGCTTTTTGTTTCTATTCTTAGTATAAAGTGGAATTTATCAAATAAATCTTTGGCCACAATTACCACTCCAAATCTTGATATGCGCCTTACTGCAAAAGAAAACAGTCCAAGTACAGGGACTCTCGTAGCCGGTGAAGAAGTTATGGTTTTGCGAAAGAAGGAAGAATGGATCCAAATCATGGATTTTAAAAATCGTCGGGCGTGGATACGAGAAACCGATTTAATGAGGCTCAACCAATGAATTTTATGTGGGATAATATTTTTAGAAGAGAAGCGGCTGAAGGCAGTATAAGCAAGCTGCTTCAGGATAACTTTGTGTTCTCTACTCTAAGTAAAAAAGAACTGCGATTTATTGAAAGCATAGTTCACGAACGAGAATATAAGTCTGGAGAGATCATTTTTAGACAGGGTGAAGCCGGTGTGGGAATGTATATTATCTCCAGAGGAAGCGTTGATGTTTTTGTATCAGAAACCAGCTTCGAAAACACAGATGAAAAAAAAGAAACTCATATAACTCAGCTAAAACCTGGAGACTTCTTTGGTGAAATCTCATTGGTTGAAGATAATGGTAAACGAACTGCAGGCGCGGTGGCCACCTCGGCCTGCTCTTTAATTGGTTTTTTTAAACCAGATTTAATGGAGCTTATGGAGAGAAACCCATCCATTGGTGCAAAAGTATTATTCCAACTCGGACAAGTTTTAGGAAAGCGTCTTTCAGAAACCACAGAGAAAATTACCCTAATAAAAAGAGAGCTCTTGAAAATTCAAGGACGAAAAAGGAAGAATGTCAGCGAGTAGTTCAAAAGTAATTTATCGCGAGCGTTGGATAAAGTTAGCCTCTGTCCTCTCCCTCTTATTCCTACTAGGTTGGATCCTAATTAGTGTCCAAAACATGATGGCCTCCTTTATTTTAGCCGTCGTAATTACTTATCTTCTAAACCCGTTTGTAAATTTATTTGAAAGACAGGGATACTCAAGAAGTCTGGCCATAATTATTCCTTACCTTGCCGGGGGGGCACTAGTAGCCATAAGTATCTCTCTATTCTACCCTGTTATTGCCGAACAAATAACGGATCTCCAGTCAGAAGTTCCAAAATATCAATCAGGACTATTGGACATTATTAAAAAGTATGAACAACGTATCTCCGGTTTTCTTGGAACAGACTACAAACTAGATTTGAGTTCGAATCTTACCGGCATAATCTCAAGCTCAGTTTCCACCTTATTTACAAACATCCCTGACTTGGCCTCAAAAATTTTCACGGTCGCTCTACTTGCCCCATTTTTTGCATTCTTTCTTTTAAGAGATGGTAGGCAACTAGCGAGAAAGTTTTTAAAGATGATTCCAAACAATCTTTTTGAACTAGCTTTAAATCTAAATTATCAAATCAACCGACAAATGGGAGATTTTATTCGGGCAAGATTGCTGGAAGCAGCCATTGTTGGAATTATTATTTGGGTAGGCTTGAGTTTAATAGGCTTTCCTTACGCGTCCGTATTTGCCATCGTAGCCGCAGTAACAAACTTGATTCCTTATATCGGTCCCTTCTTTGGTGTAATACCTCCTCTCATAGTTTCTTTTGTAAATAACGAACCCTCATTAATCATCTTCTTAGTAGCAATGGTCTTTTTCATCGCACAAATAATTGATATTCTTTTTATAATACCTCTAGTGGTTGCGAAAATTGTGAATCTTCACCCTGTGGTTGTTATTGTCGTAATTATCATTGGGTCCCAAGTAATGGGCATTACGGGGATGATCATTTCTATCCCTGTGGCATCAGCATTGAAGCTCAGCCTAGAGGCTGTCTACGATCACTTAATAAACTTTAGATCTTAACACAACCCGTCGCTACGCATCTTAAGTACCTGCAATCTCTTGTCTAATTGCCATTAAAATTGACACCCGTAGGGTGCGTCGATAGTTTAGTTCTATGATAAAACTCTTTATATTTTCAAGCCTGCTTTTGATTTTCTCCGCCTGTGGATCCACTGAAACCTTTGATACGTCGACAGTAGCAGGACAATTTAAAGAAGCTGAGTCCTATGAGAAAAGTGACCGTTTTCAAATGGCCATAATTAAGTATAGCGATCTTAGAAACCAGCATCCCTACAGTAGATTCGCCACCCTAGCTGAACTTAAAATAGCCGATATACACTTCAAGCGAGAGGCCTACTCCGAGGCAAAATTAGCCTATGAACTATTTCAAGAGTATCACCCAACACATCCCAAAACTGATTATGTGATTTTTAGGATTGCCCTGAGTGCTTTTCACGAAATACCTGAGTCCATAGATCGGGACCTAAATTCCTCAAAGGCGGCTATTTCAACATTTGATCAGCTTTTGCAACGCTACCCTAATTCAAAATTCTCCAAAGAGGCGAGAATCAAAAAGGCAGAGATATTTAAAAAGTTGGCACTTAAAGAATTATATGTAGCTGATTTTTATATGAAAAGAAAAAATTACGAAAGTGCCTTGGCTAGATACGAGAACGTAGTTCTAAAATTTCCAAAGTTGGGTTTAAGCTCAAGGGCCCTATATGGTGCTGGTATCGCAGCATTCGAATCAAAAAATAATAAAAAAGGAAAACTTTACGCCGATAGTTTAATAAAAGACTACCCTCAATCTAGCGAGGCTAGCTCCATGAAATCTAAGGTTGGTAACTATGGTAAGCGTTGATTATTCCGATATGATGGAAACGGCAAAAGAGAACTTCATCAGCGGAAATTATAAATTAGCTGAGCCGATTCTAAATCAACTTCTATTGGTACAGAACAAAGAACCTGAAGTATTCCAAATGCTTGCCACAATTTATTATGACCAAGGGAAGTTCAAAAAAGCGATTAAGACTTTTAAACGGGCCCTGGAGATTGAACCAAGCTACACGGATGCCGCTATTGGTCTTTCTGTTATTCTGAACGACACCGGTAAATATGAAGAAGGCAAAGAGATTTTTGAAAATGCCAAAAGGTTGCTTGACCAGAAAAAATCTAGATTAGATCGGCACGCGGAAGAGAAGATCTATAAAAAACATATGGAATTAGGCGACCTTTACGGGAACTATAAAATGTTCGTTGAGGCTTTGGAGCAATATCGCAAAGCTTTTGATTTCAATATAAAAAGAGATGAAACCATTGTAACGATCTCTAATACCTTGGTTAATGCTAAAAAGGCTGACGAAGCCATTAAAGAACTACACCATTATCTAGATATTAATGCCCATGCGGTATCGCCACGTTTAAAATTGGGGCTTATCTACTATAATGGAAATCGTATCGTAGAGGCTGTTGAGCAATGGGAGAAGGCGCTACTTGCTGAACCTGAAAACCAACAAGCATTATCTTATATCAAATTAGCTCAAAAAACTGGAATGACTGAGCTACCAGCACTTTAAGGAAAAAACATAATGAGCTTAAAAGACAAAATGATGCCGATGATTACAGAAGAAGAAATCCAAAAGATGACCGCTGAAATTTGCAGAGAAATCGAAGAGGATTTTGAGGGTGAAGAGGTAATCTTACTTTGCCCTTTGAAAGGTAGTTGTTTTTTCATAGCAGACTTTATGAGAGAGCTAAAACTTTCCCAGTCTGTAGATTTTGTTCACCTTTCCAATAAAAACCTCTCTACCGGCGAACGTGGCGGAGATATTAAAATACTAAAGGATTTATCTTCCGATGTTGCTGGTAAAAACGTAATTATCGTCGAAGAGATCATAGACACCGGGAGAACACTTAGTTTTCTGAAAAATAGAGTCTTAGCAAGTGGCCCTAAAAGTCTAAAAATAGTTACCCTTTTAGATAAGCCAGCCAGAAGAGTCATCAGTATTAAGCCAGACTATACGGGTAAAACCATAGAGGATCGCTACGTTGTGGGCTACGGAATGGATGAGGACGAAATCGGCCGTAACTACAGAGAGATCTACCACCTTAAAAACTAGTTTCCATAACATCGAAAGATAAACCTGCAATGAAATATGCATTATTGTTATTAATTTGGGTCTTTAGCCTCACTACTTACGGTAAAAGCATTTCGCTTAGCCCTAATGTCCATAGCAAGGTTCCTTTTTCCAGCCAATATTCAGAGAATGGTGCACTAATTAAAAGTGTAGATTTTCGTTCAATAAATGACCTACTCCCCTTAATCGAAATGCTTTCTAAACAAGAGTTAAATGGGCGAAGTCTTCTGCACCGGAACGAAGCCCATATCACTGTGATCACTCCACCTGAATCTAAGACTGGCTTTTTTCCTGAATCAATTGGTATCGATCAAAAAATTTTAACATTAGATTTAATTAAAAACTTTAGGACTGACGTTCAAGAAGCTAGATTCGATATCATCTGCGTGGGTAAAAGATCAGACAAAAAAGGAAATATAGTTTTTTACCTCGTGATAGAGTCTCCAGATATAATTAGGATTCGAGAAAGTATATACAAGGTTACCAAAATAGACCCCAGAATTAAATTTCACCCAACAAATAATTACCACCCTCATATCACAATCGGTTTTATTGGTGGTGATGTACATGGAGTATCGAAAGGGAAGGAGACTTGTGTTTATGATGTCTCCGTCCAGTCGGAAATTTAAAATCGATTTTGTTATTGTCGTATTTCACAAACTAACCCATGTTTGTGAGAGTCTGTGATTTAATCTTTTACAATTTCCTCAAGACTACTGTACCTTGGTAGATATAAACACCGATGGATGACAGGCTTAGTCCAGAAATAATTTTGGTATAAAACATCTAAAAAAGCTTCTTCCTCAACTTTTCGGTGCATGCAGACAAAAGATAGTTCTGGAATAACAAAAACAAAATTATTGTAAGGAAGAGCCCTATATTGCCTGAAAGAGAGCCTCGTATTAGAAAACCTGAAATAAGGCACGCTCTCTATGTTATTCGATCTCCAAAACGATTCGTACATTGCAAGGCCCGGAACAGTACTTTCTTACCAAAATCATAGGACTTATCTCTCGCACCCCATAGTATCATATGATACTATCAATAGTATGAAACCTCCTTATAGTATTACAAATGATATTCTTATTTTAGTCTCTTCGGTATCAAAATCACTTGGAAATATCGAGGGGGTATTTTTTCAAACACCCGAGCCAAAACTAAGAAAACAAAATAAAATAAAAACAATCCACGCTACTTTGGAGATAGAGGGCAATACTTTAACTTTAGAGCAAGTAACGGCGATACTAGAAGGAAAAAGAGTCTTAGGCCCTAAGCAAGAAATAATAGAAGTACAAAATGTTAATAAGCTTTATGATTTCATTGAGAGTTTTAATTGGGGAAGAGTCGATGACTTCCTTCATGCTCACAAAGTTTTGATGGATTTACTTATCGAATCAGCCGGTCAGTTTAGACATAAGAATGTCGGTGTTTTAAAAGCAAGCAAGGTAAGCCATATTGCTCCTAAGCCAAATTTGGTCTCAGAGCTTATTCATAATCTTTTTAACTGGATTGAGAAAGATGAAACACACGCTTTGATTAAATCTTGTGTATGTCATTATGAAATAGAGTTTATCCATCCATTTGAAGATGGTAATGGACGCATGGGAAGGTTCTGGCAAACGCTTATCTTACAAGATTTTAATCCCATATTTAGATATATCCCTGTTGAGTCCTTGATCAAAGACAATCAAAAAACTTATTATAGTGTGCTTGAAAAATGTGATAAGGCCGGAGACTCCACTGCCTTTGTTGAATTTATGTTAAGTCTAATCGATGAATCCTTGAAAAATTACCTAGCCGAACATACTAATGTTTCTTTAATCGGAAGAGATCGACTAAATTTAGCAAAGGATCATTTTCAAGATCACGAATTTTCTCGTAAAGATTATTTAGCCCTTTTTAAAAACCTATCTTCAGCAACTGCCAGTCGTGATTTAAAAAATGGCTTAGAAACAAAGTTATTAAAAAAGAAAGGAAACGCTAATCAAACTAAGTACCGTTTTCAATCCAAAATTAGATATACGGATAGTTGAGGAATTATTAGTTCATTGAAGAATTTGGCAAAAGATATGATAAAAAATTTTATTTTTTAAAATCTAGCTGACCTTATGACTATTCATAAAAACCAAAATACAAAACTCCGGTGGACCTAAAGGACTTAGAACCCAACGAATACCGTAGCCAGCCCTATCGCAAACCTAAAGCTGTATTTGGTCTTGTTGTATTTCACCGACCAAATCATAGTCGTGTGAGTCTGTGATTTTAACTTTAATGATCTCACCCACGGCTGCTGTTCCTTGGTTGATGTATACAACTCCATCGATCTCTGGGGCCTGACCAGTCATTCTGCCCTGTAGTAGTAGTTCCGATTCTTCCGAAACACCCTCAATGATTACATCTAAAATTTTACCCACAAAACGCTGATGCATTTCATTGGATATATCTTTCTGTAAAGCCATCAGACGATCATGACGATCTTGTTTTGTATCCTGATCGAGTTGATCCGTCATTCTACCACCAGCAGTACTTTCTTCTGGTGAGTACATAAAACAACCTACCCTATCAAAACGTGTCTCTTCAACAAAATCTAGAAGCTCTTCAAACTGTTCTTCTGTTTCGCCAGGAAACCCAACTATGAACTGTGTTCGAATCACTGCTTCTGGCAACTCTTTTCGAATCAGATTTAGAGCTACTTGAATTTCTTGCTTCGTCATTTTTCGATTCATGCGCTTCAAGACCTCATTATTTATATGCTGAAGTGGCATATCAAAATAAGGAAGTAGGTTTTTCTTTTCTTTAAACAATTGGATTAATTTCTCGTCGATACCATCTGGGTATAAATATAAAACTCTAATCCAATCTAAGCCTTCAACCTCTGAAAGCTCCTTTAATAATTGATAAGGTGACTCCCTTCGAGTGTCATCTTTTCTAGCCAAGTCCCATCCATAATCGGTAAAGTCATGGGAGATAACAATGATTTCTTTTGCTCCGGAACCCACCAAAAGCTTGGCCTCGCTAATTACACCGTCCAGACTTCTACTCTGTAGGTTTCCTCTAATCTTTGGTATCGCACAAAATGCACACCTTTTTTTACAACCCTCTGATATTTTCAAATAGGCGCTATGACGGGGCCCGGATGATATTCGCGGTGTCTCTTCCGTTTGTAAGTAAGTCGGTAAATGGTAATGGCGTATTTGTTGGCCCGGTTTCTCATCTGATTCTTTAAGAATTTCGGTAATGTTTTGGAACTCACCAGATCCAATTACAATATCGGCTTCAGGTAAGCTGTCTGCTAGATCATCCTTGTAGCGTTGCGGAAGACATCCCGTGACTACTATTTTTTTATTTTTATCACTGTCTTTAAGAGCGGCCATCTCCATTATTGTTTCGACAGATTCTTTTCTTGAGTCCTCTATAAAGGAACAAGTATTAACAATGATAGTATCAGCTGTTTCTGCGTTATCCGTATGGCTATAGCCGTCTTTAGATAACTTTCCCAACATCATTTCTGAATCCACCAGGTTTTTTGGACATCCCAGACTTACGATATGAAATTTTTTATTATTCTCAACAACATCTTTCATCTTACAACTCGCTTATTTCTGCACCCTTTGGGGGTGCATACTGAAAAAGTTTAGGCTCAATTTTATTTTTATATTTTGGATTTGAAAAAATAAGCTCGGTCTCATTTTCAATATCATCTACATAGATCAAAGAAAGTAGATCCTGATTCTTAGTAGATATTTTTAAGGTGATACTACTAAGATTCCATTCCGCTTTGGCCGGGGTGAACTGTAAAACAGAAACTCCCCCTTCAGTAGTGGTCTTCAAGGGATGGAAATGTTTTGAAAAAGAACCCTGTCCCATAATCAGCTGAAGGATATTATATGCCAATGATCTCTTAATCCCCTTGGCCTTCGTGACTTTAAAGCCTCCACCAAAATCTTCATCTAACTTTTCCTCGGACCAAGCAAAGTTTCCGTCAAAAACAACTTTTGATTTTTCTGGTTCGGTTATTTGCCATAGGAACAGACCTGTTTTTGTTATTCTAATATTCCCCTTTGACTCTTTAATTCTTCCAAGCAAACTGTTTTTGCTAAGCCTAGCCACTGAGAATTCAACTTGTTGGAAGCTACCCATCTTGGAAACTAATTCGTCTAAAATACTCTGTTGTTCGACTCTTGATTTCCGAAGGGGATCAACAGGTTTAGTCGCAAAGCTAATGACCGGAATAAGTGGAACTAAGAATAAAAGCAGCACACATAAAGGTCTAAAAATACTGGGTTTTATTTGATCAAACATTACTATCTATTATAGCAAACTGCTTAAAAAAGCCCTAATTAATGCGCGTCAATACAGACCATATGGAACATTTTTCAAGGTCGATAGATTAAAGCTAAGGAGCAGATAGAGTCAGCTCTATTTAAAGCCATTTTCGCCTTACGTAAACTTGCTCCTGTAGTTACGACATCGTCGACCAGTAGTATAGCCTTGTCATTTACTTGTCTTGAAAGATGAAAAGAAATCTTTAATCGCTTCTTTCGGTTTAAGGATCTTTGAGCGACAAATCTACGTCGAACCAGGCAGAGTCTGTTTTCTAAGTTCATTAAAAACGCTATCCTCTCAGAGAGCCTTACTGCCCCCTGTTTTCTAGAGACCAAATCATTACTAACTGGCACAACTATATCATTTTTTTGACTATCAAAAGAATAAAGCTGCCTACATATCAATGGAGCCATTTGCTCTACTAGATATATATTTGTAAGTGGAGACTTCAAGAGATCGATGAATTTTTGTATAAAAAGACCCTTTTCTAGCTGTTTATTCCATTCATAAAAATAGTAAAAAGAGTTAGTAGGGTCTCTGTACTCCTTGATTTGAAATCTATAGCAATTTGCTTCCCAACAGGAATCGCATATACCTGATGGACACCAAAGGCTTTTCCAACAAAAACTACAGCATCTTAGCTTACTCATAATGGATTCAATCATGTTCGGCTTTAGTGCATAAACCAAGCCTGGGAGTAGTCCCCACACATTTAATATCGAGAGGTCTAATTCGGAATCAACCGAATATCCCGGAGAACATTGGTTTGTGATCTACGCAACGATTTAAAAGCACTGCTATTGAGAAATGAGACCAAAATTGAATAAATTCTGGATCAATTAATAGAATGAAACATTCTGCCCCAACGTATCTCTAGTGGATTACATAGGAAGGTAAGAATTGGTAAAGTTTCATCACATGTAAGCCATACAAGAGAAGCTCTTCCAATTATATTTTCTTTAGGCACAAAACCCCAACCGCGGGAGTCGTGGGAACCATTTCTATTATCACCCATTGCAAAGTAATGGTCTTCAGGAACAACGATAGGGCCTGCTCCCATTGGAGGAATCATTTTCATAACTAGGGTCGAGTAACTTTTGCCGTTATCTAGCGTTTCGGTCATATGATTAAATTCGTTACGATCCATTCTTAAAGCTTCGCTGGTTACCCAGTCAAAATCCCAACTGTCTTTTGCAGAAGTTTGTTGAACCACTTGGCCGTTGATTTTAAGAATACCATCGTCATATTCTATCTCATCCCCTGGCATTCCAATCAAACGCTTCACATAGAAAATACTTTCGTCTTTTGGAAATTTGAAAATGATAACTTCCCCACGCTGAGGCTGGTTAAACTCAACTATATATTTTTTTGTAAACGGAACTCTTACGCCATAAACAAATTTATTAACAAAAATATGATCTCTTATTAAGAGTGATGGCAACATACTACCAGATGGAATTACATAGGCCTCAAATAAACACCAACGGATGGTTAAAGCGATCAAAATTGCAAATCCTATTGATTTTGCTTCCTCTTTTGCAGACTTTTTCTTTTTTAGTTTCTTTGATCCAAACATAGCTTACTAACCTTCACTCAATAGATTTCTACCTGTCATTTCGGTAGGTTGTTTTATTCCCAGCAAATATAGCATAGAAGGAGCGAGATCGGAAAGCCCTCCTTCTTCTAGCTGCGAATTCTTTAAAGCTCTTTTTCCTGCCCAAATCAATGGCACTGCATTCGTAGTATGTTGGGTAAATGCTTTGCCAGTTACAGGGTCAACCATCTGCTCACAGTTCCCATGATCGGCAGTAATTAGAACCTCATATCCGTTCTCCACAGCAGCCTCAACTACTCTAGATAAACACTTATCTAATGTCTCAACTGCGACAATAGCAGCCTTCTCTACCCCGGTATGCCCAACCATATCTCCATTAGCGTAATTCACAACGATAAGATTGTATTTATCTTCCCTAAGGGCACTTTCGAGCTTTTCGGTAACTTCGAAGGCAGACATTTCTGGCTTCTCGTCATAGGTCTTTATATCTTTTGGTGAATCCACCATGATTCGATCTTCTTGCGGAAAAATACTTTCGTTTCCGCCATTGAGAAAGTAGGTAATATGAGCATATTTTTCCGTCTCGGCAATTCGTAACTGCTTACCACCTTCCTGACTAACAAGCTCTCCCAATATTTTTTTTGGAGACTCTTTTGGAAATAGCACTTTATTTTTAAAACTTTCTTTATACTGAGTGAAACTGTAAAGCTGGGACCATGCTAGCTTAACCTTAGTCTCAAACTCACTGAAACTATCATCACAAAAGGCAGATACAATTTCTCTGGCTCTATCTGCTCTAAAATTAAAAAATAACAATTCAGAATTAGAATCTATACTTTTAGAGCCCTTTATTTTAACTGGCTCCAGAAACTCATCAGTGATTCCACGTCCGTAGGAGTCTCGCATTTGATCAGTTACACTCTCTGTCTCCAATCCGATACCATTCACCATTAAAGAATAAGCTTTCTCTACCCTATCCCAGCGTTGATCTCGATCCATCGCAAAAAACCTACCTATGACCGTACTCAAGCTGAAATTAGAATAAGTTGATAGCTTAGACAGAACCTCCTCCACGTATGAAGCGCCCTTTTCGGGGTCGGTGTCTCTTCCATCTGTAATTGCATGTAAAACAATTTCTTTTTTGGGATTTAATTTAGAGATTACTTTTACCAGGGAAATAAGATGACTCATATGTGAGTGAACCCCACCATCTGATAACAAACCTAAAAGATGTAAGACCTTATTGCTTTTTGCTGTTTCGTCTATCAGCTTATGAGCATAGGCTTCATCGGTTTCAAAAAACTCTGAAATACGAGTTAAATCCTGTTTGTGTACTCTACCTGATCCAATAGTTAAATGCCCGACTTCTGAATTGCCCATAACACCATCTGGAAGTCCAACCGCTTTCCCCGAAGTTTGTACTTTTGTATTTGGGTACTTTTCCAATAAACTGTCGATATAGGGAGTTTCTGCTAAGCTAATAGCATTATGTTTTTTTTCCTCTGAATATCCGAAACCATCTAAAATTATAAGAAATGCTTTATTCATTGTGATACGGAGTTCCTTTCCAAATCGTTGTAGCTCTGTAAATTTGCTCTAATGCAACTACCTGAGCCAACATATGGTTCATAACCATTGGCGAAAAGGACCAAAGTAAATTAGCTCTCGATCGCAAGTCTTGGTTAACGCCGTAAGCACCTCCTACGACAAAAAGTACTCTAGAAGATCCTGACTCATAGGCAGCCCTTAGCTTAGTTGAAAACTCTATTGAATCAAAGCTTTTACCTCTCTCCTCACATAGAATTACGTAGTCATTTGATTTGATTTTAGACAAAAGGAGCGCTGATTCTAGCTCCTTTTTTTGGTCCGACTGTTTTCTCTCTAAATTTTTTGCCTTAAATAGAGTGTGACTAAAATTTAAAACTGGCTTGAGCTTTTTAGCGTAGAGCTCACTGGCTTCGGTGAACCACTTCTCCTTACCGCTCTCCAAACTTATAAGCTCTACCTTCAATCCAAAGCTCGCGATTCATCTAATGGACCATAAATAATCTCACCATCTTTCCAGAGATCCTCTAAGCGATACTCTTGTCTGGCAAAATCATAAAAGACATGAATGATTATAGTCCCATAATCCATTACTACCCATCTTCCCTCTTTTAGCCCTTCAACCGCTAAAGGAAATACTCCAAATTCATCTCTAATATGAGAATTGATATAGTCCGCAAGAGAGCTTGCATGTCTAGAACTAGTACCACTGGCTATGATTGTATACTCAGAGGGGTATTCAAGCTCAGAAAGATCAAAAGACTTAGTGTTGATAGCGCCCTTTTCGTTAAGTAATTTACCGCACTCAACGGCAAACTCTTTGTAATCAGGAATCTTATCACCAATGGGTTCGTACAAACTGTTATCTTTAATGAACCTTTCTACCGGGAAGCTAAGATACTTCTCTACCCTATGGCCCGTTCTTAATTTTTTTCTAACTTCAGTAGCCGATACGTCTACATCTTCAATCTTGATAAACTCAATATGAGTTCCTGTTGTTAGCTCTATGTAGTTCCTATCAAAGGCGGCTACAAATTTTCTAAGACCCTTTGGGATATCTTCAATAGAGAAGGGTAATTGGTTTCCTGGTCTAGAAGTCACAACCAAATGAACCGTCTCTACTATTTGCTCATAATCTTTCCACGAGTCAAACTGAGAAAAAGTATCCATTCCTAGAATTAAATGTAATTCCTCGCCTGGATGTTGATCTTTATATTTATTGATCGTCTCAATAGAATATGAAGGCCCTTTACGTTGAATTTCTTGGTCATCTACCTCTACAAACTCTCCGTAATCTTCCATTCCAACTTTTGTAAGCTCTAGTCTTTGTTCAGGACTCGGGCCCTCAATCGGTTCTTTCAATGGATTTAAAAAGGCTGGAACAACATAGATTTTTTCCATCTCTAACTTTTCATGAACATCTACAACTGACTGTATATGTCCCAGGTGAATAGGATTAAAGCTCCCGCCAAAAATTCCGATCTTTGTCATAGTTTTCTCACTTTTTGAATCATTTCAAATGCCATATAGGCTAAATCATCTGTTTTATGTCCCGCCACTGCAGATATTGCGTGAGGGAAGACATCTATCTCTGCAAACCGAGCCTTTAGCTCATCCACTTCATTAGCTTGCATCGTGTCTATTTTATTTAAAACCACTATTTGCTCTCGGGAGGTAAGGGGCACAAAGCCATCTTTACCTTCGTTCATTTTATCATGAGCTTCTAGTTCGTATTGTATATCTTTATAGTCTTCTAGTGGATCTCTACCAGAAAATACGGAGGCATCTATTAGATGGATAAAACAAGCGGTTCTCTCTATGTGTCTGAGGAACTGTGTTCCTAGTCCCGTTCCCTTATGGGCGTCCTTGATAATTCCTGGGATATCTGCCAAAACAAAAGAACTCCCCGTTTCTAGCTTTACCACACCGAGGGATGGAGTCAGAGTAGTAAAAGGATATTCAGCAATTTTTGGTTTTGCGGCAGACATTCTAGAAATCAATGTAGATTTACCCGCATTTGGATATCCAACGAGTCCTACATCTGCCATTAATTTTAATTCTAATTGCACTCTTTTTTGCTCACCCACTTCGCCGGGCTGAAAATATGTAGGAGCTTGGTTAATACTGTTCTTGAAAAGACTATTTCCTCGGCCACCTTTTCCACCCTCTAGGAACACAACCTCTTGTCCGTCTTCACTGAGATCCAGCTCTACTTCACCTGTTTCTAGATTTCGCACAATCGTTCCAACAGGTACTCTGAGCTTTATACTATTGCCATCGGCACCAGTTTTATTTTGTGAGCCACCACCCTGGCCATTCCCGGCAAAGAACTTTTCTTTTTGCCCAAAATCGATAAGAGAATTTAACTTCTCTACGGCTTCAAAGACTAGGTCTCCACCTCGGCCACCATTGCCGCCATCAGGTCCACCACGAGGAACATGCTTTTCCCTTCTAAAGGAATTGCTACCCTGGCCGCCGTTACCAGATTTTACGTTAATTTCTACTTGATCTATAAACTTCATATTCGTCCAAAACAAAGGGAGAGCCCTAATTAAGAAACCCTCCCGATATCCAATTTAAAAATGTATCAAACCCTTAAGCAGGATATACGGATACTTTCATTTTCTTTTTGTCTACTTTTTCAAACTTTACTTGCCCTTCAATCAAAGCGAACAAAGTATGGTCTCTACCCATTCCAACGTTGTTTCCTGGGTGAAACTTTGTTCCTCTTTGGCGAGCTATGATGGTTCCAGCTTTAATCTTTTCTCCACCAAATCTTTTTACTCCAAGACGCTTACTGTTTGAGTCACGTCCGTTTTTAGTACTACCACCAGCTTTTTTCGATGCCATTGTTATATTCCTTTTCTTAAAAAATTAGTTAAAAATCTGTACCTAAACTTATAGTGAAATAGATTTCACTACTACCTCAGTCAAATACTGTCTGTGGCCTTGAGTCTTACGGTAACCTTTTCTTCTTTTCTTTTTGAATACTCGAACTTTCTTGTCCCTTAGGTTTTTAACAACTTCTACTGTAACTTTAGCGCCAGCAACTAAGGGCTGACCAACAGTAGTTTTATCACCACCAACAAATAGTACTTCCGTAAAATCAACCGAGTTACCAGCCTCTGCGTTTAGCTTCTCAACACGAAACCTATCGCCTTCTTTTACGGTGTATTGCTTACCACCAGTTCTTATTATCGCGTACATATTGCCTCCAATGGTTAAAGTCTCTAGGTGCTCTAAATAACTTAGAATCTTGCGGGATCCTCCTTACGGAGATCAACCAACCCTGACCGAATTCGCGAAGGATAATTATTCCCATGGGCCCCTTAAATTGTCAACAAAATATGCAGATTGTTTGTACGAAGAATTATCGATGACAATGGTTTTGGCAAAAGAGCCGGACCAAGCTAAGTAACTGTAATTACTTATAAATAAAGACGTCGGCAAAAAGGCAGCAAGAACAGTATTGGTGATGACTTTTGGTCATGAACTACATTTCGAATAATAAATCCAATTAACCGCCATTTCACTCAAGACAAGCGAAGAAAGTAATGTCTTAGAAAAGATCCTTGCAAGAAAAGCATAAAAATAATGAAAATAAACTCTAAAAACTGGTAACTCTTGTGGTCTCATCGTACCCGCGTGAATCTAGAGTTTAAGTAGAAGCCTGTTTGTAAAACTACACTCTAACCCGTGAATCAAATAAAAGCTGTATGGATTTACAGCCTTTACATTGAACCCCTGATGTCGCGAATGGATCTTCGATGCCCCTTAATCTCAGTACGTATCTCTTTAATTTGAGCGATATAGTCTTTAATCATGCCTTTGTGATCTACGATGGTTTCGCGGTTATCAACGATCTTTGATTTATGATCAAGAATCTTATCCTTCAATTTGGAAAGCTCTTTTTTATAGCCAGCAATCATCGCAAGGTGAGGGTCCCTTTCTTTACGAATAACCTTAACTTTTTTGTATGCCTCGTCTCGCATTGATTTTACACTTACAATCTCAGCAAGAATTTCTGCCCTAGCATCCTTATCGTCTGTGTTTTTTAGTTCTTTTTTAAGGCCACGCATTTCAGCGCTATAAGCTTTCGCTTGGTCATTGGCCTCTTTTATTCGACTTTTTATTGAGCGGATCGCATCCATCTCCGAAGCTACTAGCCCACGATAACCTTCTCTTTCCTCAACTACAGATTTTATCTGAGTTCTCTGTTCCTTGATCGCGCTACGAACTCCTTTGATTTCTTTTACCGTCGGCTTCATATCTTTACGAACAAGTTTTTTATCTGATCTTAAAAGCTTTATCGCTTTTCTGTGTATGCCTATTGCTTCTTTAGGATTAATACTACCATTATCGATCTCATTTTTTACCTCTGTGGAAGCTATGAATCGATCAGCTATTTCATTTGGCATACTGTCGAGAGCGCCCTCGGGAAGGCTAACTTGTGTTGAGATATCTACATCGGCCTCTATGAGTTCGTCATAAACACTGAGATCATCAATCACTCCAGAGATTAACTTAGCTCCGCTGAAGTTAGCGCCGTCTAAGGAGTTACCACCTAAAGTTACATTAACAAGCTCTGTTTTCTGAAAATTAGTCCCCTCAAGAGAAGAGTTTTTAAAGTTTACATCTTTAATTTTACTCTCGGCGAAAGTACTACCGCTTAAGTCTGATTCAGACATATCCAAATTAGTTATTTCTGATTTACTAGCGTCGATACAATTTGTGGTTTCGCTAGAGCCTTGATTGAATCCAGAAGCTCCTTCTTCATCAACACATTCGACTGTGTCTCTTTCGAATAGATAAACCGTCACAGCAGTATTTGGACTTTCAGGCAATAGGTCGTTACCCAGCTCAGGAACCTCTATTTCATCAACTGCTGGTAGGTCTGCAACCAGCGAGTGAGAAGACTCTGGTGAACAGGCCATGTTTAAGACTAATAGGTAAGAGATTGAGACAAATTTTAAGTAATACATTTTCCCCCCTGGACTCAAATAGCATATCGGCTAGATTTTAGTCTGGCTTTACGAATTGATGCTAAATTGGACATATTTTTCATAAGTACTGATTCAAAACGAAACATTTCTAGCCATCAATCCTTAATACAAAAAAGTGCTCTATTGTGTAACGCCTATCCTGAATTCCTTTTTCGAAGAAAAAACTTGAGACAAAGGTCGAAAAATTAAAACTTCCCCAAGGGAGGTTTTCAAAAAGATCTACGAATCTCCGATACCAGAATCGAGGTATTTATGGCAAAAATAAAATGTGAAAATGGATTACTACTTAGAGATGATTTACCTAAATCAATAAGCGAAATGATAAACTTCGCCTTAGAATACTTTGTGTTTTTCAGATGGATATATTTTAAAAACAGACCACGTGCCAACTTACTTCTTATCCGTAGTATGATGATAATGGGTCTATTCACGGGAACTTTCTTTTACTTTGTAAGTGATTTCGAACTAGTACTAGCTGGGATTGAAATTGACCCTGTGATTGCATTATTTGTTGCTTTGGTGATCGGTCATTGGAATCTTGCTGGTACTTTTTTCTCGAAAAGCGCTTCCTGCAACGAAGTATATTTACAGTATTTGAACTGCATAAGCGAAGGCAATCATATGAAAATTTTTATTTTCAGAAATGCTCTGGCCCTACAACTTTTAACTTTAGACTTATGGAATCATCGATTGTACCGAGAACTCTTTGCCAAAGACTTAGAGTCTTCGGTCTATTACTTTTTTGCAAAAAGAGACTTGTTTGATTCGCCAAAAATTAAATTTCAAGGAACTCCTGAGGGATTCATCGATAGAATAAATAAAGGGAAAATAAAAACCTCTGAGGCCCATTACCTTCTCACTACTTACCAAAAAGCCCTACTGGGTGGTGACATAGAAGTAGTGGAGTATGCCGCATAGACTTAAGAATTAAATTTCAATGGGTCTTCAAGAAATAGTTCTAGAATGACAGTATAAGCGAAAGATTCAAATACTGATTGGTCAAAAAATAAACACTTCAAGAGCTAGAAATATCATATTGCTCGATGTGATATTTCTTTTCCATTTCAAATAGAATAGATCTTTGGAGTTTGGTCTCTAGAAACTCTAGCATATCGCTGCCTTCTTCGTAGATCCAATCTGCGACGAGAATATTACATTTTACTTTAGTGGAAGATATCTTTAAATCTAAGGCTTCTCTTTCTAGGTCTCTAAAGATTTCTGTTGCGATGGAATTGATGGTTTTATTGTAACCCTTGCCTTCACAATACCTACAAGGCTCACAAATTGTTTTTACCAAACTTGGGCGGCTACGTTTTCTAGTCATTTCCACTATGCCCAGCTCGGATATTCCTAATACGTTGGTTCTAGATTTATCCTTAGATAGCTCGTCCTGAAGCGCCTCAATGACCTTGTCTCTGTGGGATTCTTTCTCCATATCAATCAGGTCGATAACGATGATCCCGCCAACATTTCTGATTCTTAGCTGCTGTGCTACTTCTTTTACAGCTTCTAGATTTGTCTTTAATATTGTATCCTCTAAGTCTTTTTTTCCAACATAAGAACCTGTATTCACATCAATCGCAACTAAGGCCTCAGCCTCGTCGATAATGATATAGCCACCTGATTTTAACCAAACCTTTCTACCGACAGAGCGTGAGATTTCTATGTCCACACCATATTTATCAAAGAGTAGTTTCTCTTGATTATAAAACTGAATCTTATTCGACAACTGCGGGATAAATTGAGTTACGAAGTTATTAATTTTATCGTAAACGACTTGATCATCTACTATAACGCTTTCCACTTCTTCCGTGGCCAAATCACGAACCGCTTTTAGCTCCATATCTAGTTCACTATGAATACAACCAACGGATTTCTTTTCGTTATACTTAGAATAAACATCATCATAAAGTAGCTTTAAATAATTTATATCTGCCTTAATCGCCTCTGCGGGTGCTCCCTCAGCAGCTGTTCTCACAATGATTCCACCATGCTCGGGCTTAAAATTTTCAACTAACTTTTTCAGGCGATCTTTCTCTTCTTCATTTTCTATTCTTCTTGAGATTCCAACATGATTTACTGACGGCATATAAACTACGAATCTACCAGGAAGTGAAACATGCGTAGTGATTCTCGCACCTTTTGTACCTAGAGGGTCTTTGGCAACTTGTACTAGTATTTCTTGCCCCTGATTTAAAAGATCCTGAATTGGTGTTTTAGCCTCTATGTCTTGTTCATTATATTGAGGACCACCATCTACCTCATCATCCATAACCGCAGAACCACTATCTAAATTAATTCTGACATCACCGACATAAAGAAAGCCTGCTTTTTCTAATCCTATATCAACAAACGCAGCCTGCATTCCTGGCAACACTCTAGAAACTTTACCCTTAAACACACTGCCCACCATAGACTTTTGGTCGCCGGTTCTCTCTATACGATAGTCCCGTAGCTCTCCATCCACTAAATAGGCAACTCTGGTTCCAATTGGTCTTACGTTTACTAATAATTTTGCTGACACTCTTTAGATCTCCCCGACTTTTGTCTTCGTTCTCTCTAATCTTAAGCTATTTTTACAATATCACTCAATGGATCAATGTTGTATCCGATAAGTAACTAAAGGAATAATTTCAGATCAAGGTATAAGTGAGGAACACTAGCAATGGCAGAAATAGATAAGCTATTTAAATTAATGAAAGAAAAGGGCGCATCGGATTTACACCTGACCACAGGGGCCCCAGCATTAATTCGACAGCATGGATCTATGGTCCCTCTTGTTAAAGGAAATATGTCTGCTCAGGATGTTCAGAGCCTTGTGTTTGAAATATTGACTGAGAAAGAAAAAAAAGACTTCGTACAAAACTGGGAACTAGACTGCGCATACTCTCTTGAGGGTGTAGGAAGGTTTCGTGTAAATGTATTTATGCAGAGAAAAGGTCTGGGATCTGTTTTCAGGATTATTCCTGAAAAAATCATGACAGCCGGTGAACTGGGACTACCTCCTCAAATTCTTGATCTAACAAAAGAGCATAAAGGTTTGATCGTAGTAACTGGTCCAACAGGCTCAGGAAAATCTACAACTTTAGCCGCTATGATTGATCATATCAATAAAACTCAAAGCGCTCATATACTTACGGTGGAAGATCCTGTTGAGTTTGTACATCAAAATCAAATGTCTCTGGTGAACCAACGTGAGGTAGGAAACCATACAAAATCTTTTTCTAACGCCCTAAAAGCCGCACTTCGTGAAGACCCAGATATTATTCTTGTTGGTGAAATGAGAGATTTAGAAACTATTAGTTTAGCGATGACGGCCGCAGAAACCGGTCACCTGGTTTTTGGAACCTTACATACTAACAATGCAGCTAAAACAGTGGATCGAATCATTGATGTTTTCCCACAAGAACAGCAAGAGCAAATAAGAGTGATGCTATCCGAAAGCTTAAAGGGTGTTATAGCCCAGGGGCTTTTACCCACAGCAGACGGAAAAGGAAGATGTGCTGCCCTGGAAGTACTAGTAAGCACACATGCAATTGGTAATTTAATTAGGGAAGGTAAAACTTTTCAAATTCCATCTATTATGCAAACTGGATCTTCTCATGGAATGATCACTTTTGAACATTCCATTAGAGCATTGGTTGAGACTGGAAAAATCACCCATGAAGTAGGAATGAGTTTTCTCGGTAAAAAAGATGAAAAAGCAGACTCAAAATCTAAACCAGATCCACTTAAGAAAGTCACAGCCACAAATAATTAAGAAAAAAAAAAGAAGAGTTTCACACCAAGCTTCCTAAAAAAAGGTAGCTAGAAGGTCCATCTTTTTGAAATTATCGACACTCCACCCATGGAGTTTACAGTATTGTGAGCCGCGTAGGCATCGAACTGTGGAGAAGTAAAATCTGCCATTAGATCTCTTCCGTAAAACTCATCAGGCCTTGCTGTAGCGCTGTAGGTTGTGGCAATGGATCCAGTTATAATCCCAAGAGCAAATCCTACCGCTATATTTGCCAATTTATCCTGCGGCCTACCATAAAAACTAAGAGTACTTAAACCCAACACTGCACCAGACAAACCAGCAAATACGATCGTTGCCATCTGCCTACGGGTTCCTGTCGAACTCTTTACTTGGTTCTGAGCATATAGATCCGTTAATGGAATACACACGATCATAAAAATAACCAAAAAAAGTCGATGAATTCTAAGCATTTACCATTCCTGAAGAAAGTTTCTAGTCCATTCCTAGTATATTCTTAATAACATCCAGTAGCAAAGCTCTATTAGACTTTCGTTTTGAATATTTGCACATCTAGTCTTTGACTTTCCTTTAGTCCTGCGGATAGATAGTCTTTCCTATCAATTATGGTTCTCGAGGTGATCTTTTGGTTTTTAATGAAATTCAAAAAACTGTAAAAACTCTACCGAATTACATCTTCAGAAAAGTAGCCCTGGAAGAGACTACATATGTTTCCCAAGAAAATTTTGAGAATAATTTAAACCAGTTTATTGATCACACCTTACTTAAGGTCGATAGCAGTATTAAGTCGGTTGAAGATCTTTGTACCGAAGCCCTAGAAAACTCTTTCTTTTCTGTCTGCATTGCCCCTTTTCACATAAACTTTGCAAAAAGGATATTACGTGGAAGTCAGGTCAAGATCTGTACAGTTATTGGTTTTCCAAACGGCTATTCCACAGCCGATTCAAAAAACTTTGAAACAAGAAATGCACTAGAAGCTGGTGCAACAGAAATAGATATGGTCATGAATGTAAGTGCTTTGAAATCTCAACGCTTTGATCATATCTTCCAAGAGATTGAAGATATTAAAAATATTTGTGGCAGCACGACACTAAAGGTGATTCTAGAGACCTCTCTTTTGAGTGATACAGAAAAAGTTCTAGCCAGTGCTGTCGCCAAAGCCGCAGGAGCTGATTTTATAAAAACATCTACCGGCTTTTCAGGGGGCGGTGCAACTGTTGAAGATATTAAACTCATGAGAACGATTATGGGCCCGGCTTTAGGCGTAAAAGCCAGCGGAGGAATTAGAGACAAGCTTAGTGCAATAGCTATGATCGAAGCTGGAGCCAATCGACTAGGCTGTAGTGCCGGAATAAATATTATAAAAGGCACATCTGTAGAAACAGGAGATTATTAATAATGGAATTTTTAATGACAGAGTTTATCAAAAAGAAGAAAACCGGCCAAGAGCTTCAAAAGGAAGAGATTGATCAATTCATCAAAAGATACTCCTCCAATGAAATACCTGATTATCAAGCGGCAGCGTGGTTAATGGCTTCCTTTCTTAACGGCTTAACCGAATTAGAAGCATCATGTTTAACAAAATCCATGCAACACTCTGGTTATTGTTTTGATTTCTCCCATTTACCAGAGGCCAAAGTTGATAAACATTCTACGGGAGGTGTGGGTGATAAAACTTCTATGATTCTCGCCCCAATAGTAGCAGCTTGTGGGATTAGAGTTCCAATGATAGCTGGACGTGGCCTAGGCCATACTGGCGGAACCCTAGACAAACTGGATGCCATAAAGGGTTTCGATACTAAAATATCTAAAGAAGAATTTATAAAGAACATAGAAGATCTCAATTTTTCTATAATGGGACAAACCGAAGAAATTTGTCCTGCAGATAAAAAACTTTACTCGTTACGTGATGTAACAGCCACTGTCGATTCCATTCCTTTAATTTGTGCCAGTATTATGTCTAAGAAACTTGCTGAAGGCATCGATGGCTTAGTTTTAGATGTAAAGACTGGCTCCGGTGCGTTCATGAAAACCTTGGACGATGCCAAAAGCCTTGCAAGAGCATTGAAGAAAATAGGTGAAGACAATTCTTGTAAGGTCACCGCGGTGATTTCAGATATGAATCAACCCCTAGGTCGGCACTGTGGAAATGCCAATGAAATTTATGAGTGCGTTGAATTGTTAAAAAATAATAAATCCGAGATTGAAGAAAACAAAGATACCTTTGAGTTGAGTATTAATCTCGCGGCCCACATGATTAGCCTAGGAAAAGGTATTTCACTAAATGAAGCTAATGAGCTTGCACTAAAATCTATTGAATCTGGCGAAGCTTACGCAAAATTCCTAGAATTGGTGAATGTTCAAGGTGGAGATATTTCTTCTATAAAAAAACCGGAGTATTTTTATGAAATTAAGTCTAATGCAACTGGGTATGTAAAAGAAATTGATACTGAATCCATAGGAACTGCCGGTATTGCAATTAAAGCCGGGAGAACCAAAATTACTGATCCTTTAAATTATAATGCAGGAATCTACATAAATAAGAAAATAGGAGATTTTGTTGAGAAAGGAGAGGTTCTTTTAAAAGTGAATGCTGATGAAAAGGATTTTCATTCGGCACAAAATCTATTGGAACAGGCTTACACTCTGGCCCAACTCAAGCCGAGTGATTTACCCCTAATTTATGAGGTTATTTCGTAAGCAGATAGAAAGAGATACTGTAAAGCGGCAGCAAATTTACTAGCAAAGGTCCTTCAATGGACTATACTAAACTGACTTTAAGCAAAGGTGGGCATTCATGTTATTAGAAGAACTCCAGGAAGCAGTTGATTATGTAAGAGCCAGAAGCTCAAGTAAGCCCAATGTTGGTGTAGTTTTAGGTTCTGGGCTCGGTGCCTTTGCTAATGAACTAAATATCGAAATTGAAATACCCTACTCAGAAATCCCTCATTTTAGTCCCCCCACTGTTGAAGGGCATTCTGGAAAACTTATTATCGGCGATATAAATGGTAAGACTGTTGCTGTGATGCAAGGTAGGAACCATTACTATGAAGGTCACAGCATGGATAAAGTTGCCTTCCCCACTAGAGTCTTAGCCATGCTCGGAATTGAAAAAATAGTTTTAACTAATGCTGCGGGAAGTATTAAGAAAGAAAATCCTGCTGGAAGTTTTTTAGTAATTACAGACCACATAAATTTCATGGGCAATAACCCTTTGATGGGACCAAACGTTCAGAAGCTGGGACCACGGTTTCCTGATATGTCGGAGGCTTATGATCGCGGACTCAATGAAACCCTAATCGGATGTCTCAAAAAGCATAATGCTGTTTTTAGTACTGGTGTGTATTGCGCTATGAGTGGACCAACCTATGAAACCCCTGCAGAAATCAGAATGTTAGAAATCCTTGGTGGGAGCGCAGTTGGTATGAGTACTGTACCAGAGGTAATTGCGGCCAACCACTTAGGTTTAAGGGTTGCTACTCTTAGTTGTTTAACAAATCTTGCAGCCGGAGTCTCCGCTAATCCGTTAAGCCACGACGAGGTTACGGAAACAGCAAAGGAAAGTGAGTTTGTTTTCTGTAATGTGATCAAAGACTTTGTAGAAGAGATTTCTGCCTAGATCAAATCTTGGTCTAGTTAATAATATCCACAGTAATTATATATAGATAGCTCGCAAACCTTTAGGCTAGTGTTAAACTAGACTCGAGCTTTTTTTATGAATATGGGATCCTAAAAGAAGCCTAAATATTAGGCTTAGCCAAGGATGGTCCCATGTTACAAAGCTTCGCTTTAGCGCTCCTTCTTTTCCTCGTAGCCTGCTCTCAAAACAAATCTAGTGAGACTGTGTTTGATCGGACTCGTGTTTCTTGTAGTGGTGGCTTTGTAGAAGGGAAATTTGTAGTTGAATACGAAAATGGAACCATAGAAACCATAGCAGCCAATTCGGAAGAGGAATTGATAGAGGATTTTATTGAACCAAATCTTG
Organism: Bdellovibrionales bacterium; assembly: GCA_045110695.1. Taxonomy (GTDB): domain Bacteria; phylum Bdellovibrionota; class Bdellovibrionia; order Bdellovibrionales; family UBA840; genus JBGCGH01. The sequence continues at coordinate 108,913 of JBGCGH010000015.1, read as the reverse complement.
AAAGAATAAAGCTCGTAGAGAGGGACTCCATCATAAGTATCCAGCAATTTAAAACTAGTAGTAAGCTTGCCAACAACTGGCATTTGGATGCTATAAATCTCGGACTGGCTCGAACTCTGAATTTAGATGGTTCTGGTGTTACGGTGGCTGTAATGGATAGTGGGATAGACCACTTCCACAGATCTCTTGATGGGAAAATAGCGATTAACATCGGAGAAATCCCGAATAATTTTATTGATGATGATAACAATGGCTATGTTGATGATTATTGGGGATTTGATTTTGTTTTTGATACGGGAGACTTTACCGATCGAAATGGTCATGGGACCCACGTATCTGGGATCATCGCTGGTGATAGCTCTAGAAGCCTCATAGGTGGACCAGTGATTGGAGTAGCGCCAGGAGTAAAAATTTTGCCTGTTAAATTTATGAGTGCCTCTGGAGGAGGTAGTATATCTGATTTGATCGAGGCCCTTGATTATGTTTCTACAATGAAACCAGATATAGTGAATGCAAGCTGGGGTGGTTCTGGATGTTCTCAGATTGTTAATAATAAAATTTTTGAGCTTGGCCAACAGGACATTCTCTTTATAACCGCTAGTGGTAACGAGGGTACGAATGTTGATACCCAGCCCGTTTACCCTGGGGTATTGGGCTATGGTCACATGATTAATGTGGCAGCAAGTGACTCTATATCTAAGCTAGCCGTCTTCTCTAACTTTGGTATTAGCGTAGATATTGCCGCTCCCGGAGTATCTATATACTCCTCATTACCATTTGATAACTCTGATTCTTGGGATGGAACTTCAATGGCAGCACCCATCGTTGTAGCAGCAGCCGCTCTTTTAAAACAAGCCAAGCCTAGCGCAAGCGCCTCAGAAATTAAAAAAGCCCTTTTAGAGTCGTCTGATTTTAGCAGCGTATATACCTCAACCGGAGGAGTTCTTAATATATCCAGGGCCATTGAAAATATAAAAGCTAATTAGTGCTTAAAGGTAACTAACAAAGCTCCTGCTTCAACATTCTCTTCTAGAGATACTTTTATTTGATCCACGGTAAGCTCTCTTGGTGCACGGATTTCGTTTTCCATTTTCATTGCTTCCATGATCAAAACCGGTTGGTCCTGAGTAACCTTTTGACCTTCTTTAACGAGGATTTTTGTAATCTTCCCTGGCATGCCTGAATTAATTTGGTTAGGTCCACCGAAGGCGCCTGTAGCCTTCATGCTTTCGCGCATTAACATTTCATCATTATAGATTGGTATTTCTCTGTAAGAACCTTTTGTATAAACTTTGTAGTCGATACCGTCACCAACCACATCAATCATATAGGAATTCCCCTCAAATAAAAATGAGATAGCTCCATCCAGCTCACGATAATCATTTTTAGATATTTGATGAAGCTCAGGGCGCTGGCCTTCAGCTTGAAGTGTAACCTTCCAAGTGGAAGGACTTTCATGAACATTAATCTTATATTTTATTCCACGAAGTTCTGCTTCAAAATACATAACTACCTCAAACTCTCAGTACGAGCTTTGTTTTTCCAACGACTCTTTATGTTTTGTTCCGCAGCACTTTTAGGTTTTAGCTCCTTATAGGTCTCTATGGCCAATGATAACAAAAAGACTCGGTCATCGACAAACTTAAAAAGGTTATCCGTCGTTAGAGAGAAATCTCTATCTAAAAATTGCGTGGTATAAGTTCCGTTTATAAATTGTTCTTCCTCTAAAATGGCTTTGTGAAGAACAATATTTGTTTTGATCCCTGTTAGTGCAAACTCATCCAGAGCTCGCCTCTGTCTTCTAATCGCCTCTTCCCTGTTATTACCCCAAGCAATAAGCTTTGCCACCATCGGATCATAGTGAATGGGTACTTCATAGCCCGGGAAAGCGTTGGAATCTAATCGAATAAAGGGACCCTGCGGGTTTCTACACCTTCGAATAACACCAGGGCTTGGTGTGTAAGTAGAAGGGTCTTCCGCACAAATTCTAGATTCAATAGCGTGGCCCTTAATACTTATCTCGTTTTGTTTTACCGATAATTCTAAACCAGAAGCAACTCTGATTTGTTCCTGTACAAGATCAACACCTGTAATCATTTCAGTAACTGGGTGTTCTACTTGAAGACGTGTATTCATCTCCATAAAAAAGAATTCGTTCGTAATGCTGTCAAAAATAAACTCGATAGTTCCCGCGCCCACATAGTTAATACTCTTGGCGGCTCGAACTGATACCTCTCCCATTTTCTCCCGAGTTTCTTGATTAAGAAGTGGTGAAGGGGCTTCCTCAATTACTTTCTGATGACGCCTTTGAATCGAACACTCTCTCTCATAGAGGTGAACAACATTTCCAAACTCGTCACCAAAAATCTGAATTTCAATATGTTTTGGATTTTGAACAAAGCGCTCTATATAAACTGCATCAGACGCAAAAAACTTTGCCGCCTCAGATTTTGCTAAATTATAACAAGACTCTAGCTCAGACTCTTCATTTACTAGACGCATACCCTTACCGCCACCGCCAGAGCTGGCTTTTATTAGCAATGGATAACCTACGGATTTGGCAGCCTCTTTCAATTCAGCAACAGAGGCTATCTCCCCCTTGCTACCAGGAACAACGGGAACATTTGCCTTCTCCATTTGGACTTTAGCCGATATTTTGTCACCCATTAATCTCATAGATTCACCACGAGGACCAATAAACTTGTAACCGGCCTCTATCACCTTATCTGCAAAATCAGGATTCTCTGATAAAAAGCCATAACCAGGGTGGATGGCCTGAACCTTTGCTCGTTTAGCAACATCAAGGAGCTTATCAATACACAGATAGCTCTCTAGGGAGCTTGCAGGCCCAATACAATAAGCTTCATCAGCAAGTAGTACGTGTAAGCTTCCACGATCTGCTTCTGAATAAACACTTACAGATCGGATACCCATATCTCTACAAGCGCGAATTACACGGATCGCAATCTCTCCCCTATTTGCAATAAGAACTTTATCAAACATTTTTAGCTCCTAGAGTGGGATGTTTCCATGCTTTTTAGCTGGTAGTTTATCTCGTTTATTGGCAAGCATCTCGAAGGATTCAATCAATCTCTTTCTAGTGATCGCAGGCTCGATTACTTCATCTACCAAACCTAACTCAGCTGCACGATAAGGATTATTAAATTTCTCTTCGTAGTTTTTAGTAAGATCTTCCCGGGTAGTTTGAGGATCGTCTGAATTTTTGATATCGTTTCTAAAAACAACATTTACGGCACCCTCGGCACCCATCACAGCAATTTCTGCCGTTGGATAGGCTAGGTTGATATCTGCACCAATCATTTTTGAGGCCATGACTATATAGGCACCACCATAGGCCTTTCTTGTTATTAGTGTAACAATAGGAACTGTAGCCTCTGAATAGGCGTAAAGTAATTTAGCACCATGGGTAATGATTCCGTTATATTCTTGATCCGTACCTGGCAAAAATCCTGGTACATCAACAAGGGTTAGAATAGGGACATTAAATGCGTCACAAAACCTAACAAAACGTGCACCTTTTTTAGATGCATCAATATTTAAACATCCAGCTAACACCTGTGGTTGGTTTGCAACAACTCCTACAGTTCGTCCATTCAGACGTGCAAAGCCAACTACAATGTTTGAAGCGTAGTGTGGGTGCATTTCAAAGAAATAGCCTTCATCGACAATTTCTTTGATGAGAACTTTAATATCGTAGGGCTTTTTTGCGCTGTCGGGAATTAAATTGTTTAAAATTTCATTTGGGCGCTCGACGGGATCGGTGGCCGGTAAGATAGGAGGGTCATCAAGATTGTTTGCAGGAAGAAAATTTAATAATTCCCTAATCATTAATAGACAGTGCTTATCATCTTCCGCAGCAAAATGGGCAACCCCTGAGGTTTGAGAGTGTGTTCCCGCACCACCAAGTTCTTCTTTCGTTACATTTTCATGGGTTACTGCCTTGATTACATCAGGACCTGTTACGAACATATAACTAGTTTCTTTCACCATAAAAACGAAATCAGTAATACTTGGTGAATATACAGCGCCCCCCGCACAAGGACCCATGATAGCACTAATTTGAGGAATCACTCCTGAGGCCTCAGTATTTCTTTTAAATATTTTTGCAAAGCCCGCTAGTGCCTCAACACCCTCTTGGATTCTAGCCCCACCGGAGTCATTGAGGCCAATCATCGGTGCGCCGTTTTTCACGGCAAGGTCCATCACCTTACATATTTTTTCAGCTTGAGTAGAACTTAAAGAACCACCATAAACACTAAAGTCTTGAGAAAAAACATAAACAAGTCGGCCGTTGATTCTACCATAGCCCGTTACCACACCATCACCCGGGATATGGCTTTTGTTCATCCCGAAATTAGAAGAAGTATGAATAACAAATCTATCAAGCTCTACAAAGGAACCTGGATCTAACAATATATCTAATCGCTTTCGGGCAGTTAATCGGCCGGTTGCTTCAATTTTAGCTAATTTATCTGGGCCACCGCCCACCATTGCTTGCTCGTTTTTTTCTTCCAGCTCACGAATTTTTTGGTCGACGAAACTAGTCTCTGCCATTCAATGCCCCAAGGCTTAAAGGTTGTAAATCTAAGGTAAAAAATTACTACTATACTCCTGAAATGACAGTATATTTGAGAGGTTTTGACGTCAAGCATCAGCCTTCTTGGTCAACTTAAAATGTAGTGATTTCAGATACTTAAAAACTATCACCGGATTCAAAGCTAGGGCCTGGCTCGATTCCAAATGCCCAAATAGTAGTCTATCCTTACGGGTTAAAAGAATATCTCGAGTTAGGTAGTTTGAGGGACTTAGTTTATGTTTTAAATTAGCCTTCGGTAGACTCACATTTTTTTCAAAAAAGTTCTATAGATAGACCCCTTGAGTTTTTAGTATAGATATAGACCTGTGGTGAGCTTCATCAAACTCAAAGTGATCATGTTTCTATTAGAGATCTTGAGGCCCTAATGGTAATCAAGTTTAGATATTTTCCATTCCCAATCAGTTAAACAATTGAGGTTCCAAACTATTAAGGCTTTTACCTCCCATCGGCAATTAGTGAATTTAATCCTAGTCAGAACTAGCTTCTACTGCATTCGGCTTATAGTAGAGATCGAGCTTTCTGTCATCATCCCAACTCGTTCCTATGAAGAAACTGTATTCTCCATCCTTCATAGTATCTTGAATAGATATAGAATCCGTCCCCTTAATATCTGTATAGTATCGCTCGCAGGTATTTAAATCTAAATTACATCTATACAAACGTGACAAGAACCCCCCCTGGGTTTTTCGCAAAACTCTAGCCAGTATCTCGGTATCATTTATAAAATCATGAGATTTGATTATATCTTCATTCCCAACAGATAGATTTACTTTCGTTGTGGCCTTAGAATCAGTATCATAGATATATAGCTCATCAACAGACTTTGTATCGAAATCTCCACGAAATAAAATTTTTGTTCTACTAAAATATGCAAAGTATTTGTTGTTTCCAAAACTACTACTAGTTGGAGTTATGGGGTTTTGATTGGATTCTGAGTCAATATGAATTAACTTTTCAATAAGGTTAGGGCTCGTGCCGGTCTGAATTTCATATACAATATCCGATCCCTCTTCGTACCTATGGGCATCACTAATGGACCATCCAGCACTGGCAACACTTAGCTTTGTCAGACCGGTGCCGTCTTGCTTGATTCGGAAGAGCTCACGATCATCTGTGGCCGATTGTATAGCCGAGCTAAAGTAGGCGAAGCCATTTACCTGATCGTTGTCTAAAAAAATAGGGGCATAGTAATGATCTGAGTTTGAAAGTAGCGTACTTTTATTGGAACCATCTTTGTCAGCAAGTCTAAGCTCGAAATTATCAGGAGACTTTTGTACTTGACCGCCATAAAGAATTCGGTCGCCATTTATTGACTTTGTAGAATAATATGCAGAGTGAAAATCACTTGGATCTAAAACTGTGAAACCATGTTCAGTGGAATAACTAAAAAGATTAAAATAATATGTAAAGTCTGTGAAATTAATATTAAAAGAGGCTATAACTTGAGTCGGGTTTAAAGGGCTAGGCTGGAATCCAACAAAACTTTCATTACGCTGCGTCTTATTCGTAGCCATAAAATCTCCAATTGGTGCTGTATAGATTTGGTGCCCTGAGTAGGTGACCCCCCTATCGTCATAACTATAATATATTTCATTTGTCGCTTCCAAAAACCCAAGTAGACCTCCAAAAGGCGCACTACTACTCATATTATTGGCTGAAACCTTATAGGGACCCAACCTGTCTTTGATACTATATAGATAAATTCCATTTTTACTTTCATCGCTAAAGGTTGCCGAATAAATAAACCAAGTTCTTGCCTTATTAAATTTTGTATGGCTAATATCTGTACTAGCTTCCGGAGTTATCTTAATCAACTCACTGCCCTTCACATCACCAAGCTGATAACCCACTGAGTTGTCAGTATTATTGAAGGACTTAAATACGAATTCCTTACCATTATTTACAGAATAAACATCAGGGATGTTCACTAAATCATGGATAGGTAGGTGCTTAACATATTGTTTTTTATCTAAGTCAAAACTAATTAAATCCTCACCTAGGCTGACATCTCCTTGGAACTTATAGGTAAAAACATTGTCACTGGCTGAAATCTGATACGTAGAAATAAAATCTCCACCCAATAGGTTTTTTTGCTCTTGAGAAAATCCAGCTCCAGAAGTAGGAATAGGGCTGGCGAGGGTTTCTTTGTTATTTATTAGATCATAACTATTTAAGGTAGAATTTTGCACATAAAGTACTGTGTTATATTCTAATTCACAAAAAATATCAGTTATGGGTCCTTTTGAATAATCGATGGCAAGTGTTGTGGTACCACTACCATCATAATTGACTCGATATAATCTGTTTTGAGAAGGTGAATCATATACCTCAACAAAATAAAAAATCTCAGAAGATGAATCGGAAGCACAGAAAGCCGATACTTCATTTACACCTTCCGTTGACGTAAACAGGGGCACTGGAGCTAGAGATCCATCCTCCCTGGCAGAGTATAAAACTCGATTGGAACGCCCACCACTGATTAATTTCTGCTCGAGAAAGACAACTGAGGAGTTGATCGAGCTTACAACAAGCGAGTACACTTTGAAGTCAGTTGCATAAGTTTTAATAATATTTCGATTGGAACCGTCAGGATCTACCGAAAACAATGCATTATGATCGGAGTAGAAAATTTCGTGAGGAGTCGAAGAGCTAACTTCAATAATTTCGACAGACCGCTCGATACTATTGTCATTCAATTGAATTTTATTACTTCCGTCATTGTCCGATATATAGAGATCTTCAATGCTTGTTTGATCATTTGCCGTAAATAGGACTTTCCCGGGGGCGAATGGAGTCTTTAAAAGTGTTCTAGTTGAGCGCAATACATTATCTGCTCCTGCATTGGCTAGAGTATAGGTATTATCTGTCGCGTAATGGTAAGCCCTTAGAGGCGGTACCCCACTACCAGAACTTCGTAGCCTGTAAAACAGATACTCATTATCACGAGAGAAACCAATAAGAGACTCTGAGTAACTAGACGTAGGCCAATCGGTATAAACGGTTTTTCGACCGCTCCCATCAACAGAGAATACCAATAGATCCTGATCGCTACCCCCTACATCATCAAATATCAATGCCACTTTTGAATTATCTGGTGAAAACTTGACAAAGGTGTCACTTGAATTAAAAGGGCAGGTCCTTATCCGTGAATTATCACTTAAGCGAACTCTATCACCCGTTATGACATTCAGTATGTAATACTCGCCATTTCCCGACTGATCCAATACACCACAAAAGACTGCGAACCTATAATCGTTACTTAATAAAAACAGTTTATTTGGAGAAAATCGAGGATTTACATCAGGTAACAAATTTACGGGCTCGCTCCCATCAAGAGGAAACTTGTAAATGCTTTTTACTTCGTTGATAGTGACTAAACCGACAGCGCCATGAGGGCCTGCGTATCTGAAAAATTCTCCTACTATATTCTTTCGTCCAAAAGTATCAATCTTGGCGATGGCTATTTCTGCATCACCTCCACGCTCAATAGCAACATTTTTAGAAGGATTATCTGCGCCCGAAAAACAGGAAACGAACAACAGTAAACTAGACGAAACTAGGAAAAACTTCAGATTAAAAAACAAAAAACGTCCCATACAATCTCCTGACATTATAGTTAAATATCGGAAAATTTATGTCTCGACTCAAACAAAGCCCTTGAAAAAAGAGGGCCAGTATCATAATAAAACACCAAAATAACTTTACTACTTGGCAAAAACACATCAGGACCGTAATTCTGAAAATACGAGCTCATAAATTCAAACTCAATCTTTTTATATGGATCAAGATAACTAAAAATTGAAGTTTTAGTTATAAATCGATTAGATTAAAAATAAGCTAATTGGATTGAGAGTATTCGAAGGTTTTAATGTTTTTTATCCCTCGGGGATTTCCCTATTTCTTTCGAAGAACCCTACAAGAATCACAGATAATTCATAAAGGAGTATTAGAGGCCCCATCATACATAGCATACTAAAAGCGTCTGGTGGAGTAACCATGGCCGCTGAAACTGCCATGATAACAATGGCGTATCTACGATATCTTTTTAAGAAAGCTTGATCGATAACGCCCATGATTCCCAGAAGACTTAGGATGAGAGGTAACTCAAACATCAAACCAAAAACTATGGTGGTTAAACTAAAGAAACCTAAATACTCGCTGATAGTGATCATTGGCATGTCTGTTCCACCACCAAAATTCATTAGAAAATCAAAAGCCATTGGGAAAACAACGAAGTAAACAAAAGAAGCTCCGGAAACAAACAAAATGGTTCCAAACAAGATAAACCAGATCGAAAATTTTCTTTCCTTTTCATAGAGGCCCGGGCTGATAAAAGCAAAAAGTTGGTAAAGCCAAAAAGGGCAGGTTAGAATTACTGAGGAAAGTAGAGACACTTTAACGTGGGCCATGAACTTATCCATAGGTGCTGTAAAAACCAATCCTTTCTCCGGAAGGAAGGGAACAATTGGAGCCCTAACAATATCAAGAATGGTTTCTGAAAACCCTAAAAAACAAAATGCGAAGGCTAGTAATATACCTGCGACACTGTAGATGAGTCTTTTTCTTAACTCTTCTAAATGCTCTGTTAAAGTAGTAGGCTCTGCTGTCATCTAAGTTTTATCCTCAGACTCGGCCTTATCATTGGCAACCAGCTTCTCTGTATCTTCGGTGAATTTTCTGCGAGCAATTTCTTCATCTATCTTTACAGTGAGTTTTTCCTCCATCTGATTTTCAAAATCAGACACGGAGTTTTTAAATTTACTGTCAGCATTATAAATTTCTCTATGAAAATCAGAAGAGGCCCGGCGAAGCTCTCCAAAAGTTCTACCTAGAACTCTTGCAAGATGCGGTAATTGTTTTGGGCCTATAAATATCAAGGCCACAACCGCTATAATTAGCATTTCGCTAAAACCAAAATTAAACAATTAAGATCTCCTGACTGTTTTATAGTTATCACGGTTTAAAGGACTTGGAAACAAAGACTTTTTCCTTCTATGCTACTGAGACACCTTCTTATCATCGATATTGTCTAAAGTAAGGATCCCCTCATCTAAGAGGTGCTGCTTGGCGATCTCTGAGCCTGTTCGAACATAGTTTTCGTAAAGGCGTAGTAGGTTTTTATTGTCCGTAGACAGAGTCGTTTGGGATATGTAGGTATAAATATCTAAGTAACTTGTGAAATTTTTTGAGATTTCACGATATATCGTGGCCGTCTCACTGCCCTCTACTTCTGTGGCCAAATGACTGTAGGCCGTACCGCCCATATCTACATAGTAATCTAAGTCATTCATTTTTCTCTGGAGGCTATCTCCAAATATACCAGCTATATAAAGTGATGTATCGCCTAAGCGCTTTAACCAATTTCTACGATCTTCTTTTGGGGATTCGATGGCTTTAAAATACATTTCGGCTAGTGTGGGCTGCTTGAAACGCCCCTCGTCTTCATCCAATAAAAAGAGGTTATCACTTTTCACATAGTGGACCAGTAGCTGAGAAAGATATTTCTTCACCTGTGGCTCTGGTCGTATAGAGACTCTTGAGTAAGCCTCTTCGATCAGATCTAGAAAGTAGCCTCCCGGCTCCAGAATTAATGTATTGCTCATAATTCAGTTCCTACCTATTAGTTTATCGGAACTTTGAGAATATTGCTGAAATCTCAAGCCCTTCTAGGCTTTGGTTGAGCTAAAAATCTATTAAAATTATGTGAATCTAACACGGAAAAAAGCCCATCTCAAAATGAGACGGGCAAGGTATTTTAGGCTTCCCATTATCTAGACTGTAGAATGCCTTTAAAATGCTTGTTAATTTCTTCTAGACTGGTGTTTTCAACTAAATCAGAATTAGTAGATTGATCGCAGTAGATAACAAAGCTGTTTTTCGGCTCAGCCATAGAATGAAAAAAGGCAGTGTTTACATAAAAACTTAATTCGCTTACCTCATAGCTACCGGCTCCCGCCTGTGTGTGCTTAAGAATTGCATCTTGTGTGCCAGATATAGCGCAGTAGTCAGACTCTTGAGCCTCTGAATAGTTTGTCATCTTAATTCCGTTGGAATAATAGTTCCAAGTATCACCTAGATTTAAATCTTTGAGAAGTTGGAAAGCAGAACCCTCTGTTAACCCAGGATACTCCACTCTCTTCATTCCACTTTCAACGTCACCATTGGCAATTAGATCATCAAGATTTAAGTCCGTTAGATCCATTATGCTTGGATTTTTATCAGGACCAAAAGAGTTTTCTTCAGAAGAAACGGACTTGTGCAATTGAGTAAAAGCATCGCGTAACTGCGAAATATGATAAAAGTAAGTATGCAGATCAAATTCTGTAGTGTAGATCTGCCCATTCTCTCCCTTAAGCTTATGATACATAGGTACCCATCTGAACCAATCATCACCTAAGCTCAGAACCTTCTCCTTTGGAATCTCAGAAAGCAACAATAAAGCTTTAATTGGATTCTCTTCTTTAGAGTCTATTTCAAAATCTCCACTAGGAAACATATTCAAGCTCATTAGACTTGGAAAAAAGTAGATTTGTCTTAGCAAACCATATTCTTTCTCAGAAATTGCACTTATAATATTCTGATTAGAAATAGGATAGAAAAGTGATTTAACTAAGGAATCAAATTCAAGAAAAGATCTTTTATAGATATCTTGCACACCTTCGGTATCGTAAAATCTATTTTTAGATCTTTGCAAATCTGATTCAAGCTCCGCTATGAAAGAATTAAGGCTTTGAGAATTATCAAGAAAACTAGTAATCAATTCCCAATTAATTTCTTCTCGGTTATATAGGCCAAGAGTTTCTATTGCTTTTGCTAAACCTTCTTCTTCGGCCTCATCCATCGGTAGTTCCTTCACCATATGATGAAAACTACCATGTAATGCCATAGACAGAACCCTAGGATAGAGATCATGCTGCTTCACTTTCTTTAAAAACCTCGTTTTATTTATACAAATAATATTATCGCCATCTGCACTTTCATCCGTAACTTTTTCTTGATCCTCGCAGCTTTTCTTAATTTTCAATTTCATTGAGGCAATTTTTTCTAAATGCCCTTCGGTTCCTTTTACTATTTCTATGGCCTCAGCAATCTGCTCCTCTAATCCTTCGGCGGCTTCTAACTTCTGCACAAACTTAGTTTTCATTATAGGCATCGCTATATCTACTGTTTCTTCTGCAAAAGAATCAACATTGGGATTTCTATCTTTCAGTTTCTTGGTAAGAATAATATTCTTCCAATGGCGTAGGAGATCACGCTGTACTTTCTCCACCGTAGACTCTAGCTCAGACTCACTGATTAGACTGGCCTGCATGTTACCACCACCCCAATCCACATCACCTTGCTCCGTTTGTGTGGAGTTTGCAGTTGCTAAAAGAGGTTGGTCCGAATTTGAACTACAACCGAATAGGCTGGTCACAGCAAGTAGTGAGATAGGTAGGAGTAATTTAAAGCTAGCTTTCATAGCTGTATACTTCTTCAAGAAGCGTGCCTTAGGATAAGTGTTCGTGTCTTCATAAGTCATTGAATTTATTGTTAATTTTGTCATTTTGTTCCTCTTTTTTAGTTGGTTGTTTTAAATGGCGGCTTTTAATTTAGACAGTTGCCGTTTATTGTCTGCGTTTATGTTTAATTGGTTTCTATATTTTCAAATCTATTTTTTATGCTCTCTGGCAAGCTTTATTCTTCAATCTATTGCCTCCTTTGAAATATTAAATTTTGAAGCCTTTGAATAGAAGAGGACACCGGGGTAGTTCCAAGTGTAGTCCCTTGTAAATCCAGCCGTACTCAACAAAGAACCTATCTCTGTTTTGATTAAATCTTCTTTTCTTGAATTGTGTTTTCTGGATGCCTCTTCTAATGATTCCCACTTTTTTATGGCTTTCACGCCTAAACTTTGCCTGTAGCTTTCTATCTTTTCTCTTGCAAGACCGGCTATGGGTGGGCAATGAAAGTAATCAGGGTCTTCAATTTGATAAGCATAACTATCACTATGATCACAAACTAGTTCAACAGAGTAGGTGGCCGGGTGACCTGTAAAACAAACTTCTAAACCTGGGTCGTAAGAGACTTTAAGGTTACAAGCCGTCGACTTCACCACTATCTCACGAATGCTTTGCATCTCATCAATAAAGATAGCTCCGGTGAACAACATTGAAGTCCGTTCATAAGCTAAAAGCTGAGTCTGTAAATTAAAAATGATACCTAAAACTACTAATAAACTTTTCATTTTTTACTTCCTTTTTTATAAACTCGATATCTTGAATAGATTTATTTTAATTACCAAATTCGAGCATGTATTGGGTTTGCGACCCCACTTATTCTCGAAAGTGAAGGACAAAAACCTAGAGACGGGGGGTACTTCCTTTTATCAAGCACAATAAAACTACCGTCAAAATAGTCTTCGATATTGTATTTTTGGTACAAGGTGTTTTCCTTGGAAATAAAAAAATAATTGTAAACCAAACAAACACCGATAGTACTGCCGCTGAGACTGGTGACGTGCACCAATCCAAAGCTGTTCTCTTGTGTTACTTCTTTTTGAATTGTAGATATCTCTTTCATCTGTTCTTGATCTAAATTGTTTAAATTCAATAGTTCCAGGGCGGGACTTCTAATTTCTTCGAAAGTCGCAGTCCAATAAACCAAAGATTTTCCCCATCCCCTATCAAATATATTACAGGAAGCCTTTCGAGGGGATACATCTACAGCTTCTAGATAAGAAATAGAATAATTTTCCTTTTTGTAATTTTCAAAACTAGGAAATCCATACTTATATTTTTGTATATGGAGATTCTTATGAATTAAACTTTCTTTTGCTTCTGCGAAATTTATTTTCCCGTTTAAATAGGATGGAATAATACTAGCGATATCAGGAGGCATACAATAGTAATCAAACTTCTCTAAGCCTCTAGCTATTGTTCCAACCCAGGATTGAAGCACCATAATCTGACCTAGGTTTACACGATATGTGCTAGCAAAAGCCGTGCTTTGTGCGAATATAAATATTAAGACGATCCACTTTTTCATTTTTACCTCCTTTCGGTACTGGTGTTATAAAACAGAACTAACGCCAGGCGCCATATAAAGATAATTAATAATACTGGAATAAATTAATATTTAATTAATTAAATCCATAAATATATGGTATTATTGAGAATATGAGCGTTATACATTTTGATGATTATCGTAGTTTTTTAGAAAATAGCCTGAAAAGCCTCCCCAAAAGAGGTCATGGAGAGGCTAAGAAATGGGCCGATGCCATTGGTGTAAATCCCGTTGTGGTTAGCCAAGTAATGAAGGCAACCAGAGATTTCACCCTAGAACAGGGTATGGGTTTAGCCAAACATTTGGGGCTAGATAAAACAGAAGAGGAATATTTCCTGCTTCTTTTATCAAAATCAAGAAGTGGAACTAAGGAGCTAAAAAACTTCTACGAGGAGAAGCTCAATGAAGTTCGTAAGCGAGCAAAACAAGTAGAAGCAAGAATTAAGCAACATACAGAATTGACCGATGAGGCAAAAGCCACCTATTACTCCAATATTATTTTTAGTGCTATTCGTTTACTTGTTGGTAATCCTGATTACAAAAATGCTAAGGATATATCTGAAAAACTGAATTTGCCTATTTCTGAAGTGCATGAAGCGCTTTCTTTTCTGATCGAATGGAACCTTGTGGAGTTAACTGAAAACGGACTAATAAAAACTTCCAGAGGAATACACATTCCTAAAAAATCAAAGCTGAGTACAAATCACGCTCGTAACTGGAGGATTCTAGGTCTTCAGGAGATGAATCAACAGCGGGATACGGATCGATTTATCAGTGGACCAATGATCGTCGACAAGAAAAGTGCCGATATAATACTAAATGAAATCCTAAACTTAATAAGCAAAGTGGACAAAGAAGCTAAAAGCTCCTCCGCCACAGATACCTATTGCTTAAACATAGATTGGTTCCAGTGGTAACGGAAACTAATTCTCGCTTACACCAACCACAGATCTAATGTAATGGGACCTGAAAAGATCAATGGCGAGCTCCTTAATTTGCTCAGCAGTCACTGCCTGAACTTTTTCAGTGTGACTCAAATACGTATCAAAACCTAAACCATAGAACTCATCAAAAAGTATTTTTGAGGCGATGCTACTATTTTTCTGCAACTGAATATCAAACTTACCGATAAGATTTTGCCTCGCTCGTAGTAGCTCCTCTTCTGGAACCAAGCTTGTACAAAGTTTTTCTAATTCTTCGAGCATCATCTTCTCAGCCTTTTCCAATTTCTCTGGAGAGCAGGCTATATAAGTGCCTATAAAACCTGAACCCACACCATCCAAGCGCATAGGGGAAACCGTGTAGGCAAGAGAGTTCTTATCTCTTAACTCCATAAAGAGCCTTCCTCCTTGGCCACTCAAGATACTAAGCATGGTATCCAACACATATTTCCTTGGGTCATCCAGAGCTAAGCCCTTAAAACCTAGGAAGATATGAGTTTGTTCTTTCTCTGATTTTTCGAAGGATTTGGTGATTTTTGGTATAGGCTTTAAAGCCAACACAGGGTAAGACTCCTTCTTAGTTTTAGGGAGTTTACTCCTTAGGAGCTCTAGTAACTTTTTGCTTTCAAACGCCCCTACTACAGAGATTACCTTTTTACGTTTTGTGATTAAATCATTATGTAATTCTCCCAACATTTTCGTATCAATAGTCTTCAGAGTTTCTTCAGTACCAAGAGTTTCCAGAGAATAAGGGTGATCCTTATAGAGCTCTTTCATCAAGTGTATATAGGCGATTTCTGAGGGTCGATCTTTTCTAGACTCCAAATGCCTAAGACTCAGCAGTTTCTCACGCTGGAGAGCCCCTTCATCGATGGCCGGATTCAAAAATGTATCTATAAAAGTATCTACGGCTAGATCAAAATTGTTATTTAAACAATTTAATTTTAAGCCGGTAGAGTTACGACCGCTAAAGCCTGAAATATAAATGGCATTCTCAGCACAAAATTGGTTATATTCTTCCTCACCCATGGAGCGAGTTCCACAGGACCAAATGTCACCCAGTAAGTTATGTGCGCCCTGAGTATTACTATTTTCAAAAAGTAATCCACCAGCGGCTGTTAGAGACAAGCTGATTGTAGGAACGTCATAGTTCTCCATTAGGATTACATCATAACCATTAATTTTATGGATGCTTGGCTCTGTATTCTTAGCTTTCTTTTTAAATTTTACTTTTTTATATTTAGGTTTTGTTCCTTCTTTGGGAATTTTAAGTTCCTTGAAAATTCTCTCATACTGTTTCTGAAAACCTCTTAAGGTTTTCTTTGTTTCCTTCTCATCGTGATTTCCAACAAGGCTTGCATTCATTTTTTCAGGCTTGAAGTACTTTTTAAATACCCTCAATAAGTCTTTTGTGTCTACCGCCTTTAGTAGCTTCATATATTCATTAAAATATTCTGGATCTTTCATTGAGAAATGATAGCCACCTATTTTACTTGCTAAGCCATCCACGGTTTCCATAGAAAAATACTCATGGCTTTCATGCGCGGTGATGGATCTTAATAATTCCTCTGAGCCAATTCC
Organism: Bdellovibrionales bacterium; assembly: GCA_045110695.1. Classification (GTDB taxonomy): domain Bacteria; phylum Bdellovibrionota; class Bdellovibrionia; order Bdellovibrionales; family UBA840; genus JBGCGH01. The sequence continues at coordinate 92,728 of JBGCGH010000015.1, read as the reverse complement.
ATCTTCAAACATTTTACGAATCGTTTTTAACAATGCGTCCAGATAAAAATCTAGCTGCTCAGGTCTAAGCCCTGCCGATATAGTTATAAAACCCTGATTCTTAGGGGTATAGGCACTACACCCAACATAATTGACTAGGTTTTTATTTCGTATTTCTTTAGTTAATCGAGAACTCTCTCCATATCCTAAAACCATGGACAAAAGATCTATAGCTGGAATGTCTCTATGGGTAACTTTTGGCACTGGCCAACTCAAATAGCAAAAAGAATCGGTATAGTCTGTCTTCAGAACCTTAACCCTAGGTTTATCCTGCTTATCCTCATTTTCTCTTTTTCTTTTTTCAGGCCTAGCCTTGCTTATATCCCCAAAATAACTATCTACCCATTTTTTTGACTGCTTCTTTTCGAAGTCTCCAACAAGAAGTAAAGTCATGTTTTTAGCGGAGTATCTTTTATAATAGTAATCTTTGATTTTATTGGGAGATATTTTTTTGATAATCTTTTCGTAGCCAATTACTGGCTTCTTGTAGGGGTGCTTTTTGTAGACAGTTTCAAACATTGCTCTTGAAGCAACTCTTCCTGGTGAATCCATACCTCTTTTAATTTCTTCAATGACTACTTCTCTCTCATTGTCGATTTCATCTTTATCGAATAGTGGTTTACCTAGCATCTGACTTAACATGTCCATAGCATCTTCAAGGTACTGCTTGGAGAGAGTCATATAATAAACTGTCTGATCGAATGAGGTATAAGCATTGAGTTGCCCACCGGCGCCCTCAACTCTTTGGGCTATTTCACCAACGCCATATTTTTCGGTTCCCTTAAAAAGAAGGTGTTCTATAAAGTGAGTTACACCCTCTTCTCCTTTGTTTTCATCAGCACTACCTGTTTCTACCCAAGCCTGAAGGCTTACTACTGGCGATTTCTTGCTCTGCGCAAGGATTACATCCATACCGTTTGGAAGTTGATATTTTTCGAGCATAATTTAAAGTCTCCCCATGCCTATCAGTGTATATCTACATATACCATTTTGTCTGCAAAGATGTCCCTACTGTGACTTCAGTACAGTTATAAATCAAGAAGATCAGCACCAGGAATACGTGGAACTCTTGAAAAAAGAAATTGATGCCTTCAGACCCATTCTTAAACAAAGATCTATTGATACTATTTACTTTGGTGGTGGTACTCCCAGCCTTTTATCTACGGAACAAATTCATGAGCTAATTGTTTATCTCCATGAAGGTAAGCAGGAGAATATTCGTGAAACCACCATTGAAATTAACCCTGGGACCCTTTCTCCCACCAAGCTAGCCGACTACCTAGCCGCAGGAATAGACCGATTTAGTCTTGGAGCACAGAGTTTTGACGATATGCTTTTAAAAAAAGTGGGTAGAAAACATAGCTCAAAAGATACCATTAACGACCTAAATTTACTGAAATCCAAAAACCTCAATTATAGTTTTGATCTACTATATAGTCTCCCCACCCAAACCATAGAAAGTATCGAGTTTGATCTTAATAAGATCAAAGAATTTCAGCCACCTCATGTTAGCACTTATTACTTAACGATTCCTGAAAAACATCCCCTACAAGTGAATAGACCCAAGGAAGATGTTGATTTGAGGATGATGGATCTAGTGAACAACACCCTTTCCTCTGATGGCTACGATAGGTATGAGTTTTCTAACTTTTGCAGGCCCGGCCTTGAAAGTAAACACAACCTTTCCGCCTGGATGGGTGGAGAGTATTTAGGCTTTGGGATGAGCGCCCATTCTCACTTAAAAAATGGGAGAAACTCTTATCGCTTTTGGAACGAACCCACTTGGGCTGGCTATGTAAAAAGGATTCAGAAACTAAATCTAAGTCTTAATTTAGATGATCTTGTTGAGTACAAAGGTAGCCTTTTGGAATCTCTGACCGATAGGGACCGACTTAACGATTGGGTCCATACCTCTCTCAGGTTATCAAAAGGTGCTAGCTGGGAACACTTAAGAGGTTTCCCAGAGCATCTACAGAATGATTTAAATAAAAAACTAAAGCGCCAAGCTGAGCTCAATTGTATTGATCTAACTTCTGATGAATTTCGTTGTACACAACATGGCTGGAATGTTCTAAACAAGGTACTTGATCAATTATACGTTTAATTTAAGGAGACCAAAATGATAACAACATATATTGATAAAGAGAGCTTTTCTGTCGAGATTACTATTGCCGGCAAAATTTCTGAGTCTGAAATCAAAGAGTGTCTGGAGGAAATTGATGGTCCCCTTGAAGAATGGCCACAAATCAGAATTTTAAAAAGGATAGATAGTTTTTCAGGTATGGAGCTAATGGCACTGGTGGAGAACCTAAAATTTGCTTTTCAAAATTTCTCTCATTATAAAAAAATTCAGAAAACTGCCTTGGTTTCTGATAACGACTGGATCGTAAAAATTGCCGAGTTTGCAGAGAATATAGTTCCCGGCGAAATGAAAATCTTTGAAAACGAAGACATTGAAAAAGCTAGGGCTTGGTTGAAGTAAACGGTCCTACAAAGATTATTATTAATTATTCCAACGCTAAACATTCAAGCATGTGACCAAGTCACTAGCTTCTGCTTTTTAAGCGTGCAATATTAGATTGGTTTTCAGCAGGACTTTTACTAAATGCTAAATGCATTCTAAAGCCCTTATTCCAAGCTCCCACAGAAGCTTTGATCCACCATCCGGACTTGCCTAAAATGAGCTTTTAAAGCATTCTACTGCCTTGACAATTACTCATTTAAATCCAAATTTAAGCTGCTAAATTAAACAAAAGGAACCTGTGTGGACGAAGAAGTAAAACAAACAGAAGGTACGGAACAGGAAATGCAAAATACTGAAATCACTGAAGAAAACAATGTAGAAGAACTTCACCCTGAAATTGAAGAAACCAATGAGATGGACAAATTAGCGGCAGAATTAGAGGAATCTAAAAAGTCCTACTTATATCTCAGAGCTGAGTTTGAAAACTATAGAAAAAAAATGATCAAGGAACGGTCAGACTGGGTGAAATACGGGTCTGAAAATGTACTTCGAGAGCTTTTAGGTATCATTGATAACTTTGATTTAGCTCTACAAACTGAAGTAACAGCTGATAATTTGAATAGTTTTACTCAAGGTGTAAATATGATTCGTAGTGAAATCACAAGTTCCCTTGAGAGAGCCGGTTTACAAGAAGTAGATCCAAAGGGTGAAAAATTTAACCCTAACCTTCATGAAGCTTTAACCATGGAAGAGAGTTCTGAGGTCGAGGATGGACATGTATTAAGAGTTTTCAAAAAAGCTTACAAGCTCCATGATAAACTTTTAAGACCAGCCCAGGTTGTGGTTGCTCAAAAACCTAAAGAAAAAACAGAAGACTAGGGGTAATCTTTGACTAAAAGAGATTATTACGAAGTTTTAGGTGTAGCCAAAACGGCTTCTGATGATGAGCTTAAAAAAGCCTACCGGAAGCTTGCTATTCAATTCCACCCAGATCAAAACCCAGACGACCCCGTAGCAGAAGAGAAGTTCAAAGAAGTATCTCACGCCTATGATGTATTGAGAGACTCTGAAAAAAGAGCTCTCTATGACCAATGGGGACATGACGGACCTAGAGTCCAGTCTGCTGGTGGATTTCAGGGTGGAAGACAGCAGCACCCTTTTGGTGGCGGTGGCTCCGAAAACTTCCAAGATCTTTTCAATGAAATTTTTGGCGATATCTTTAGCGCCAATAACCGAAGAAAGCGAAACCGTGGCCAAGATTTAAAATACAATATTCATATTCGCTTAGAAGAAGTTTTTAGTGGAACGGATAGAACGATAAGCTTTGCTAGAACCAGAAACGGAAAACAAGAAACAGCCAAACTACAAGTTAGCATTCCCAAAGGGGTAAAGCCTGGTCAAAGACTTAAGCTTAAGAATGAGGGTGACAGTTTAACCGGTGGCGCACCGGGTGACCTATATGTAGTGGTTCAAGTCCAAGCTCACGAGCTTTTCAGACAAGACGGACAAGATCTTCACTATGACCTACCCGTTAGCTACAAACAGGCGGTTCTTGGCGAGAAAATTAAAGTACCAACACCTGCTGGTAATGTTGAAATTCAAATCCCTGCTGGTACTATGTCTGGTAAAAGTCTTAGACTAAAAGGAAAGGGCCTCCCCTCTATTACTGGAGGAGACGCAGGCAACCTTTATATCCGGATACTGATTGACGTGCCCCAAAGCACCAATGATAAAATAACTAAGAAAGTTATTGAGTTAGATAAAGCCATTGGAAAAACAGAAAAGATCCAGGCGTTTCAAAAAACAGTAAAAAAATTAAGAAGTTAAGCACCATAGAGGCCATACAATGATAAAAATATTAATCCCCATCCTGTTTTTGATTCAGGCCTGCGTGACCGCACCCGAAAAGCCCGCATCCAAAGAAGCGCAGGTTAGTATTTCCCAAAAAATAGCGAAGTACCGATCCATGCTCTCTGGTAAAAAATCTGCTTCAGCCATAAAGGAGTTAGATAAAATTATCTACGCCAATCCTGACAATGAGGCATCCAACGAAGCCAACATGATTTTAGGTAACTTCTTTTCCAAGCAAGAAAAGAACAAGCAAGCACTGAGCTACTATATGGCTATAGTGAACTCCCCCTATTATTCTAAGAAAGAATTTATAGCTAGAGTAATGGCTGCCGAAGTCATTTGGAAAAACAAAGATCCTTTTAGCTCTTTAGAATTATTGGAGCCAATTTTCAAATACGATGCACCTCCAAAATTAACCTACAGAGCTCATATTTTGCGGGCGGAGATATACAAGTTCAATGAGAACTATCTTGAGGCGCTGAGAAGCTTTGTGTTTTTAAGCCTTAATTCAAATAACCAGACACAGTCAGACTCCTATAAAAGCTTAGCCAACGAAATTACGGAATATAGATTAGATAGAGCCGCCCTATTAAAAGTGGTAAATGATCGCGACTTTGATTTCGCCAGAACTCAAGCTCTTTTAAAAGTCGGTAAAATCTACTTTGAAGAGTCAGATTATTCCAGATCAAAATCTTACTTTAATGACGTTATCTCAAAAGCACCAAACTCGGCTATTAGTGAAGAGGCAGAAGATTTCATTCTTCAAATTGATTCAAGATCAAAAATAAACCAAAAGACCATAGGGATCATCCTCCCATTAAGTGGTCGCCTTGGTAAGTTAGGCTATAAAGTTTTAAATGGGGTTCAATTGGGCCTCGGAGTTTTTGGAAATAATCCTTCAGACTTTAAACTAGCAATTATAGATAGTGAAGCTAATCCTAATATAGCTCGCAGAGCTGTAGAGAAGCTGGTAGTCGATGATCATGTCATCGCAATCATTGGAAGCATCAAGGGAAAAACCTCTCTAGCCATCGCTAAAAAATCCCAAGAACTCGGAATCCCAACCATTGGTTTCTCGCTAAACTCAGAAATTACCACGACAGGAGACTATATATTTAGAAATGCTTTAACGTCTCAGATGCAAGTAAAAGCACTTGTTAGAACGGCAATGCAAGAGCACGACATTAAAAACTTTGCTATTCTTTATCCAAATGGAACCTATGGTGTTGAATTTGCAAATATGTTTTGGGACGAAGTCCTCGCTAAAGGTGGAAATATAACGGGCGCACAGGCTTACGATGTGGATGAAAAAGATTTTAGAGATCCCATAAGAAGACTAGTGGGTACCTATTATAGAGAAGATCGATTTGACGAATACAAGATTCGACTACAAGAATGGGAAAATAAATATGGCGCCAGTACTCGTAAAAAAGTCCCTGAGGACCTTCTTCCTCCAATTATAGATTTCCAAGCGATTTTCATACCAGATACTCCAAGGGCTTTGGGACAGATTGCTCCAATGTTAGTTTATAATGATGTGACCACTCCCTTTCTTCTTGGTACTGATTTTTGGAATACCAAAACTATTGCAAAAAGGGCCGGAAGCTTTAAAGACAAGGTCATATATATAGATGCCTTTGCGAACCCTAACATTAAGTCCTATAAGGCTTTTAGTACTGAGTTCGAAAACACCTTCGGTAGAAAACCATCATCTTATGAAACTATGGCGTACGAGTCCTCAAAACTATTAAGAGAGATTATTGAAGAGCAGGGAGCTGACACAAGAACGTCTTTAAAAAACGCGTTATTGGGAGTTAAGTCCTACCCTGGTATTCACGGAGAACTCACTGTTAATTCCGTTGGTGATATTGAAAGAGAACTTCAGGCTAGAAGTATAAATCAAAAGAAGAAAAAAACAGTAAAATGATTTTCACTTAAGTTGTTGAAAATATTAATGATTTAAAAAGGCCCATCACCTCAGGGGCTTTTTTTTTATTCAATCAATTTTTTCTTTTAACCTTTTCTAGCTGTTGAACTGTCTTATAGGCAGCTGAGGCCAGGTAGGCCTAAAGGAGAGGTTATGATTACCACTGAAATTATTAAAACTTGTAAGTCTAAACTAGTAGAGCTCAAAGAGGATCTTATCAATAGAGCAGAGATCAATCCAGTTGTTGCTGACACATCCAATACTAGTGGAGATGAAGTCGATATAGGTAATCAAATACTTGATGAAAACCAAGCCATTGAACTTAACCTTTTAATGAGAAAGAAATTATTAGAAATTGAAATGGCGCTCCACCGCATTGATAATGGGCAGTTTGGGGTTTGTGAAGTAACAGGGGAATATATAGAAGAGAAAAGGCTTCTGGCTATACCCTGGACAAGACTATCACTAGAAGGCGCTGAACAGCTTGAGCACAATAACAGACGTTATAGTCTAAGATAAGCTCATAAAGAATGGCCCAACTCACGTTGTGTCATTCTTTGTGCCCCCGCAACATCGCTCGACAAAGGCACTAAGTTTATCTATTTAATCAAACACTGGGGGCTGTTTGCAATTTAACGAAAACATACTTAAAAAACTTGTGGATAAAAAAACGGTGATCATCAATCACCTTAGTGCAAGTTTGAACTCTACAGATTTTAAGAATCAAAAAGAGATAATAGAGTTTACAAAACGAAAACGTGAGCAACTACTCAAAATCGAAGAAGCCATCCAACTTATCAAAAAGCATAAAACTCAGCCTAAGGTCTTGGCCGAGAAAATAAAAACTCTAATTAATTAGTTTACTTGCTATTAAAAGGTCTGGCTAAAAAACACATCTCTAGTCCAATTATCTAATTTAATTAAAGCTTTCCGTAAAGGCTCATAGCACACACACCGATCGGCTATCTAGTACAACAAGATACCGCTGACCGCGGGGGGTTTATGAGTTTCGACGAAAATAAATTAGAGATTCCTGAAAGTCTACCAATGATTCCTGTGAGAGATTTAGTTATCTTTCCTTACATGATTCTACCACTTTTTGTAGGGCGAGAGTCTTCCATCAAGGCCGTAGAGGAATCATTAGCGAAGAACAGAATGATATTTTTATCTTCCCAAAAAGACTTGAAGGAAGAGACGCCTACTCCTGATTCGATTTATGAAACAGGGACTGTAGCGATGATCATGAGAATGAGAAAGCTAGCAGATGGTAGGGTAAAGATCCTAATACAGGGTGTAGCCAAGGGCAGAGTCAAAAAGTACCATACCACTGGTGATCACTTTTCAGTCTCGGTAGAAAAAATTGATGAGTCAGACCAGAAGCCTCTTGTTGAAGTCGAAGCAATGATGAGGAATGCGAAGGAAATGATCGAGAGAATTATTTCCCTTGGAAAGATGCTAACCCCAGACATTTTATTAATCCTGGATGATGTAGCCGACGCCGGAAGATTTGCTGATTTAATCGCAAGTAATCTAGGACTAAGAGTACCTGAGGCTCAAGATATCCTTGAAACGAAAGACCACAAAGAGAGATTAGCAAAAGTATGTGAACTACTTAATGCTGAGTTAGAAGTACTCTCTATGCAGAATAAAATTAGAAATACTGCTAAAGACGAAATGAATAAGTCTCAAAGAGAATACTTCTTAAGGGAACAATTAAGAGCTATTAAAAATGAACTCGGCGAAGCAGATGCTAAGGGTGATGATTTTGATGAGCTTAGAGATAAATTGATGCACGCTGGAATGCCGGCAGATGTTGAAGAAGAAGCAATGAAGCAAATGGGTAGGCTTGAAAAAATGCATCCCGATGCAAGTGAAGCCTCTATGATCAGGACATATCTTGATCTAATGGGAGATCTTCCTTGGGCTAAAGCTTCAGAAGACAATTTAGATTTAAAACATGCTAAAGAAGTATTAGATACAGATCATCACGATCTATCAGTTATCAAAGATAGAATCCTAGAGTTTTTAGCCGTAAGACAATTAATGAAGAACGACATGAAGGGACCAATCCTTTGTTTCGCAGGTCCTCCGGGAGTAGGTAAAACATCTCTGGGTAAGTCTATCGCAAGAGCGATGGGTAGAGAGTATCAAAGAATTTCTCTAGGTGGAGTAAAAGATGAAGCCGAGGTAAGAGGACATAGAAGAACTTATGTGGGAGCTATGCCAGGGAAAATCCTGCAAGCTATTAAACAAGCTGGGACTAACAACCCAGTAATAGTTCTAGATGAAATAGATAAATTAGGAAGTGATTTTAGAGGAGACCCAAGTGCAGCAATGCTAGAGGTTTTAGACCCCGAACAAAATGCAACTTTTAGAGATAACTACTTAAACGTTGATTTTGATTTGAGCCAAGTTATGTTCCTTGCTACAGCTAACGTTATAGAAAATATTCCGCAAGCACTTAAAGACAGAATGGAATTGATTCATCTCAGTGGTTATACCGAAGATGATAAATTGTTAATTTCTAGAAAGCACTTAATAGACAGACAAGTAAAATCAAATGGTATTACACATGAAGATATCGACTTCACAGATGAAGGCTTGGCAGCAATCATTAGTGGTTATACAAGAGAATCTGGTCTACGTAATTTAGAACGTGAAATTGGTAGTGTTTGTAGAAAGGTTGCTAAAAACAGACTTCTCGATGGTGTTACAGAAAAAGCTACTATCGATAAAAAATCTGTAAGTGACCTATTAGGCCCTGCCAAATTCATTCGAGACGAAGAGATGGGCGATGACCAAATAGGTATTTGTACAGGGCTAGCATGGACTGCAGTAGGTGGAGAAGTTCTATTTATAGAATCTATCAAAATGAAAGGTAAGGGCGGAATGGTTCTAACTGGACAGCTTGGAGACGTTATGAAAGAGTCTGCTAAAGCCGCTATGAACTACGCACGCAGTAACTCCGAAGCATTAGGTATTGAATCATCTTGGTTTGAAGACAATGAAGTACATGTACATATACCCGCCGGTGCCACTCCTAAAGATGGTCCAAGTGCAGGTATTACCATGGCCACCGCATTGATAAGCTTGATGACAGATCAACCAGTAAGGTCCGATGTGGCAATGACTGGAGAAGTAACACTTACGGGTAGAGTACTTCCTATCGGTGGACTAAAGGAAAAGGCCCTCGCCGCCCTTAGACATGGTGTTAAAGACGTCATTATACCTTATCAAAACAAGAAGGATCTAGCTGACATTCCTGATATGTTTAAGGATCAGCTAAATTTTATCCCAGTGAAACACTTAGATGAAGTTCTGGCAGTAGCTTTAAATAAATCTACTAAAAAATCAGATAAATCCAAGGGTGGAAGCTCTAGCTCAAAAAGACCTAAGGTTGCGGTTAGTGTTTCTTAAATTGCTAAATAAAAACCAAAATAAAAAGGCGCTCGAAGAGGCGCCTTTTTTTATTCTCTAATCTCATGTAGATGGTCGATATATTTTCTAAGCTTCTGATTATCATCTTCAAGAACCTTAACTAAGGTTTTTAGGTCTGAAATCTCATTTTTGAGATATAAAATTTGCTCTTCTTTTTCCTGCAAAATAAAAGCGTATGATTTTTTAAGCTCTTCTAAAAGCTCTTTGGCAGTACTAAAAGCATCCTCTGCTGCGGATTGCATTGTATTTAAATTATTGGGAGCCTGTTGTTGAGATGTCTCTTCAAGATTGGGCTTTTTACTCTCCTCTACGAAATCCATATCAGACAATTTAAAACCGCTCATTGCAGTACTTGATCCTTCAATATTTGAATCCGCAATGTAATACTTGCCGCCCTGCAAACGAAACTCGATATCATTCTTTTTAATCTTTCTTCGCAAAGTAGAAACACTAATCTTATGTTTTGTTGAATAATCAACTATACTCAGCCACGTCTGTCCGTTCATACCTAATCCTATTTTACGCTGAAAAATCAATGAGTAGTCAAATCCAAGAATGAATAGCCATAATTCCCATTTGTACATAATTTGTCAACTTGGATACACTGAACTATCTATTTTACGCAGCTAGAAAAGCTCCACTTTAGTCGATAAAGCAGCATAAAACTCCTAGCAGTTTGTGGACAATTTTCTGATTTTTTCAATCGACTTGCCATATATTCGCGCTCACTAGAAAATAAAGCATGTCTGAAGAAAAGTATGAAAATCTTGCTCTTGTTTTGAGCGGTGGTGGAATTAAGGCTGCTGCTTTCCACGTTGGAGTAGTGTCTGCCTTAAGGCAACATGGCTATATCTTTGCTGGTGGCACTAAGGATAGAGTAGAAAATGAGTTTTTAAACCCTGAAAAAACTTTTAAAACTTATGTAGGATCTTCTGCTGGAAGCATAATTTGTGGATACCTAGCTTCCGGCCATAGCATAGAGAATATAATAGAGTCTTTCCAGATGGGAAATTTTTTCCATAAGGATTTGAGAAACAAACTTAGCCCTGCGGGTAAACTCCCCCCCCTAAGATACAGGGACATTTTCTACTTTAATGGTGTTGATTTTGATGGAGTAAATATTCGCAAACTTTTTCCAAAGAGAGTCTCAAGTTCCCCCCTACTTTCTGGAGGGCTAGAGGTTCTTTTTAAACATGGCTTTAAATGGAATGGTTTATTTTCCACTAGGGGAATTGAGAGATACTTCCGAGAAAAAGTACTTCCCGTAAATAGCTTTGATGATTTAGGGGTCGATCTTTTTGTTATCGCAACACAACTAAACCATTCTAGAAAAGCTATTTTTGGCAACTTTGAGCGTGGCACAAAGAACGCCACTACAAAGTGGGTAAATTTCGCATCCATATCACAATCGATTGCGGCAAGTGCCGCTCTTCCGCCAGTGTTTGCGCCCTATGGAATCAAAAACCATAAAGGAAAAGAGATATATTTTTTCGATGGAGAAATTAGAGACACTTTAAGTACTCATGTGGCCCATGACATGGGTGCAGACCTTATATTCTCTTCCTATTCTATTCAGCCTTATCATTTTAATGACCAACATGGATCACTCCATCAATTTGGAATACCAGTTATATTAAATCAGGCATTGTACCAGGTAGTAGAACAAAAAATTCAAAGCCACATTAAGTATAGAAATAACTTAGTAGATACAATTAGTATCGTGCATGATGAGCTACTTAAGAATGGTTATGACAAAACTAAAACACAAGAACTGATAGACACTCTCTATCAAAATTTAGGCTACAGGCAGGGAGTGAAGTATGTATACATTCATCCTCAAGCTAGAAATCATGATTTCTTTTTTGCAGATCACTTCAGTTTAAATCCAGATATCCTTCGTAAAATAGTTAGATACGGATATAAGTCAGCCCTTCTATCAATAAGACAAAATGGATTATAAAAAAGGACACTATATAGTGTCCTTTTTGAAAACAAAAAAATTTTATAAAACTTTAAAGACCAGCAATCAGCGAGTTCTGAATATTATCGAAGAATACTCCAGCTAATACGCCAAGGGCGACCAAAAGGAAAACACAGAGTGCTATGTTTAAACTTCCAAAACTATCCGTGTTTGGCAGGAGATCTCCCTCAGGCTCTCTCATATACATATTCACAATCGGTCTAAGATAGTAATAAACACTTATTACAGAACCTAATACACCCCATAGAGCGAGCCAGTACAGCCCCATGTCTACAGCCCCACTGAAAATATAGAATTTGCCGAAGAACCCAACCAGAGGTGGGATTCCTGCAAGACTCAAAAGCATGATTGTTATAGCCATTGCCAACCAAGGACGCTTGGAAGCTAGACCTCTCAAATCGTCAACAGACATCTGAGTACCTTCGTTTTTTTCAAACATACTTACCATAGACAACATTCCTAAGTTCACTATGCAGTAGGTTATCAAATAAAATATTGTAGAACTGTAACCGATATTAGAATCTCCACCTAAACCAACTACAATCACACCAATCAAAATATAGCCAGAATGGGCAATGCTTGAGTATGCCAAAATTCTTTTAACGTTATCTTGAATTATGGCAGCAACATTACCTACTATTATTGTAAGTACGGCAAGCCATTGTAGAATCACAAAAATCGAACCGCCATCTGCCATTATTCCCGTCTGAATAAATTTTATAATTACCACAAAGCTGGCCACCTTTACTCCGGTGGACATAAATGCCATCACTGAAGTAGGCGCTCCTTGATAAACATCAGGAGTCCAACTGTGAAACGGAAAAATAGAAACCTTGAAAAGCATTCCGATTAAAGTAAGGAGACTACCCATCATAAAAATGATTCCACTCCCACCTGAGGATACCGCAACTGTTGCTATACTATCCAAATAAGTAGATCCTGCTGCTCCATACAATAAGGCCACGCCATACAAAAATATCGCTGAAGACATACTACCCAATATAAAATATTTGAATGCAGCCTCTTTAGATAAAATTTGCTCATGGCTTAATGCAACCAAAACGTAAACAGCCAAGGACATTATCTCTAGACCGATAAAAACTACGATCAAGTCATTGGCCCAAGCCATTACAAGCATACCAATCATAGACACAAGTATGAGGAATATATGCTCAGAAAACTGTGAGCCTCTTGTATTAATGTTTTTATAGGAAATAAAAATACTAAATATACCGATCATACAAACAGTTGCACCAATCCAGAATGAGGAGCCATTAAAAATTAGCGCATTCTGGAAAGCGGAAACGGAACCAGACACCGTTTGTAAATAGATTAAAGAAAAGGAGATGATTATCCCAATCAAAGCCTGAAACAAACCAAGTATTGGAGCCTGCTCTCTATTGTTTCTCATGACCTTAACAGTCAGTGGAATTAGACTGGTTAAAAATAAAGGGAAAATGGGACTAACAAGAGCAATGTCTTTTGCCGTTACAATCGGTTCCATTATTGAGCCTCCTCGACACTTGCTGTCTGCATGAGGCTTGTACTATCAGCCTTATAGCTCAGGTCATAAGATTTATAATTATTATTTAAATGATCTACACTGACTTTAGATTTAGATAAAAAATGATTTGGAAAGATTCCCATCCAGAAAACCATGACTATTAATATTGCCATCAACCCAAACTCTCTTGGATTAAGATCATTTAGCTTTCCGGCCTCTCTATACTTAGTAACAATCTCACCCTCTTGACCAAAGAATACTCTCTTAAACATCCAGAGCATATAGGCAGCTCCAAGAACTACACCAACTACTGCCGCTATTCCAAAGCCTTTATGAGCGATAAAAGTTCCCATCAAAATAAGGAATTCTCCGATGAACCCATTGGTCCCAGGTACAGCGATAGAAGAAAGAGTAATTATAAAGAAACAAATAGTAAATATAGGCATCACCTTAGCGAGTCCGCCATACTTTGCTATTTCTCTAGAATGGGTTCTTTCGTATATAATACCTACTAGAAGAAACAATGCGCCCGTTGAGATACCATGATTTAACATCTGATATAAAGCTCCGTTTAATCCGTATTCATTCAAGGCAAATAAGCCAAGTACCACGTAACCCATATGAGCAACTGAAGAATAAGCTACAAGTTTTTTAATGTCAGTTTGAACCATGGCTATCAAGGATCCATAGATCATTCCCACCACACCTAGGAAGAGAAAAACCCAGGAATATTCTTGTACTGCGTCTGGAAACATTGGGATAGAAAATCTCATGAAACCATAAGTTCCCATTTTCAACATTACCCCTGCCAAAATTATTGATCCAGGAGTGGGAGCTTCTGTATGCGCATCGGGTAACCAAGTGTGAACAGGAAACATTGGAACTTTAATAGCAAAAGCCAGGCAGAACGCCACAAACATTAGAGTTTGAGGGCTCATAAAAGATCCACTGATAAATGGAATGCTCAATTTATAGAAATCAGGAATGGAGGCTGAGAAATAACCCAACTGAGCTTTTGTCATATATATGAGTGTAATTGCCGCGATCAACATAAACACGGAACCAGCCATGGTAAATATAAAAAACTTAACCGTGGCGTACAATCGATTCGCACCACCCCAGATTCCAACCATAAAATACATTGGTACTAAAGAGAGTTCCCAAAAGGTATAGAACAAAACCATGTCCATCGATAGGAAGGTTCCCAACATTGCTGTTTGAAGAACAAACAAAGAAACATGGAAGCTTTTAACTTTCTTATCTATTGCAGCCCAACTACCTACGACTATTATCGGCACCAGAAAACAGGTTAAAACCACCAACCAAAGAGAAATTCCATCTAAGCCGACAAAGTAATTGATACCAAAGCTTTTTATCCAGGGAGTTTTCTCAACAAACTGTAAGGCTGTGGTACTTGAATCGAATTTGAAAAGAAGATTCAAACTCAAAACAAATTGAATTAATGAAAGTCCTGTCGCGCCCCATCGAACTGACTTGTCGTTCGGTAAGATAAGAACGATCAAGGCCGCTAACAATGGAAAAAATAGTAAGGCTGATAACATCATCGTTTACCCCAAAATCAAGTAGCTAATTGTGCTAATAATACCAAGAACAATATAAAAAGCGTATTGTTGCAAATTTCCGCTCTGAAGCATTCTAAGGCCACCAGCAGACTCCTTAATAAAATCACTTAACCAGTAAGTTATTTTATCAATGAAGCTTACATCGATATATGCCCAGAATCCTTTACCGATATCTATCGAAGGTTGAATTATGTATCTCTGATACAACTCATCAACTCTATATTTGTCGTTAATCAACTCGTAAGTACCTTTGAAACGATTGGCGATAGCCTCAGGAACTTCAGGCTTCTTTGTATACCAAGTGTAAGCAAAGTAAGATGAAATACCTGCCAGACCAACGGATAAACTCATCAGTATATATTCATGAGCAACGTTAGGTGGAAGTATCCCGGGAATTTCCGACAACTTAGGGCTTAACCAATGCTCTAGAACATTCGGCACATGCCCTATCAAATCACCGATTACATGAGGTATCCCTATCCAACCACCAACTACAGATAAAACTGCCAATACTATTAGTGGGAAAGTCATACTTACAGGTGATTCGTGCGGATGAACATCTTCTGCCACTCTACTCTTACCCCAGAAAGTCAGAGCCATTAATCTGGTCATATAAAAGGCCGTCATTCCGGCGGCTAACCAACCAATAAACCATAATCCCTTGGAGCCCATTGGTGAGTGCCAACTCATCCAAAGAATTTCATCCTTACTAAAGAAACCAGCAAATGGTGGCATGCCTATTATAGCTAACCAGCCCAGCACAAAAGTAATATGGGTGATTGGCATATACTTCTTAAGGCCACCCATTTTTCTAATGTCTTGTTCCTCACCCATCGCATGGATAACAGAACCAGAACCAAGAAACATAAGAGCCTTGAAAAATGCATGAGTCATTAAGTGAAACATAGCTGCATTAAAGGAACCAACACCAAGAGCCAAGAACATATAACCCAACTGTGAAACTGTTGAGTAGGCTAATATCTTCTTAATATCCCACTGTGTAATCCCAATCGTTGCGGCAAAGAAGGCTGTAAGTGCACCTATCCAAGCAATCATTTCCATGGCAATAGGGGCTGCCATAAACAAAGGATTTAACCTAACAATCATATAAATCCCTGCCGTAACCATCGTGGCAGCATGAATCAAAGCAGAAACTGGAGTTGGACCCGCCATCGCATCTGGTAACCATACATATAAAGGAATCTGGGCAGATTTCCCTGTTGCCCCAACAAATAGCGCAATACAGGCTAAAGTTAACAGGCCAAATCCTATGTCCGTTTGAAATGGAGCTTGAGCTAAGAGTTCAGTCACACTTAAGGTTCCAAAAAGATAGAATAATAAAAACATTCCTATCAATAGACCTGCATCCCCGATTCTATTTGTAATAAAGGCTTTCATACCAGCCGCAGCTTTTTCTTTATCTGTAAACCAAAAGCCGATGAGTAGGTAAGAGCAAAGCCCCACGCCTTCCCAACCGACGAATAAAACCAAGAGATTCTCACCGAGAACTAAAAGTAGCATATTAACTACAAAGAGATTTAAATAGGCGAAGTATTTGGAAGGACGCTCATCATGCGACATATAACCTATGGAGAAGATATGTATTAAAGTCCCCACTCCAGTTATAATCAAAATCATCATTCCAGAAATTTGGTCGACCAAGAATGATGCCTGAACTTTTAGGTCACCCACTACGATCCAATCAAAGAAACTATGGCGTATGACCCGCTCTGCTTCTGGCAATGATATCAGTTTTCCAAATAAACTAACGGCAGAAACAAAAGACAGACCCACCGCTAGGGTACCGATCATCCCGGCAACCTTGTAGTTTTTCGATCTAAAGTTAACTCCGTTAACTATAAAACCAACTAAAGGCGCTAATATAATTAAAGCTAACCAAAAAGATTCCGTCATTGTCTACCCCTTCAGTCTTTCAAAAAATCGGATATTTATTTCTTTAAATCGTTTAAAAATTGCCACAGCTAGGGCTAAACCAATAGCAGCCTCGGCAGCGGCAATGGCCATCACAAAGAAAACAATGATGTTTCCCTCATCTGTGCCCTGGTACCTACCAAAGGCAACGAAACTAATATTCACTGCATTCAACATTAATTCTATGCTCATCAACATTACGATTGTGTTTCTGCGAATTAAAACCCCAAGCATTCCGATACAAAACATTAAAGCGCTTAACATTAAGTAATGACTCAGGCCGGCTGTAAAGTCCATAGACTCAAGCATGTGTACCACCCTTTGCTCTTGCTAGAGCAACTGCACCAACAATAACCGTGACTAAAAGAACAGATATAATTTCAAATCCAAAAACATATTGAGTAAACAGAGTCTCAGCCAAAACCTTGACCCCTGATCCACCGTTATCTAGGAAGGGCATATCTTCAGGCGTTAAATTTACGAATGTAGATTTTAAAGCGCTGGCAACGACAGCCCAAATAGCTCCTATAATCCCAACTCTGAGTAAAAGCGAGAAAAAGCCTTGCGAGAAAGCCTTCTTTTCTTTTTCTAGGTTAAATAACATAATCACCATAACAAAAAGAACTGTTACGGCCCCGGCATACACAACAAGCTGAATCACCGCAACGAAGTATGCCTCGAGAGACACGAAGATTCCCGCAACCCCGATCATTGATAGTACCAAGAAAAGTGCAGAGTAAATTGGGTTTGATACCAAGACCACACCCAGGGCACTCAATAAAATTAAGGCCTCTAAAAAGTAAAAGGTTAAACTAGTAGCGTCCATCGCCTACCCCTTATAATGAGCTAAAAATACAAATACAGCCGTAACAATGGCATTACCAAGCGCCCAAGGGAGCATGGTTTTCCATCCTAAATCCATCAATTGATCATATCTAAATCTAGGCAAGGTCCATCTAACCCAAATATATATCCAAAGAAATATAGAAAGCTTTAAAATCATACTGCCTAAATAAGCTAGGGATACAAACAAGCTAAGCTGAGTTGGTGTGCTTGCAAAGGCTGAAAGAGCCTCTGTCAGAGATTCCGTTGTAAA
This sequence comes from Bdellovibrionales bacterium, assembly GCA_045110695.1. Taxonomy (GTDB): domain Bacteria; phylum Bdellovibrionota; class Bdellovibrionia; order Bdellovibrionales; family UBA840; genus JBGCGH01. The sequence goes on along the minus strand of JBGCGH010000015.1, from coordinate 74,913 downwards.
ACCAGGAATATCGTAGCCACCAAAATAAAAAATTACCACTAAAGCAGAAGCCGCGATCATGTGACCGTACTCACCGATATAGAAAAGATTCATTTTAAACCCACCATACTCCGTATGGTAACCTGCAACTAATTCCGCTTCTGCTTCTGGTAGATCAAAGGGCAATCGATTACTCTCGGCAAAGGCTGCAGTTAAAAATAGTATAAAACCCACTGGTTGATAAAATATTCCCCAGTTTGGTAGAAAGCCAATTCCATAAGTACCACCCATGAAATTAAAATTAAGGCTTCCCATCTGTGCTTGAATAATTTCTGTTAAATCAAAACTGCCATATAAAATGATTGCGCCTATTACACTTAGCCCCAAGGCTAACTCGTAGGAAACCATCTGAGCGGAAGCTCTCAAGGAACCCATAAGTGCATATTTATTGTTCGAGCCCCAACCGGCTATTAAAAGACCATATGTTGCTAAACTTGAAACACCGAAGACATATAAAATCCCCATCGGTATAACAGCACCCTGCATTGGGATAGAGTAAGGTCCCCATTGTTGCCCAAATAAATTCAGACTCTCTATTTCAAGAGGAACACTAAAGGGAATCGCCATCATCGCTAACGCCCCTGGAACTAAAGAAATAACAGGAGCTAAATAAAACAGAAACCTATTGGCTTCTTTGGGAACGAACTCCTCTTTATTTAGGAACTTCACAGCATCTGCAAGTAATTGGAACAAACCCAATGGTCCGATTCTATTTGGCCCGAAACGGTACTGAATAAATGCTGAACCCCGTCTCTCTACCCAAACCAAAAGAGGAACGACTTGGACCATAATCAAAAAGATCGTTACAATCTTAATACTGTTTATTAACACTTCAACTAAATCAGAACCCATATTCTATTCCCAATCCAAGGCTCCGGCCTTCCAAACGTAGAATAGACCAAAGATTAAGGTTAGCATAAATATTCCCATTTCTACGGAGATGAAAACCCCATTACCCTCGATAAGGAAATCTTTGTAAATCGTGGCCCAGGGATAAATAAATACCGCCTCGATATCAAAAATTATAAATAGAATCGCTGTTAGATAATATTTGATTGGAACCTTGGTTGAGCCCGCAGATTCACCGAAGGTACCTGATTCGTAAACACTCTGCTTAGCAAGCGATAGCTCTTTGGGTTTAGGGCCCACTAAGCTCGCTACAAATAATAAACCGCCACCAAAAGCCATTACAAAAATCGCCATGAAAGCTACCGGCAATAACTGATCTAGCATTGCGCCTCCAATATTAAAAACGTCCAGAAACTAAAATACATTATCAAAATAGCCCTCTTTGAACACTAATTGAAAACGCAACCTCATGTTTTATCAAAATAATTTGATAGAACCGCCTAAAGCTATTTATATTTATTAATAACACTCCACTGTTATACAAACTGCTACATTTAAAACCAAGTATTATTCAATGATTCCGGCAACGTAAACACATTATTGCATGTATAACCAGCAGTTGAGAAATTTTATCAACGAAGCTCGTTTTGCAAATTTAGGTACTTCCCAGTTATGATGTTTTACTGAGCATAAATTTAGTTGAGCTTTTTCAAAACCGATCGAAATTTTTAAGAATTTGTTTGAGTCCTCAAAAAATAGTCTCTTGCAAAGAAAAGATAAAGGCATATTTGCGAACTAGCCGCCATCCATACTATAAGCTTATCCACATCCATCAATAGAATTTTGCTGCTAAGAACCTCGTCTATTGCCGTAGGTTTCGCAAAAAAGAAACCAGAAGCTATAAAGCTGGCGCCTAAAGCTAAGAATCCAACCAAAGCATAAATCAAAAGAGACTCTTGTTTGATTTTTAAGTTTACAAAGTCAGCCCAGTTCAGCCTGAGATCCACGTCCAACCTATGAAGAGTAAAGGTGAAAAGCATAAAGGAGCAGAAAAATAAGATAAGATAAATATTTTGATCCACACCATAACCAAACTCACTCATTCCACTGAAACAGATCATTCCTGAAAGAGTGAAGAACAATAGTATTTCCATAAGTCTTTGTAGAAGAGTTTCCCTCTGAAAAAACCTAACCAAGGGAACCAATGATAAAAGGAAGATGAAAAATAACTGGAATGAGTCCGGCCCAGAAGCGGAAACCGAATTACATAAATAAAACACATAATTCAAAATTAAAACCGTTAAAAGAGGCTCTCTCACAGCCCCAAACCAACTAGCCTCTTCAAGACCCTGCTCTCTTTGGAAAAGCCCTACTAATGAGCCTAGCATTGTAAGGAAAATTATATTTTTAAAAACTCTAAACGTTTCAGAATTTAACTCCATGCCCAGGCTCACAAAAAACAACAGGCTTAGCAATAAAATAAACCCATCAAAAAGTTTATCGTGAAGAAGCCTCCTCTTAACCAATGCATCCACTTTTACAAAAATTATGACTAATAAGACTAAGCCCGTCGCCATCGTGCTTTTCTCTAAAAATAGGAAGCTATATGCCAGCACCATAGCTGAAGATTCGAGATATCCTTTTTTGTCATGTTGGTGATTTATATACATGAAAGCATACTGGAGCACCAAAGGTAAAATATAAAGTAACTGCTGAGGCTCTAGGCTTTGCTCTGAGTAAATCAGAAAAAATACTGGGTAAAGAATTTGTATTAATATCCCATTCATAAAAATGCTTCGAGCTATATGGCTATAAATTCCTCTTTGAAAGATGTAGGTAAACAGAAGACAACAATACAGAATTAAACTAGGAATATACAGAAGACTAATCCATCCCATTTGAAACACCCCCAGATCTTACCCTATTAAGACTTGTCCAGCAGAAGGAAAGAACTGCCAAAACGAACAGAATGTTTGTTTGCTGATTAGATTTTGTCACGAGCAGCAGTAAAGAGAACCCAAACAGAGATAGCACCATCCCAGAAATTAGACTCATTTTTTTTAAGCTCAAGGAGTCCATCAAAAAATAAAGTGAGAAAGAATACATCAGAAAGTAAATCACAAAAATTTCGTTATTTCCTAGGACTTCAAACCCAAGACTTATTAATAATGAAAAGCAAGGGATCGTACAAACAAACAGTGCAACCTTTTTAGCTTTTACATTAGCCTTTGTGAATAATAAGAAATACACAATCATGCTCATTAAAAGAAAACCGATATGAACGATGTCGCTATTGTCTGACCCCATCCTCATTAAGGAGACTGAATCTATTAAATATAGATGCAGTAAGCATACAGTGGAGAAAAATAATCTAATATAATTCTCTTCCGATGTATTTTTAAGCCTATTGGCGACGAATAAAATGAGAAGCCCCAGCCCAACATATGATAACTGAACTAACTCTCTGGATGAAATTTGAACATAGTTGATATTAGACTGTATACCTAGCCAGATACACAATGCTATGGATATCATGATCGCACTGAGATTTGTAAATACTCTCGAAGAAACACAAAAACCTAGATTGATCAGAGTGAGAATAACCAAAAGAAACCGAACCAATTCCGTGGTTTCTAACCAGTAGAAGCCAGAACTCACAAATATTAAGATATATATTCCTGTCTCTAAATGTGAAAGCAGCTTTTTTCGAGTTAAAATTAATAGATAAAAACTGCATAGAGAAACAATTAAAATTAGAGGCAACCTCTGATCTAAGGAAAAATCAAAGAAGTAACTAACTATAAACATTGATGAAACAATTGTTCCTAGAATAACAACAGGCAAAGCCCCACCCCTATGGTAAGAAAAGAGTAGCTCAAAAACCAATTTCTTGTGTCTATAGTGATTTCAACACTATTTGAACCCGACACCGCTGTAGTTCTATTTTTTTGAACTTTAGTTGCATAAGCCAATACTCGCTCTTCTTTTAAATGAACAACTGGCAAACGGCTCTCGATTATTGAAAAGTTCGATCTTAGAAAATACTGGGCTATCAAAAACAGAAGACTAAGTATTAATGCAAGATAGAAATAATTTCCGATAAACTCCAGGTCACCTACTAAGTAGAGTTTCTCATATAATAGTGCGGAGATTACAGGTATAACGATTAGGTTTTCAAGCCTGACACCTGGTTTGGACATTGGTAGAACACCAATCAATAAGCCCATTGCCAAGCTGATACTTTCTGAAATTTCTAAAATTAAATTCTTACCATAATATATAGAAGCAAAAACAGGCACACTCCATGGGGCCAATAGCGACAATAGCAATAGCGCAATTGATGGCTCTGCAGCCACTCCTGAATGGACTAAAAGTATGGATATTGCCGATGCTTTAATTAGTTGGAAATCAAATTTTACAAATGCGACTAGCATAAAAAGCAGTGCCATTTCTTTAGAAACTGTGGAAACAAAATATAATGTGGGTACAGCTAAAGCAAAAACATTCGTCTCTCTTTTTTTGTAAAATAAAAGGGCCATAGGAACTAGAATTCCAAATAAGACCTGGCTACCGGAACTTACTCCAAAGCCATCATACGTAAAACCCAAAATAAAAATAACAAAAGAATAAATGACTATTTCCATAACCGGGAAACTAGCCTTGGATAGGACCCATATACTCGCCAAGGCAATTGATAATCCTAGGGCCTCTGGCATCAAAAATCCCACAAGACAGATTAAAATTGCGGATAAGACATTATCCGATCTCGTGACATTGCCAACCATACTAAGGTATATCGCAAATAAAACTATTAGAGATGATAAATTATAGGCTATGAAGCTATCGTGCTTAACGACTATGATTGCACTGAACAGCAGCGGGAAAAGTATGAATAGTGCTTTATTCCAAAGTGGTAGAAACTTCATCTTTTTTACCATTCTCCTTCAAAAGTATTAAGTGGTATATAAACCAAATTAACAAGATCGCATTTCTATAAAACACATCCACACTATTTCGTTCAAAAACAATTAATGCGAGGATTAGTACAAAGTCAGCACTAAACTTCCATCTGTATTTTGAGTTGGTCTTCCAGGCATATACCAAACCCATTAATGATATGCTTAATACTAAAATCAACAATGTACTCTCACTCATGATTACTCCACACTTGCACAACGAAAAGTACAATCGCTAACGAAAATACGGCCGTACTTGATTCGACAGTCACAAAATAAACTTCCTGGTTTGAACCAAAATATAAGAAGCCAGAGCAAAAGAAAACAAAAAGTAGAAAGTACAACGTATTGATACGACTATATGAATTCGTAAGCGATTCTTTAACCTGGACTGTTTTTGACAAGTTCATTAGTGAGAAAAACATAGCGTTTACTATAAATATAAATACAAGTTCGTTATTTTGACCTGTGTTAATCAGGGGAACCAACGATAAAATTAGCCATCCTAGATAAAACAAAAGCTCCCTATACATAACTCGAGCCCATCCATAAAATAACAATGATACCCGCACCAAATGGAAGTACAGAAAACCTTAACCACTTTGCCCAGTTATGAATCTGCCAATTTGGCAGGTAAACACCAATAGCACGTTGAATTATTCTGATTAAAAGTACTAGAGTTCCAATGATAGTAAAACTAGGTTCTCCCGAAAACAAACTAGGTGAGACAAAACTCACCACCAATGAAACCCATAATAGCTGGATAGATTCATTTAAAATATATATCAAACCCATTTTTTTCTTATAATCAAAGAATGGATCAATATCAAATTTTCCACAAACGATTCCCATGGAAAAAACAAGCGACACAAGCAAAATCAAATTTGGATCAATTCTTCCAACACTAACTATATTTTCCCTGAGATAGATAGAAAAAAGAACCATTAAAACTAACACAAAATTTCCCAGATTCACTGTAAGCTTAGGTCCGGACAAACTTGATTGATTTTTAAGAACCGAGAATAAAATCAATAAGCTAAAACAGGCTAGGATACTTAAATTGCTAAAAATATTCGAGGGCGAATAGAATACCAAATAAGAAGCAATGTGTATTGAGGCAAAACAAAGTCCTAAAAAAACAAGATCAGATACTGTTTTTATGGAGCCGACCTGACAAATGCGCTGGAGAGATCGGTAGGCTCTGGGAAGGTAAGATTGGTCAGAGCTTCGACGGGCTTTCAAAAGGAAAACTTCATAAAAAAGATCTAATATGATCAGAAGCGCTAGGAAAAATAAAATTGGATAGAAATTGTTCACGACTCTGCCTTTGATCCAAACAGAAAAATACCTGCCGTGCAGCTAATAACAAATGCCCCCATAAGAAACCTATCAATCTCAACTAAGTTTTGCTCTTGCTCACTTATAAATAAGAAAAGAAATAGTAGGCTAACGGAGGACAAAAACAGCTGATGAAGTTTATAGCCTTTTATCTTGTTTGACGATTTTAATAGCGGTCTCTTATTTGAAAAATTGTTAAAAAAATCTACTCTAATCAAATATATCGATCCACAGACTACAGTCCAAAAGATTAAAATTGATATCGATGATAAGGTAAAATCCATATTTTCTTTCCCGCCCAAATATATTACATTAACTCAGTTTCACTGGACTCTTGTCAAGGTATTGTAAATGGTAACCGATTATCTAAACCAGCTAATAAAACATTCTACCGAAAACCATTTTCGATCGTCTGAATTTAATGGGGTACACTCCAGCCTGGCTTTAGCACGGACCCTAGCTACCCGAAGCATGAATAACAATAAGCAATCCATACTTATTGTAGAGAACGATGAAAAAGCACGGGAATTTCTCACGGATCTCAGGTTTTGGGGCATGGACAAGCAGGTTTCTTTTTATTCGCCTAAACTTAGAGGATTCTACGATAATATAATCGATTCTTACTCTGGAATTGCCAATAAAATAAGATTTTATAATGAAATCAAAAGCGAAAGTAAAAGCCTTGTTATTACAACTCCTGAAAGCTTTTTACTTAAATTTGCCCCCAAAAGCTTCTTCGAAAAGAACTCGATGCATCTTGAAGTTGGACAAGATCTACCCATGAACTTCCTTGAGCGGCTTGTTGAACTAGGCTACCTCGCAAATGATCAAGTTGAGGAATCCCTTTATTTTGCTGATCGTGGTGGAATAATTGATATTTTCCCTTCACACCTTGAGAAGCCAGTAAGGATTGAGCTTTTTGACCGAGAAATTGAGACCATTAGATCCTATGACCCCAACACCCAGAGAAGTTTTGATAACAGGAACAGTGTTGAAGTAATGCCCGCGAGAGAGTGCCTCTTAGAGTATGTAGATTTAGAAAACTTAATAAAGTTATGGAAAGAAGACTGCTTAAAAGAAGGCATTAATTTCACAGACAAAGAAGAATTCGTATCTAAGTTGGTTCGAAAAAAATACTTTACTGGTTTGGATCAACTCTTACCGTATTTTCATGAAAGCTTTGAAACTTTCTATGACCTTATTAGCGACAAAGATGTTTTCATTTGGGACCTTGGAGATTGTCAGAAAAATTTAGATCACATATATCAAGACTTAAAATCGGGATACCAAAACACTCCTGAGAACGAAATCAAGGTTAAGCCAGAAAGTGCATTTCTATATGACGATAAAATAAATACAGAAAAATTTACGAGCAAAGTTTTTAATTCATTGGAAATAATTGATGACGGCTATCAAGCGGACAATAAATATCAATTTCAGGCCAGAGTATTACATAAAGTAGCAACAATGAAGCCCGAATCAAATCCCGTAGTTGAATTGATAGAAAGAGAAAAACTACAAGATCAGAAAGTTGTTTTGTCTCTAAATAATGCAACTCAACGAGAAAGAATACGGGCGGCACTTCTAAATACAAAATACCAGCTTTTTGACATTGTCGACGCTTTGGAAGATTTATCAATGGTTTTAGATGGACAAGATACCAATAAACAACTAATTCATGTTGTTCAAAAGCCTATAGTCTCCTCTGCTAATTTGTCTGACCTTTCTATATCATTTTTAAGTTCTGAACTATTATTTGGAAGAACACTAAAATCAAAGGCTAAGCAAAGCTTCAAAAGCATAGAAGATATCTCTGGAATTGATAAATTTAGTGACCTGAACCCCGGAGATAAAATAGTACATCTTCAACATGGTGTTGGAACCTACGATGGGCTGACCACAATTAGTTTAGATGGAAGCTCTTCTGAGTTTATTCAGTTGGTTTATAAAGATGGGGATAAACTTTTTGTTCCTGTATATAGTATTAGTCTACTGCAAAAGTATTCCGGTACAAACCCAATAGATAGACTAGGAAGTAACTCTTGGGAAAAGTCTAAAATTAAGGTTAAAAACTCTCTTAAGGATATAGCGGATGAGTTACTGCAATTGTACTCCAAAAGAACTAAAATTAAACGGACTCCTTACTCTGCACCCAATGAGGAATATTTTGGATTCGAAGACAAATTCCCTTTTACCGAAACAGAAGATCAGTTGAACTCAATTAAAGATATCATGACCGATCTTCAAAGTGATCAACCAATGGACAGACTTGTTTGTGGTGATGTAGGGTTTGGAAAAACTGAAATCGCTATGAGAGCAGCTTTCAAAGTAATTCAATCCAACAAACTAGTCGCAGTCTTAGTTCCAACGACTGTTTTATCATTCCAACACTTAGAAAATTTCAAAAGACGTTTTAAGCATTGGCCAGTTCAAATAGAGGGCATTAGTAGATTCACTTCAAAAAGTGAAGTAAAGCGTATAATAGCTGATCTGAACGCAGGAAGGGTTGATTTGATCATTGGAACCCACCGGCTTCTCAGTAAGGACATCGAGCTTAAAAATATTGGACTTGTTGTTGTAGACGAAGAACAAAGGTTTGGTGTTGTCCACAAAGAGAAGTTGAAACAACTGAAAACTAACATAGACACATTAACTCTGACTGCTACTCCAATTCCTAGAACTTTAAATATGAGCCTCGTCGGAATGAGAGACCTTAGTGTTATAAACACACCACCCTTAGATAGACTTCCCACTAGAACCTTTGTTAACAGGTTCAGCAAACCAACTATTGAAAAAGCTATTTCGAGTGAAGTGCAACGGGGTGGGCAGATTTATTTTCTTCATAATAGGGTTCAGAGTATTTATGCAAGAGCCAATGAAATACAAGAGTTACTTCCAGATGTTAAAATGAAAATTGCACATGGACAGATGCCGGAAGGTGAACTCGAAAAAGTTATGTTATCGTTTTTCAAAAATGAATTTCAAGTTTTAATCTGCACAAGTATCATTGAAAGTGGTGTGGACAATCCCAATGCAAATACCATGATTATTGATAACGCCCAACAGCTGGGCCTGAGTCAGCTCTATCAAATCAGAGGGAGGGTCGGTAGGTCAAAAGAAAGAGCTTATTGTTATCTTATGATACCTCAGAATCTCAAGTTGGAGCGTGAGGCGCAAGATCGATTAAAGATTATCCAAGAAAACACCGCTCTTGGAAGTGGGTTCAAAATCGCTCATCACGATCTAGAACTCCGTGGGGCTGGGTCGATTTTAGGCGACGAGCAATCTGGTCACGTAAATGTAGTAGGATACGAGCTGTATTTAGAACTTCTTGAAGAAGCCCTAAATCACGCTAAAGGAATTGATGTAGAAACGGAAATTGAACCGGAGATCAACCTCAGAATCCCAGCACTTATTCCTGACAAATATATCTCTGATATACGTACACGTCTCAAATACTATAAGAAACTTTCTGAAATTACAGGACCTCAAGATCTCGAAGACATAGAAGATGAACTAGTCGATCAATTTGGAACTTGCCCTGATGAGCTGATACAGCTAATGGGTGTAATGTTAATAAGAAAAAAATGTAAAGAAATTGGGATAACTGACATCTCTGCTGGGAAGGTTAATCTTAGTATAAGTTTTTCCGAAACAGCTAAAATCAATCACGACAAACTTCTCAAAAAAGTTGTTCAAGAAAATAAAAAATACAGATTAACACCTGAAAACAAATTCGTTGTGCGCCTGGAAGATATGGAATGGGCAAAAGTTCTAAAAGAGATTGAGGATATAACTTAAAACTCTATCTCCAGGCCGGCTGCCAACTCAAACTTTGATTCCTCTGTAGTGCTATCTACTACATCGTATAATCTTGCCTCTAATATAATGCTTGCATCAAATACTCTCGAATCTATCCAAGCATCCATTTTTGTTCCAGGATCGAATAGAAATAAACTAGTTGTGAATCCAGCTCGATATAACATCGCACTCACATTTTCGTCGTAGGTTTTAATTACACTATACTCTAAAAGATAATAGCCGGCTCCCAGGAAAGGCCTAATATACCATGACTCAGGAAGGTTCATATAGATAAGTCCAGAGCTACTCATCAGTCGCTGCTCTCCAATTGAACTACTAACTACCCCTTGATCGACACCATATTCTAAATCAGCCGTTAAACTGAACCAATTATAGTTTAGTGAAAACTTGGCACCCAACATATTGATCTTTGAATCCACATTATTATCAGGCCCGCCAGAAACTCTGGTAAATTGTTTATTAGCCGTCAGAATTGAAACTATCCAAGAGTATTTACCCCTCTCCCTAGGCACAAGACTTTCCACCTCCGGAACACGGTAATCTGGTAGATTCTGTCTCTCCATGAGAACCGCAGAAATTGCATAATTTGACCAAGTCAGAAATAGAAATATAACACTAGTTAGGCGGATCATATCATCAGAATAATTCGATTGAACTAAAGATTCAAAGTAGTATTCGTGATGATCGAATTATCAACAAAAAACCAAGGCTTTTGTCGGTCTACCAAACGCTAGTTCCTGCTCACTATTATTCTAAAAATTCCAACAAAGTATTACACTATATACTGATATGAAAAAACTAGTCCTATTCCTCTTTTTATTTTCTTTCATGGCAGAAGCCAAACACAGCCTTGAGACAAGGGTGGGTCAGCTTTTTATAGTAGGTATTAGCGGAAAAACTCTTACAAAAAAGACTAAGAGAAAAATTAGAGATATTAAGCCCGGAAGTATTATTTTATTCAGTGCTAATATCAAAAATGCGAAACAGTTAAATCGTCTTATATACGATATAAATCAATACTATAAAAAGTTGAAACTCCCTCTCCCTTTCATAGGAGTCGATCAAGAGGGAGGAATCGTTACTAGAATAAAAACCAAACCTGCCTACCCAAGCGCGAAACTTTTAGGAAAAATTGGCGACGCCGATCTAATTAGAGATTTTTCTTTTGTTCACAGTAATATCCTTAGATCTCTGGGAATTACTATGAACTTTTCTCCAGTTCTAGATGTTTCGAACTCCAAAGGTCGCGACTTTATTGGATCAAGAGCTTTCTCATCTGATCCCCGGCAAGTGGCGGTTTTTTCAAGAGCCGTTATAGAAGGTGCTAACTCGGCACCAATACTTTCAACAGCAAAACATTTTCCCGGCCATGGTGGCTTGACAACAGATTCTCACCACAAACTCCCTGTCTTAAATAAAAGCACAAAGCAATTGGAAGAACACGATCTAATACCATACCTGGAACTGATGAAAAACAACGTGTTACCTGCAATAATGATCGGGCACCTAAGTCTTCCGAAAATTGATTCTTCCAATTTTCCAGCCAGCTTTTCTAAACCTCTTATTACAGAAATTCTTCGTAAAAAATATAACTATAAAGGACTAGTAATTACAGATGATATCGAAATGAAAGCATCAACTATAGTAAAAGACCCAGGTCGAAGAAGTTATATGGCTATTGAAGCTGGAGTAGATCAAGTTATGATAGCTTGGAACCCAAGAAGCCAATATAGATCGTTTAACTACATCCTAGAAAAAGCTAAATCCAATGAAAGTTTTAAAAAGCTAGTGGAAGATCGTTCAAAAATGGTCAGCCTAGCGAAAGAGGTCTATAAAGTTAACAAAGGAAGTTCTCTGCTAAAAGATTATCAATTAAAGGCACTTATTTTTAATAAAGACCTAAAGGCATTACACAAAAAAATATATAAAAAATCTCAGTTTAAAGAGAGGCTATTGTTGGCCGAAAAACAATTCCGATCGAAAGCAAGTATCGTAATTATTAGTCCCTACAGAAGTACATATAATTCGTTTTTGAAAAGAGCCAATAAACAGTCTGTAAAATACTTCCACACCTCTAGAATTAAAGGAAAAAACTTTCTTGCTAGACTCACTAAAAAATACCCTAAAGCCTTCTTTTACATTGAGCTCAACAAAAGTAGATATAAACCCATTCTCACAAAAACCAATTCTCTCCACTCAAAAAACTCTGTAATAATCCAAAGTTTTTCCGAAGACCAAGATTGGCCAAAAAATTTAAATGTTTTAAAGACCTATTATCATATTAGTGATCTAAGTACGAATTTTGCGAATCTAATAAACGAAGGAAGGGTTGTGGCCAGCTCTGAAAAAAAGAAAAGGGACCTTGATTAGATCCCTTTTTCACAATAATTTTAATAAACTCTAGTGGTTCTCTCTGAATTCTCTAGCCAACTCAATTCTAGTAGATGCTTTTTTCACTTTAAACATTTGCTGCTCATACTCTGGTACTGTTAAACCCGCTTGCTCCAATTTCTCTTGAGCACGTTTATAGGACTTTTCAGCTCTATCTATATCAACTTCCACTGAGGACTCTGCTGTTTCAGCCAATATCATCACTCTATCCTCATTGATTTCGCAATATCCAGAGCAAACACTAAAAGCTTCTACTTTTCCTTCAGGATCTACCAACTTAATACAACCCGTAGTCAGGGTTGACATAAATGCAGCATGACCGTCCAAAATATTAAGTTCACCCTCTTGGCCAGGTACAAAAATCTCTTTTGTCTCCCGGTCGGTGAATAATTTTTTTTCTGGAGTAACTAAAGTAACTTTCATGTTAAAGCCTCTTAAAGTGTTTTAGCTTTTTCTAAAGCATCCGCGATGGTTCCAACTAGGTAGAAAGCCTGCTCAGGCACATCATCATGTTTTCCATCAAGGATCTCTCTAAAAGCACTAACTGTATCTTTTAGTTCCACGTACTTTCCTTCCATTCCTGTAAACTGCTCAGCAACAAAAAATGGTTGGGAAAGAAATTTCTGTATTTTACGTGCTCTATCTACAGTCTGTCTGTCATCATCCGATAACTCGTCCATACCTAGAATAGCAATGATATCTTGTAGCTCTTTATATCTCTGAAGAATTGCCTGAACCTCTCTTGCGGTTTCATAATGCTCTTCTCCAACGATTCCTGGATCTAAAACTCTAGATGTAGAGGCCAATGGATCCACAGCAGGATAAATTCCAAGAGACGCAATCTGTCTACTTAAGTTTGTTGTCGCATCCAAGTGAGCAAAAGTTGTCGCTGGAGCTGGATCAGTATAATCATCCGCAGGTACATATACTGCCTGTACGGAAGTAATTGAACCTTTGTTTGTTGAGGTAATTCTCTCCTGAAGAGCACCCATCTCAGTTGAAAGGTTAGGTTGGTAACCCACCGCTGATGGAATTCTTCCTAATAATGCGGAAACCTCGGCACCGGCCTGGGTAAATCTAAATATATTATCAACAAATAGTAGTACATCTTGATTTTGAACATCTCTAAAGTACTCAGCAATGGTCAAACCAGTTAAAGCAACTCTAGATCGAGCTCCCGGAGGTTCGTTCATCTGTCCGTAACAAAGAGCAGTTTTTCCTAATACGCCAGACTCTTTCATCTCAGCCCATAGATCATTTCCTTCTCTTGTTCTCTCACCAACACCTGCAAAAACGGAATATCCACCATGCTCGGTCGCGATATTACGGATTAGCTCCATAATCAATACAGTTTTACCAACACCAGCACCACCAAATAGACCAATTTTTCCACCCTTTAAGTAAGGTGCAAGTAGATCAACAACTTTAATTCCAGTAACTAAAACTTCCATTTTAGTGCTTTGCTCAGTAAATGCAGGAGCCGCTCTGTGTATTGCCCATTTTTCAGTAGCCTTAACTGGGCCGCCCTCATCCACTGGATCACCTGTTACGTTAATAATTCTACCCAGAACTCCGTCACCAACTGGTGCTTTGATCTTATCACCTGTATCTTTAACTCCAAGACCTCTGATCAATCCATCTGTAGTATCCATCGCGATACAGCGAACTACGTTATCTCCCAAATGCTGGGCCACTTCCATAACCAGATTATCAGCCTGATCATCAATAGTTTTATTAGTAAGAGTTAAGGCGTTATAAATAGCCGGAAGTTGTCCACTAGGAAATTCCACGTCAACAACAGCACCTAATACCTGTTTAATTTTACCCTGTTCCATTCCATTACTCCGTTAGTTCGCAATAGCTTCGGCACCACTAGTGATTTCTATCAACTCTGTGGTAATCGCTGCTTGTCTTATCTTGTTATATGTTAAAGTTAATGATTTTAAAATTTCACCAGCATTCTTGGTTGCATTCTCCATCGCATTCATTCTTGCTGCATGCTCTGAGGACAAACTTTCCAAAATCGCTCTATGCACTTGTGTATAAACATGTTTATCGATCAAAGTATCGACGATCTCGCCAGCATTAGGCTTAAAAATATAATCGCTTAAGTCTTCTGAGGCTTCCGTTTCAAACTTTACTGGTAATAATTGGACTTTCTTTGGATCTTGCGAAAGTGCTGATACAAATTCGTTATATAGAAGATATACTTTGTCGTAGCCTTCATTTTCGAAGAAATTTATTAAACGATCAGTGAATTTCTTAGCATAAGAGTAATCTCCTACTTTTGCTAAGTCTCCAACGATATCGAATTTCTCCACATACTTTCTATTTCTAAAATAGGAAGCAGCTTTTTTTCCTACAAAAAGAATGTCTGTCTCTGTGCTTGAGTCCATCTGCTTATATTCATTCATAGAAAATTTTGAGATACCGGAATTGAAACCACCACATAGCCCTCTATCACTAGAGAAAACTACATAAAGCACCTTCTTGTCTTCCGGACTTTGTTGGCAAAGCCTATGGCTCAAATCTTGGCCTTTAACCAAATTTGTAACCACTCGCTCTAAACCAAGGGCGTATGGACGGGCATTCATTATAGCCGATTGAGCACGCTTTAATTTACTAGCCGCAACCATTTTCATGGCCTTAGTAGTTTGCTGCGTGCTCTTTACGCTTTGAATTCGAACCCTAAGTTCTTTAGTACTTGGCATCAGTTATACCCTATTTAAAAACAGTTTTAAATTCTTCTAAAGCTTTAACAAGATTATCTTTAACCTCGTCTTTAAGCGCTTTCTTTTCGATGATTCCAGTCAATACATGAGAGTGCTTTTGCTCTAAGAACTCAACGAGCTCTTTTTCCCATCTTTTAACATTTTTTGTATCTACGCCATCAGCATAACCATTAGTAGCAGCGTATATAACAGCAACCTGCTTCTCAACATCATATGGTGTGTATTGAGCCTGCTTTAAGATTTCAACCAATCTTGATCCTCTTGCAAGCTGCGCTTGTGTGGCAGCATCTAAATCAGAACCAAAGGCCGCGAAGGCTTCAAGTTCTCTATACTGAGCTAATTCTAGCTTCAAAGTACCAGCAACCTGCTTCATTGCTTTAATTTGAGCTGCACCACCAACACGTGACACCGAGATACCTACGTTAACCGCTGGTCTTACACCTTTGTTAAAAAGATCAGATTCCAAAAAGATCTGACCATCAGTAATAGAAATCACGTTCGTCGGGATATATGCAGATACGTCACCTGCCTGGGTCTCAATAATTGGTAAAGCAGTTAAGGATCCACCACCCTCTTTATCGGAAAGCTTTGCTGCTCTTTCTAATAATCTTGAGTGAAGATAGAAAACATCTCCTGGGTAGGCTTCACGGCCCGGAGGTCTTCTAAGTAGCAGTGACATTTGTCTGTAGGCCTGTGCCTGCTTTGTTAAATCATCATAAATAATTAATGAGTGTTGACCGTTGTCTCTGAAATACTCACCAATAGTAACTCCAGTATATGGTGCCAAGAACTGCAAAGGTGCTTGCTCAGAAGCAGTAGCTGAAACAACTACTGTGTAATCCATTGCACCTGCTTCTTTTAATTTCTCAACCACTTGGGCAACAGTAGATTTCTTTTGACCAATTGCTACGTAGATACATTTAACGTCTCTACCCTTTTGGTTAATAATAGTATCGATTGCAACAGTCGTTTTACCGGTCTGTCTATCTCCAATAATTAGCTCTCGCTGTCCTCGACCAACTGGGATCATAGAATCAATAGCTTTAATACCGGTCTGTAAAGGCTCTTCGACCGGAGCTCTTTTAACAATACCAGGAGCTTTTACTTCTACTGGCCTGTTGGCCGTAGCACTTATATCTCCCGCACCGTCAATTGGATTACCTAGGGCATCCACAACTCTTCCGAGTAACTCAGGACCCACACCAACTTCAACGATAGTTTCTGTTCTCTTAACAGTATCGCCTTCTTTAATGTGGTAATCATCACCAAAAATAACCACACCAACGGATTCGGCCTCAAGGTTTAAAACCATGCCTTTGATTCCGCCAGTAAACTCAACTAGCTCTCCAGCCATTGCGTTTCTCAGTCCATAAATTCTAGCAACACCATCACCAACAGATAAAACCGTTCCGGTTTCCTCTAGCTCTAGCTTTGTGTTGTAGTTTTTAATTTGGTCTTTTAATACACTACTAATTTCGTCTGCTCTAATGCTCATGTTACTGAACTCCCTCAATCAAGGATTCTTTTATTTTCTTAAGCTGGTTATTCACACTATTATCAATAGTATAATCCCCAACCTTTGCTACGATTCCACCTAAAATACTTTTATCCACTTCGTATTCTAGAACAATTTTTTTATTAAGAAGCTTACTAATTTGCCCCTCAATATTACTGCGTTCTTCCATCTGCAAATCTACAGCGGAAGTTAAAGACCCACGAACAACTCCATTGGCTTCGTCCAAGATCGTTCTATATTTTTTTACAAGCTCTTCAAAAATGTTTAAGCGTTTATTGTCAGCTAGAACATTTAAAAAGTTTTGTGTTGTTTCAGATGTTTTGGCCGCATCATTGAGTCTTTTAATAATCTCTTTGCGGTCCTTAAGCTGAGTCATAGGAGAGTTGAAGTAGGCTTGTAACTCATCATCCATTATAGCTTCTTGAAGGATAGAGATTTCTTCAAACACTTGGTCCGAGGCTCCATCTTCCTTCGCAGTCTCAAACAAGGCCTTAGCATATCTTTCAGCTAGCAGCGAATATTTCATTAGTTGATAGCTCCCAGTTGTTTAACAAAATCATTATTCATGTTTTTGTAGTCAGCAGATTCTAATCCTGTCTTCATTTTTTCTCTGGCAGAGTCTGCCGACGCTTCAATTAAGTCGGCACGTAATCTAGTTGTTGCCATAGCCAATTCATTTTTAAGACTTTTATTTAAGTCCGCTTCCATTTTAACAGCTATTTCTTGGCCTTGCTTTATTATGTCTAATCTCATTTGTTCAGCGTCGGATTTAGCCTTACTAATTTCTGCCTCGTTATTTTCTTTTAGCTTTGAGATTTTATTTTTAAGAGCAGTGTTTTGCGCCTCTGCTTCTTCTTTCATTTTTTGGGCTTTATTAACATACTCGAGATAGTTTTTCTTTCTGTCGCCAAAATATACTTTTATTTTTGGTCTCACTAAGTAAATTACCAAAGCCAAAAACATAGAGATATTGATAGCCTGCACGATCACCATTTTCACGGGAATCCCATCGCCACCACCAGCGGCGTAAGCATTTATACATACAAATAAAAGGAGTAGTCCGTAAATTTGCTTTCTCATTACAGCTCCCTTCCAACTATTTGATGTGTAATCAATTTAGATACATTAACTACTTCTGACTTAATGGATTCTTCAGCACTTGCAATTTGGCTTTTTATATCCGCCTTTGACGCTGCCATTTTTTTCTCTACTTCAGTTTTAGATTTTTGAAGTATATTGTTGTACTCCGTGCCGGCTGATTTTTTTGCATCAGAATAGATAACTTGAATTTCTTCTAGTTGTTGCCTAGACAGATCTGCAAATTCCTCGTTAAGACGAGCCGTTTCTGTATATAGATCTTCGGCGGCTTGCTCTTGCCCTTTTGTTCTATCCTCACGCTCTTCAAGAGCTTTTAAATAGGGGTTGAAAGCAAGTGACTTCAGAGTCATGAATGCCACGAGAAAAATAACGAATTGAATAAAAAACGTACTATTTAATCCTAGCGCGCTGAGAATTTCCATTAATACCAGTCCTTTAATATGTACTTAAAGCGGTTCTAGGTAACACTCGGGCAGTATGGGGGTCAACAAAATTACGAAGACCACAAATATTGATACACCACCAATAAACTATCCTGATTTTATCATGTTATTGACTTAGAACAGACCAACTGGATGCCACTTTTCAGATAGCACCTTTTGTAAAATCAAATTACAGTTTACATCTCGCAGTTAAAAAAGTCGATTGCACAAAGTTTTGACCGTATCCGGGGGTTGTTTAGTTTTTAGGCATATAGGTGGCGCCCTCGAAAACAACACCCTCTTCAATTCTAAGGCTTGGAGTCGTGACCGTTCCCTTAAAAATTGCTGGTGGGTGCATTAGTATCTGTCGCCTAGCAAATATATTTCCCTTAACCACACCTGATATGATTACGGTATCGGCCTCTATTTGTGCCTCCACCTCAGCCTCGGGATTAATAATAAGTGTGTCATGAGTAAAAATCTCACCCTTAAAATGACCGCCGATACGGACAGTTCCTTCAAAACTTAACTGGCCCTCAAATTTGGCGCCCTTATCAAGAATAGCAGTAACCTGACCCTCACTGACTTTATCATTATGCTCTTGGATATCTCTAGTAGTTGAAGTCTTTTCTATCTCCACGCGTCTTTCATCCTGTCAGCTATCTCATTAAATTGATCATCGCTATAGAAGTTAATTTGTACCTTACCCTTACCGTTAGCATAATCAATTTTTACCTTAGTACCCAGAAGTTTTTGTAGTTCAAAGGCTACACCTTTGGCTAATCTGTTGGATATCTCATCGGCCACATTCTCTGACTTCACTTTTTCTTTTCCGATATGGGTTTGAGCGGCCAGAGCTTCAGTGGCTCTAACACTCAACTTTTCAGACACTACTCGCTTCGCCAACTCTCTTTGTTTTACTGGATCATCCACTGATAATAGCGCTTTTGCATGCCCTTGCGAAACTTGGCCATTTACCACAAACTGTCTGACTTCAGGAGAAAGAGCAAGGAGCCTAAGAGTGTTAGCTACACTTGCACGCTTCTTACCAACCTTTTTAGCGATTTGCTCCTGAGTTAATTGAAACTCATCCGCTAATCTTTGGTAGGCCTCTGCCTCTTCCATTGGGTTTAAATTAGATCTTTGGATATTCTCAATAAGCGCAAGCTCCAAGGAATCCTGATCATCAACCTCTTTTATTATGACAGGCACGTCATGGAGTCCCGCCATCTGCGATGCTCTCCACCGTCTCTCACCAGCGATTAACTCAAACTTTTTATCGTCGGTTTTTCTAACGACGATCGGCTGCAATACACCATGCTCTTTTATGGAAGCAGCAAGCTCCTCAACCAACTCTTTATTAAAGTGTTGTCTCGGCTGAAATTGATTTGGAACAATTTTATCAATTGCTATTCTCCAAATTCGACTACCTTCTGGAACCTTTTGCTCTTTTACTACAACCTTCTCAACGATCTTCTCGATAACTTTTGGTTCTGTCTTTACTATAGGCTCTGATACTTTTTTCGCCGCCTCTTCCTTCAAAGCCACCTTTGCAGTTTGCTCCGGTGTCTTCTTTAATTCTGCCTTTTGTTTTGCCGACTTTATAGGTCTAGGGGCTGGGGCTGGCTTGTCGCTGGCCATAATGTTTTGATTTTCTTGAGACTCCGGGGTGTTACCCAAAAGAGACCCTAATCCTCGCCCTAAACCTTTACTTTTTTTCTTCTTAGACATTGATCTCTCGCTCTGTTTCCAGGTTTTCTACTTTTTCTACAACATTCACCGGCTCTACAGCTGTCTCTTCCACTTGCTCCTGTGAAACCTCTGTTTCCGCTGCAGAGTTAAGAATAGCCTGAACTCTCTCGTCCAACTCTTTAGCTAGGGACATATATCTAATAGCACCAACAGATTTAGGGTCGTAGTCCACAATGCTTTGCCCATAACTTGGGGCCTCAGATAATCTTACATTTCTTGGAATAACTGATTTAAAGACCTTATCGCCAAAATGAGTTTGAATCTCTGAAACCACCTGATGACTTAGATTATTTCTGGTATCAAACATTGTTAAGACAATACCCTCTATTTTAAGTCTTGGATTGAGATTCTTTTTAATTATACCAGCCGTATTTAAAAGTTGGCTAAGGCCTTCGAGGGCATAGTATTCACATTGCAATGGAACCACAAAAGAATGAGCTGCTGTCATACTGTTTAATGTGAGAAGGCCAAGCGATGGCGGACAATCAATTAATATATAGTCATAATTAGTATCCTGAACACTTAATGCTTCTTTTAGTCTTTGCTCTCTTCTTGGAGCATCGACTAGCTCTATCTCGGCGCCGACCAAGTCAGGAGTAGCTACGATTACATCTAGATTAGGAACATCTGTTTTTACAAGTGCTTCAGAAATACTAAGTTCCCCAATCAGTACATGATAAGAGGTCGCATCTTGATTATCGTGTTGCTTAACACCTAGGCCAGAGGAAGCGTTTCCTTGCGGATCCATATCTACCAATAAGACGCGGCGCCCCATTTTAGCGAGGCTAGCTGAGAGGTTCACGCTCGTTGTAGTTTTACCCACACCACCTTTTTGGTTTGCAATACAAATAATTCTAGCCATGTAATTCCCCTTCAATTAAAACTTTGCCTCGATCATCACAAGACTTAGGTCTGGTCCAAATTTTGAAATATTTTTTGTTCTCCAACGTCGTAGAAATACAAAAGTACGTAACATCTTCATTAATTAAAGTAACAAAGTCAATTTCCGATAAGTTAATGCATGAAAAAGATCATTATTTTGATGCTTACTATTATCTCCTTCAGTGCATGTCGAAAGCCGGACCCTGCCCCCGAGCTTAGGGACCCTATATACAACGACATACAAAGCCAATTAAAAGAGGCTCAAGGAACAATTAAAGAGGCACAAACTGATTTAAAAAATACTGAGATAATGCTTGAAAAGATTGTTCCTTACAAAGGGGAAACGAAGACTAACTGGAATTCATATCACAAGGCCAAGAAAAAGCTGAGAAAAGCGAACCAACAACTACATTACCTCAATATAAAACTCATCAATAGGAAGTTTGAGGCTAGAAATAGCTATATTAGAGCCTATAATATGGAAAAAGAGGGCGAATGGCCTAATCCCTCTCAATTTTATAGGTACCAAAGAGCCAATAGGTTGAAAAACGCTTCTAGGGATTGGGATTCTCGCAGAATCGCAAACGACATCAACGCTCTACTCGATAGTGAGAAAAACTATTAGTTCCACGTGGAACAATCTTAAAATCATATTTTCTATCGTAGGAATGTTCCACGTGGAACATTCCGAATAAAACCTTATTGAGTAAAAACTTTTGTTCCACGTGGAACAAAGGAACAAAACTAAAAGATTTAAAATTTAGAGATCTAAAAAGGCGAAGAAAACTTATTCGACGATAATATCCATTTTCTGAAGAATTTTAATTAAGTGCCTAAAATAAGGTCGATGGAGAAATAGATACTCACAAAATCACCAAGGTTATCCACTTTTTAACGGTGCTTTGCCGACTTCGGAGGCTTATAAGCTCGTAAGTGCAGCATCAAGGCTTGAATAGCCGATGGATTCACTCCACTGATTCGGCTAGCCTGGCCTAGTGTTCTAGGCCTGATTTGACCAAGCTTCTCACGTTCTTCTGAACTTAGCCCGGCTACTCGTGAATACTCAATACTTGTTGGGACTAGGTGATCTTCAAGTTTTTTTGCCTGCCTAATCAACTCACCCTGACGCCTGATATATCCTGCATACTTAATACTTACCTCAACGGGATCATATACTACATGTTCTTTTGGTACTTCGTAGCCTAGATCATGTATAGTTTGAGTATTCACTTCTGGCCGCCTTAGGAACTCCTCTAGGGTGTTGGGCTTAACAAGGGGCGTCATTCCCATTGCTTCAATGCTTTTGTTGGTAGAGGGGCTAGGAACTAATTTATGAGATTTTAAGTAGTCTGAATACTCGGCCCGAGAATTCAATATCTGATGGCCTCTCGAAAGTTCTTTTTCTGGAATAAGTGAGTAGTCAGATGCTTTTTTGAATAGTCGATCCAAGGCATTGTCTTCTCTTAACATTAGTCGGTGTTCAGCTCTTGAGGTAAACATTCGGTAAGGCTCTTTTGTTCCCTTCGTAACTAGGTCATCTATCAGAACCCCGATATAGCTTTCGTCTCTTCCTAAAACAAATTCATTTTTATTTAATATTTTAGATGCTGCATTAACGCCTGCAACCAAACCTTGTCCACCGGCTTCTTCGTAGCCAGAGGTACCATTAATTTGCCCTGCTAAATATAAGCTTTTAATGTTTTTGGTTTCCAAACTATGAAATATTTGGGTCGGGATTATGAAATCATATTCTACTGCGTAACCAGGCTTCAATAGCTCTACTTTCTCTAAGCCAGCAATCGTTTTAAGAAACTCATATTGATGTACTTCTGGCAGAGAAGTTGAAATACCTTGGAGATATATAATATCGCTATCTACGCCTTCCGGCTCTAGAAAGCTTTGATGTCTATCCCTATCAGAAAACCTTGTGATTTTATCTTCGATGCTAGGGCAGTAACGTGGACCACTTCCAGTGATTTCCCCGGTATACATAGGGGACTTATCCAGGTGTTTACGAATTACATCATGAGTTCTTTCATTGGTATAGGTCAGGTAGCAGGAAATTTGCTTTAACTCCAACTCCGGGGAACTTCGATAACTAAATGGAATAAATGAGGAATCACCAAACTCTTCTTGAGTTTTTGAAAAATCGATGGAGGATCTCTTTAACCGAGGGGGGGTTCCTGTTTTTAATCGCTGCACTTCGAAGCCAAAATCATTCAATTGGTCACTAATCCCTATCGTTGCCTTTTCACCCACTCGACCACCGGATACCTTCTCTACACCTATATGCATTATCGCATTCATAAAGGTTCCCGTGGTTAGTATTACGCTATGTGATTTAATTTCAGAACCATCAGCTAAACGGACACCTCTACAGGCATCTCCATCTAATATTAGAGTTTTCACTTCATTTTCTAGTAAACTTAGATTTTCCTGTTCGGAAAGGCGCTTCATCATATATTCGCAGTATTTATCCTTATCTTCCTGCATTCTGGTACCACGTACAGCAGGGCCCTTTTTGGAATTAAGCTTTTTGAATTGCACACAGTTCTTATCCGCAGCAAAGCCCATTTCCCCACCCAATGCATCTATCTCTTTTACGATATGGCCTTTGCCAAGCCCACCAATAGAGGGATTACAACTCATAAAGCCAATCCTATCTAGGCGGGATGTAATCAAAAGAACTTTGAGTCCCATTCTAGAGGGCGCCAAACAAGCCTCTATCCCGGCATGTCCCGCACCAACAACTATAATGTCATATTGAATACTCATAACTATTTACCTATGCAAAATTCCTTGAAGACTCGGTCCATGACCTCATCATCAAATCTTTTACCTAATAGCTCGTGGATCCTAAAAATACTTTCGTGTAATTCAAAGCTGATAAATTCCGAGCTCTCTCTCTGTCTAACTAAATCAATGGCTTTGGAATAAAAGCCGTCAATTTCACCTAGCAATTCAAAGTGTCTTGCTTGTGAAACAACTGCCGAGTCATCACCATACAAGTTTTGCACTCTTTTTTCTAAAAAGCCTAAAAGATCAGAAATCCCATCCTTTTTAGTAGAGCTCGACACTAACAAATCAATGGTGCTTAAGTCTTGGTCAATATAGAAACTTTGTAATAAATCCCTAGACGCGTGAGTAGTCAAAAGAGCATTTTTGGATAGGCAAGGCTCAGGGAGCAAATCAGACTTAGTTAAAATAATTTGTGTCTTTTTAGGATCAAGTTTAGCAAGTATATTTGTATCAATTTGAATATTCTGACTATTCAAATCTATTAAATAAAAGACAATGTCCGATGAGTTGATAATCTGTTCGGATCTTTGAATACCCATCTGTTCAATTTTATCTGTTGTATCGTGGAGTCCAGCAGTATCGAAAACACTCACGGAAACACCAGATATTTGAATATTTCCCTCAACTACATCTCTTGTAGTTCCAGGTATATTTGAAACTATAGCGCGCTCTTCACTTAACAAACTATTCAAGAGAGAGCTTTTACCAGCGTTTGGCCTGCCAATAAAAGATACCCTTAGGCCTTCTTTTAGAATTCTACCTGAACGATATCCTGTTAATAATTTTCTTACTAAATTAAGTAACTTAGATAACTTTTGCTCTAGGAGTGGATAATCTATAATCTCTATATCCTCTTCCGTAAAATCGATACTGGCCTCAATATTGGCAAGGCAGTATGTAGTCTCATCCTCGAGATGAGCCAGAACTTTACTTAGCTCACCATCTAATTGCCTAAGGGAGAGACTGGCAGCAGCTGAACTCTCAGCCTCAATTACATTCAACACAGATTCTGCTTGGACAAGGTCTATTTTTTGATTCAAAAAAGCGCGATACGTGAATTCGCCTCTTTCGGCAGGTCGGCAACCTGCTAATATAAGACTTTGAAGAACCTTCTGAATGATAACAGGGTTTCCGTGGGTGCTAATCTCTACAGACTCTTCCCCGGTAAAAGATTTACCTTGTTCAAAGCAGCTAACCAATACCTCGTCTAAAATTTCATCAGAATCAAAGCCACGCAATTTAGCAAAATAAATTCTATGGCTTTCTAAGCTTGTGGGCAGGCTAGCGCAAAGAAGGCGGACTATATTAAAAGAATCTGAACCTGATACCCTTAAAACTGCGATACCACTCCTTCCAGGAGGAGTGGCTAAGGCACAAATTGTATCTTTATCGCGATCAGGAGTAAATAAAGCCATCTAATCTAATTGGCATTTTTTTGCTGTGCCGGCTTTTTTTTGTTTTTATTGAATTTCTGATTGGCTGGAAAAACCTTAATCTTTTTAAAAAGTCCATCACCGATGGACTTACTAACAATTCTATCGTCGTCAGCAAGGTACTGATGAATCACTCTTCTATCACGAGGAGGTAGGGCCCTGAAGTATACGGACTTCTTTTTGTCTAAAGCTATACCTTTTAGTTTATCAGCTAATTCTATTAAGGCGTTATCAGCCTCTTCTCGATATCCTTCGCAATCAAAATGGACGTTGTATCGACCCTCTTGAACGCTATGTTGTAGGCTTCGTTTTGTAAAAAACTGAATTGCGTCTAGAAGCTGAGCGTCTTTCTCTTTTAATATGTTTGAGTCTTCACCGCTAAGTTCTACTTTTATATCCTGGCCATCAATATCAACTTCATACTCATACTCTAAACCACTTAGTTCACCTAAAGTTTCTAAGGTTTCTTCAACTAATTCCACAGAAGAATCATTGCTTCCTTTACCCATTCCAAACAGTTTCTTTAAAAAATTCATTTCTTTTCTCCTCCGAAGTGACTTAGGCTTTTTTCATAAAAGCTTGCTGCTGGATAATTCCAAACAAAGTACTTATAAATATGTAGAGTGTTAATCCACTTGGTAACGAAATCATTAATAAACTAAAAAACACTGGCATGATCATCATCGCTTTTTGTTGCGCTGGATCCATGGTGTTTGGTGTAATCTTTTGTTGGATGAACATACAAATACCCATCGCCACTGGAAGAACGTAATAAGGGTCTTTTAGTGAAAGATCCGTAATCCACAATCCAAATGGGGCTTGATATAATTCTATACTCTCAGATAGCACCCTATACAATGCGATAAAAACTGGAAATTGTAGTAGCATTGGAAGACACCCACCAGCTGGGTTCACTTTGTTATGCTTCATCAAAGCCATAACTTCCTGATTCATTCTTACTTGATCTTCTTTGTACTTTTCTCTTACCTTTTTAAGTGCCGGTTGAATTTCCTGCATTTTCTTCATCGACTTGTAAGACATCACATTAAATGGGAGAACTACAAGCCTGACTAAAATGGTAAGAAAAATAATAGCTAAACCCCAGTTGCCTACCTTGGTATGGAGCCACTTCATCAAACTCAAAAGTGGTTTTGCTAGACCGGAAAACCATCCAAAATCAACAATACTAACTAGTTTCTCATCCACTGTACGTAAAAGATCTAAATCTTTGGGACCTATATATAAATCATAGTTTAAAGCAGCCTTAGAGTTACCAGCCGGAAAAACATAATTTAACGTAGCAATAGTTAGCTCTTTAGACTTATCAAAAGTAACATCAATATCAGGAAGTATATCTGACCTGTCAATTACCGCAGCCGCAAAATAGTGAGAGGCCAAACTCGCGGTAAAAACAGACTTGAAAGAACCGGAAAATGGTTTTTCCAAACTAAATATTTCTCTTTCTTCATCCTGAGAATGAGCTACAAATAATTCTTGTCGATCCATAGAAGGAATCAAAAACCCAGCACTCTCTGGATTCACTGTTTTTTCTGCAAATTGGTTTTGTAAACTAGCTATGGAGGAACTTCCTTTTCCTTGTACAGAAATAGAGGTCTCGATTTTATAATTACTTGCATCTATAAAATATTTTTTCTCTACTATAACTTGTTCATTTTCAAAGGTACCAAGAACTTCATTTTGATTTAATTTTTTCAACTGAAATGGTATCGCCTTAGCCTCTCCTCTAAAAAACGTTGCAAAGGCTGCTATGTCGCCAGCCTCAACGATTTTTATATCTTCACCATCTCTATCTTTATAAGTTTTAATAGCTACATTCTTAAGGCCCATACCATTTGAACTTATGTCAAACATCAAATTGTCATAGTTGAAGCTAATAGTTTCTTCTTTAGCTTCTGGAATTTCTACTTTTGCGTTCAGTGAAGGCTCTTGCTCGGTGTTATTTGAAACCCCCATTAATTGCCCACCTTTAGTTGCCGGCAAATTTGAGGAGTTAGCACCCGTTGCTACCTGATCGGTAGGGACACTTTTAGCCTGATCCATATCAGGATATTTATTCTGAAGATATTGAGACCATCCTAACCAAAGCACTAAACACAATACGATGGCAACGATTGTGTTTTTATCTAAAAAATTTCCTGATGAATTATTATCCATTCTTTTTCTCCAAAAGATATTCGGGTAGTGGGTCCATTCCGTATGAACCTCCAGGCCTACATCTAAAAATCCTTACTAATGTAAGTCGCGATGCTTTTACAAAACCGAAAGTTTTAAAAGCCTGTTTTCCGTACTCTGAACATGTGGGGTGAAACCTACAAGAATTACCAAGGTAGGCTCTACCAAACTTTTGATAGATCCAAATTATACCTAAGCTAAGTAGATTCAATATGTTGCCAAAAGCGATCCATATCTGCTTTGAACTGCTGATAGGGGAAGCTTGAGAGCTTGTGTTTTTTGCTGGGTCTAAAGATAACATTACAGTTGTAGCCAGAAAAAGTAGAGGAATCCATTTGGAGGTTCTGAAAATAATATCGACACCATCTTTTTAATTTGTTTCTCAAGACAGCCTTACCAACCTTTCTAGGTACAGTAAGCCCAAAACAAAGCTTTCCTAGCTGATTTGGTTTGAACACCACCATGGTGAACTCATTGATAACAAATTTTTTAGATTTCGACCTTAAGTCTAAGAAATCATTGCGATTCTTCAGAACATCAAGAGGATTCGAATTACTTCCCACCTACAGTAACCGTAAGTCTTTTACGTCCTTTAGTTCTTCTACGAGATAGAACGTCACGACCGGATTTGGTTGCCATTCTGGTGCGGAAACCGTGTGAAGTTTTGCGTTTTTTTCTAGATGGTTGGTATGTACGTTTCATTACGAACTCTCCTAATAATATAATAGCTACGACTTTTATACGTCTCGCTTGCTGTTTTTCAAGGCGTGAATAAAAACATATTATATGCACAAATGTCAAGCTGCGGATCTGTGATTGAATTCCCTATAAAAGGTTGATAAGAGTTATCCACAATTGAGGGGTTTTTGGTCAATCTACCCAAAGGAAAGACAGGTTATTATGCAAGATCAAGTATTTTGGACAACTGTAAAAGAAAATTTAAAAGCTAAAAATAGTAGCAATAAACTCCTTCAAACGTGGTTTGAGCCCACTGTATTAAAAAGTGTAGAAGACAGACAAAACGGTAAGTGCTTCTTATTGGGTGTCCCTAACCAACTACATAAATACTGGATCTCTGAAAACCTATTGGACAGAATTTGCCAAGAGATTTCAGGTATTTATGGTGGTCCATTCCAGGTAGAGTTAATTGTAACTGGTGAAGAAATGGAGATGGAAGCGGCTCCAAATTTTATCTCTACGGCTGAAGTAGGCCGAGATGAAAATAATATTTATTTTAAAAATCCTGATGATGACAGTAGGGTAAAAAGCCATGACACGCTAAACTCAGAGTATTTATTTTCAACTTTCGTAGTAGGAAGAAATAATGAGTTTGCCCATGCGGCTTGCTATAATATTGCTGAAAACCCGGGAATTAAAGGGGGTTACAACCCTCTGTTTATATCCGGACCTACCGGTATGGGTAAAACCCACCTACTTAATGCAGTAGGAAATCATATAAAAGAGAAGTTTTCTCAGTACAAAATTACTTACATATCCGCAGAGCGCTTCATGAATGACTGTATATCTGCCTTGAGACATAGGAAGATGGATGACTTTAGAAACACCTACAGAGGCCAGGCTGATGTATTTCTAGTGGATGACATTCAAATCCTTGGAAGGGGTGAGGCTGTACAGGAAGAATTCTTCTACACGCTGAACGATCTCCTAGAAAGAGGTAAGCAGGTAGTTGTCGCAAGTGACAGAATGCCAAAAGATATTACAGGGCTTGCTGACAGAATCAGGACTCGTTTAGAGTGGGGTGTTATCGCAGACATTCAAATGCCAGATCTTGAAACTCGAACCGCTATCTTAAGATATAAAGCGGAACAAAAAAGAATAAAAATAAATGAAGAGGTTATCTCTTTTATTGCAAGGATATCCAAAAGATCTATTAGAGAGCTAGAAGGTAATCTTAATAAGCTGAAGATGTACACGGAGTTACAGGGCCTACCTATAAATCTGGAGCTAGCTAAAAAAGTTTTGGCTAACCATTCTAGTGAGGCTAGTAGTGTGACTATCCAGGATATCCAAAAGATGGTTGCTGATCATTATAGCGTAAAAGTGAGTGACTTAAAATCTGCCAATAGAAGTAAGCCACTCGTTGTGGCGCGACAAATGGCGATGTATTTAACAAAGAAACATTTAGATAAATCTCTTCAAGATATCGGTAGAGCCTTTGGTGGAAAAGATCACTCTACGGTAATTAACGCTATTCGTCGAATTGAGAGTCAACTAGAGACAAATTCGGATTTACGTAAGGATCTTGATGAGTTAACGAACCGAATCCACAATTTAACAGGATTGTGAATTGGAGAACTGTATAAGCATGTGGAGTAAGCTGTTGGCATAATTGGGGACTCGACTTAGCCACAATTTTAAGGGATTTGACCCCGATTTTATCCCTTAATTCTCCACAAATAAACTTGAGTAATTTTAGGTAGTTAAGTATAAAACAGCCCTATCGACAAGACCTACTACTACTACTAGTTATATATATATACTTATAACTATTTAAATAAGAGGGAAATAAAATGAAAATTGAAATAGATAAAAATGAATTAATAAACCTTTTGGGAAAGACACAAAACATTGTTGAGAAGAGAAATACAATGCCAGTGTTGGTAAATGTTTTGTTGGAAGCAACAGGAGATTCATTAAAGGTATTTGCAACAGATCTTGAGGTTAGCTTAACAGATCAAGTAAACGTAAATGTTTTAGAACAAGGCAAAGTAGCAGTAAGTGCTAAGAATCTTTTTGATATAATTAAAGAGCTACCCGATGGTCAGATTCGATTGGAAAAAAAAGAAAATAATTGGTTGGAAATTTCTCAAGGAAAATCTCTTTTTAACATAGTTGGAATCGGAGCTGAGGAATACCCAGTATTCCCAACTTTTTCCACAAATGAATTTCTAGAAACTAGTTCAACAGTTTTAAAAGAAATGATTGAGAAAACTATATACTCCGTTTCCAACGATGAAACCCGATATCATCTAAACGGTGTATACTTTGAAAACCAAGGTAACAGTTCAAACACATACAGAATGGTTTCAACAGATGGTCATAGATTAAGCCTAGTGGATCGGATTCCCACTAAAAATAATTCTAACTCCAGCGCGAGTGGTGTAATTATCCCGAGAAAGGGTTTAAACGAGATAAGAAAGATGCTCGATAACTCTGATGACTTACAATTAGCTTTTGAAGGTTCACAACTCATTGTAAAAAACCAAGAAACAATTTTGATGGTAAGATTGATCGAAGGAAAATATCCCAACTATTCACAGCTTATTCCACAAAATCTAAAAACTAAGGCAGTTGTAGATAAAGACAGAATGTTGGCTTCTTTAAAAAGAGTTTCGTTATTGTCTAACCAAAAATCAAAAGGCGTAACTTTGAATTTTGATGGTGGTACGATGAAAATAACATCTAACAATCCTGAGTTAGGTGACGCTAAAGAAGAAATGGAAATAAACTACAATGGTGAATCAATGAAAATTGGTTTCAATGCAAAATACTTGATGGACGTTTTAACTTCGATCAATGATGAAACTGTTGATATTGAATTAAATGATCAAATTTCACCAGCTTTGATAAAACCAAGTCATGATCCAGATTACCGTTGTGTAGTAATGCCTATGCGCCTGTAAATGCGATTAGAGCAATTAAAGTTTTATCAATACAGAAATATAAAAACAGGAGAACTTAAACTTTCTCCTGTTTTAAATATTTTCATTGGAAAAAACGGCCAAGGAAAAACCAATATCATTGAGGCGGTTCACCTCTTAACGAACGGCAAAGCTTTTCGGCCTGGCAACAATATTCACATAATCAACAGATCTATCCACGATAAAAAAGCCTACATAGGCGCAAGTGTGAAAAAACAGAGTGTTAAGAATTTTATCGAAGCTCAGTTTAGCGAAAAAACAAAAACTTACCTACTGAATAACAAAAGAGTTTCTGGTGCTAAGCTACAGCAGCACTTTCCTTGTGTGTTGTTTTCACCTGAAAGTCTATCTGCTATCAAAAGTGGACCAGACGAGCGAAGAGTATTGGTGGACGACCTATTATGCTTAATAGATTCTCAAAATGCTGAGCTTTTAGCTAATTTCACGAAACTTTTAAGAAATAGAAACAAATGCCTGAAAAACTACAGGGATGAAAAATTAAATCAAAATGAGTTTAAAGCTCTCTTTGCCAGTATTAACGAGCAGTACTACCCGATCTGTCTAGAGCTTACAGTGAAAAGAATCGAGGCCATTGAGGCAATAAAAGAAAGTTTTTCTGAAATTATGGGCAGAATTAGCAATCAAAATGTGGAAAGCTCTGTGGAGTATGTTGCTTCAGGAAATACATTGAACAGAAAATCTAGAGAAGAAATCGAAGAAACCTTAAGAGAAAGAGCTTATCAACTACAATCCGCAGAATTATCCACATTTTCTAGTCTTTTCGGCCCTCATAAACATGATATTCAGATTATTTTCGAGGGGAATGACTCACGATATTATTGTTCGCAAGGACAGCAAAGAGCACTGATTTTAAGTTTCAAAATGGCTCAAATAGTGTATCATAACGCACGCTATGGGGTCTTCCCTGTACTTTTACTGGATGACGTACTATCCGAGTTGGATGAAGAGAAAAGATCGTTTCTAATAGCCTTTTTGAAGGAAAACGAAGCTCAAACCTTTATCACAACAACGGAATTCGATTTTCCGGAATTTAAAAACATGGAATCCATCCATGTTTTTGAAGTTTCGGAAGGTGAAGTATCGTTAGTTAAATAGTTTTAAAAAAGGATTCAATCCATGAGTGAAGAAACGGTTCAGCCATCATATGATGCGGGTTCGATTCAAGTTTTAGAAGGTTTAGAAGCGGTTCGTAAAAGACCGGGAATGTATATCGGTGATACTACAGCTCGTGGTTATCACCATTTGGTTTGGGAAGTAGTTGATAACTCTGTCGACGAAGCATTGGCTGGGCATTGTAATCAAATTACGATTACTGTTCATGTGGATGAGAGCATTTCAGTGGAAGATGACGGCCGTGGGATTCCTATCGGAAAACACACGGACGGAAGAAGTGCTTTGGAAGTAGTGATGACAGTTTTGCACGCGGGTGGAAAATTTGATAACGACTCTTACAAAGTTTCAGGTGGTTTGCATGGTGTTGGTATCTCAGTTGTAAATGCCTTATCCTCCACTTGTGTTGCTGAGGTTAAAAGAGACGGTAAACTTTGGAGACAAAGTTTCTCTAGAGGGGCTCCTGACGATGGGCTTAAAGAACTAGGGGAGACTAGTAACTCTGGAACGAAAATAACCTTTAAACCAGACAAACAAATTTTTCAGGATCCAGAATTAACTTTTAATTTCGATACCTTATCGAAACGTTTTAGAGAATTGGCATTTTTAAATGCTGGTTTGCATATAGTCCTAGTTGACGACAGATCGCAAAAAACAGAGCACTTTCAATTTGAGAACGGTCTTTCGCAGTTTGTGGAACATTTGAACTCTTCAAAGAAAAAATTTAATGAGGTTGTGTACTTTAACGGAGAAAAAGACCAAATAGATGTTGAAATCGCAATGCAATGGAATGATTCCTATTCGGAAAATATCCATACCTATTGTAACAACATCAATACCAAAGAGGGTGGAACACATTTAGCGGGTTTTAGATCAGCACTTACTAGACAAATAAACTCTTATGGTCAGGCAAAAAAATTATTTAAAGACTTAAAAAATAGCAACTTAGATGGCGATGATATCCGAGAGGGCTTAACAGCAATTGTTTCTGTAAAAGTTCCAGACCCACAATTTGAAGGACAGACTAAAACTAAGCTAGGAACTAGCGAAGCCAAAGGTGCAGTAGAAAATCTAGTAAATATTAAATTAGCTGATTGGCTGGATAGAAATCCTGCAGCAGCTAAAAATATTATTGGAAAATGTGTCAGTGCAGCGCGGGCAAGAGTGGCGGCAAGAAAAGCCAGAGAATTAACTCGAAGAAAATCTGCTCTTGATGGCGGTGGGCTACCGGGAAAAATGGCTGATTGTCAGGAGAAAGATCCAAAAGTTTGTGAGCTTTACTTGGTGGAGGGAGACTCCGCAGGAGGTTCAGCCAAACAAGCAAGAGACAGAAGAACTCAAGCTGTATTACCTTTGAAGGGTAAGATTCTTAATGTAGAGAAAGCTCGATTTGATAAAATTTTAAGTAACGAAGAAATCAAGATGATGGTTTCTGCGCTCGGTACTGGTATCGGAAAAGAAAATGTAGATATTGAAAAAATTCGTTATCATAAAATTATCATTATGACAGATGCGGATGTAGATGGATCCCATATTAGAACCTTGCTACTCACATTTCTATTTAGACAAATGCCAGCAACATTAGAGAAAGGTTATGTTTATATAGCGCAACCTCCACTTTATAGAGCTAAGAAAGGTAACTCAGAAGTTTATCTGAAAGACGAAAATGCTCTAACAGAATATCTTCTGAATAAAGGAGCCTCCGCAGTTAACTTAATCGGTAAAGAAGTTAGCTTGGATGACATGAAAATTATCATTCAGTCGATTGATAAATTTTATACTTACTTAAGGAAACTATCTGGCCGCTTTACTGAAGAGGCCTTACTTTATTTTCTAGAGAACAATATAGATCTTCAAGAAGTAATAAAGTCCAAAACAGAGGCTGAAAAGGTCTTTGGAAAGTTACAAGACTACTTCTTAAAAGATCAACCAGGGGATATAACTAACGCAGATATAGAAGTTAATGAAGACACAGCTCATGGATCAGTAAGTGTTAAGTTAAAAACTTTCAGATATGGTGCCACGTTTGAATCTACTTATGACTTCGCCGAAATCACAAGCCCTGAGTTTCAAGAACTATTGTCTCTTTGGAAAAATATTTCGTCCAAAATTTCTCTGCCCGTGAACCTAAAAGTGGGTGAGGAAGAAATATCATATGCCGATTATAGATCTTTTAGAGATTCGGTGATGGAAGCCTCAAAGAAAGGTATTTACATACAACGCTATAAGGGACTAGGTGAGATGAACCCAGAGCAGCTTTGGGAAACTACTCTTAACCCTGAAAATAGAACTCTATTGAGAATCTCCATCGATGATGCAATGGAAGCAGAGGAAACCTTCAGTATCTTAATGGGTGAAGAAGTTGCTCCTAGAAGGAAGTTCATCGAAGATAATGCTTTGAGCGCCAAAGAGTTAGACGTTTAATTTAGTGTAAGGATAAAAAATGGATCAAGATCAAAATAATAACACTCCATTCAAAGAAAATATAACGGACATAGAAATCACTAAAGAGATGAAGGATGCGTATCTTCAGTACTCGATGAGTGTAATAGTTGGAAGAGCCTTACCAGATGTTAGAGATGGTTTGAAGCCAGTTCATAGGCGAGTGCTTTTTGCAATGAACGAGCTTTCTAATTACCACAATAAGCCTTACAAAAAATCAGCTCGTGTTGTTGGTGATGTTATTGGTAAATATCACCCACATGGTGACACAGCTGTTTATGATGCAATTGTTAGAATGGCACAGGATTTTTCTATGCGTTGTCCATTGGTTGATGGTCAGGGTAACTTTGGATCTATAGATGGAGATAGTGCGGCAGCAATGCGTTATACAGAAGTACGTATGACAAAACTAGCTGAGGAACTGATAGAAGAGATTGATAAAGAAACGGTTTCTTTCTCTCCCAATTATGATGATTCCCTTTTAATTCCAAATGTACTTCCTAGTAAATACCCAAATCTACTTGTTAATGGAAGTACAGGTATTGCAGTTGGTATGGCTGCAAATATACCTCCACATAATATTACCGAAGTTATAGATGGTACGATTAAAATCATTGAAAATCCTGAAGTAACGATCGATGAGTTAATGGAAATTATTCCAGGGCCTGATTTTCCAACAGCTGGAGTTATAGCTGGAAGAAAAGGAATTCTTGAGGCTTACCACAAGGGCCGCGGTATTGTTTACTTGAAGGCTGTGACCGAGATCATTGAAGCAAAAAATGACAGACAAAAAATTATAGTTTCTGAACTTCCATATGCAGTGAACAAAGCTAAGTTGATCGAAGGCATGGCTAACCTTGTAAGAGATAAAAAAGTAGAAGGTATATCTGACATAAGAGATGAGAGTTCAAGAGAAGGCATTAGAGTAGTTATTGATATTAAAAAGGGCGAAAACGCTAGCGTGATTTTAAATCGCCTTTATAAATATACGCAACTACAGACATCTGTAAGTTGTATAATGTTAGCTCTAGATAAAAAGGGAAAACCAAGAACTTTTACTTTGAAAGAGATGCTATCAGCCTTTTTAGAACATAGGCGTGATGTTGTTACTCGTAGATGTATTTTTGAATTAAAGAAAGCTGAAGCGAGAGCTCATATTTTAGAAGGCTTGAGCAAAGCCTTAGATCAAATTGATGAGATAGTTGCTTTAATCAAGGCATCTAAAGAACCAAGTATCGCAAGAGCCGGATTGATGAGCGAATTTGAATTCTCAGAAATTCAGGCACAAGCTATTTTGGAAATGAGACTTCACAGATTAACCGGTCTTGAGCGCAATAAAATTGAAAATGAACTTAAAGAGCTCTACAAAAGAATTGAATGGTTAAGGATGGTCTTGGGTGACATCAATGAAGTGAACAGAATAATCGTTGAAGAACTAACTGAAATACGCAAAAAGTTTGGTACAGATAGAAAAACACGAATAGAAGGTTCCTCCGAAGAAATGGAAGATGAAGATCTCATTGCAAAAGAGAACGTAATCGTTACTTTGACTAAGACTGGCTATATCAAGCGTATCCCACTAGACAAATACAAAGTGCAAAAGCGAGGCGGTAAGGGCTTGTCCGGAATGCAAACTCGCGAAGAGGATGTAGTTAGTAATATTTTTATGGCCAACACTCATACAACCCTATTGGTTTTTACGGATAGAGGAAAAGTTCTATGGGTAAAAGTACATAGACTTCCATTAGGGGCCAGAACATCAAAAGGTAAATCAATTAATAATGTTGTTCAGCTGGACTCATCTGAAAAGGTAATGGCAATCCTTCCAGTACAAGATTTTACCCAGACAGCTAGTATCGTTTTTGTAACAAAAAAAGGAATTATCAAGAAAACCGCTATCGACCAATTTAGTCGACCAAGACAGGGCGGAATAATAGCGCTTAAGACGGACCTAGATGATTCATTGATGGACGTTAGATTGAGTAATGGGCAGGATGATATTTTTGTCGCTACCAGAAATGGTATGTCTATTCGATTCAAAGAATCTGACGTCAGAGAAATGGGTAGAAATGCTAGAGGTGTTAAGGGAATTACCTTAGCTAAAGAAGATCAAGTGGTTGGATTTGCTGTTCTTAAAAAGGAAAGTGAGTCTGAGATTTTGATTGTTACAGAATTGGGCTACGGTAAAAAAGTTAAATTAGAAGAGTTCAGAACACAGAGTCGTGGTGGGGTAGGAATTATAGCCCAAAAGACTAGTGATAAAACTGGAAAAGTAATTAGCACGAGACTTGTCGACAACGACAGTGATCTCATATTGATTAGTAACAAAGGAATGGTCATTCGGATGAAATGCGGTGATATTTCTTCTATAGGAAGAAATACCCAGGGCGTCAGGCTATTTAATGTTAAAGCGGACGAGCAAGTGTCTGATATAGCAATTACCAGCTCTAGTGAGGTTCAAGATGAAGAAACTATTGAAGGTGAAACTCACTAATCTATTAAAGGGCTCGATAGTATTTAGTGTATTGTTGGGCTGTAGTATTAGAAGTGAAAATTACGAACTTGAAAAAGCTCAAAAAGCCTTTGAAAAATCGGATTATTCTGAGGCTAGAGACTATTTTTATAAATTCCTAAAAAGAAATGAAGAAAATCAGTCTAGTGTCCAAGCGGCCAAACAGCTATTTCAAATTTCCAGTATTCATTTACCCGACAAAACTTTGATGGAAAATAGTCTGAAGCATATTATTCTCCGGTCCCTGGATAAAGATGAGAGAATGGACGCGCAATTTAAATTGGGAAAATTCTACTATGAACAGGCAACCGATTACGACAGGGCTATAAATCATTTTTCTAAATTTGCTTTATTAAGTAAAAATGAAGTGAAAAACATAGAGGCTAAATTGTTTGTGGCCAGAAGCTACTTCTACAAAAATAACTTTTATCAGGCAGAAGTTGAGCTCCAAGACATTGTGAAGGAAGAAAATCCCTACATTTTTGAGGCGAAGCTTCTACAATCAAATATTTTTCAGAACCAGAAAAGATACAAAGAAGCCGTTGAGAGCTACCGATACCTTCTTCAATACTATCCAGAGAGATCTAATGAGGAACAACTATATCTTGGACTGAGTTTGTCATTGGAAGAAAATAAAGACTACAAGGGAGCTTACGAGCTACTTAACTCCCTACCAGAAAAAGAAAAGGAATCTCCATTCATTATGGAGAAGCTGGCTCGGATTAGATACCTGATCAAACAGCAACCTGGTGCTAGAGGAAAAATGAAGTAATGAATCGTGGTATGGCTTTTTTTATGGGACTGGCTTTTGAGCTTGTGGCTCTTGTAGTGGGCCTAGTTTACGTAGGATCTTTATTGGACAAAGAATACTCTCTGAGTGGTTTTGGAGTCGCTGGGGGCGCTGTGCTTGCTCTAGTGGTTTGGATATTTCATTTGACCAGAGCAATGAAAGTGCTAGAAGAATCGAGTGATTCAGATAATTAAAGACAATCATATTACCGAGTTTTTCAAAATACATATTGTTTTATCTATTGTGATTGGGGCCATACTATCTTTTGTTAAGCCTGGAACGAGTTTAATTTCGTTCAGCGCTGGCACGATGTTCATGCTTTTAAATGTGGCACTACTAATCGTCACATTAAGCGGCATGCTAAATAAGAATTCAGTTGCCTTGCCCATAGGTGTCATTGTATTTAAGTATGCGATTTTAGGAATTTTCATATTTATGGTAGTCGAGTATGAACTACTGGAGATTGCTGATTTCATGATTGGCATAGGCGTTTTATTAGTTTCAGCAGTTGTTTTCGCCTTAGTTTACAATCGTTTGCAGAGTAACTCTGAAAGGGAAGATTAGTTATGGCAGCAGGTCATTTTAATTGGACACAGTTTATACCAGGCGTTGGATCGGACGTACACGTAGCAACGGCTGCGGTTGTTGGTGGTTTGCTTGTAGCAGCATCATTTGTTGCTAAAGCTAAACTCGGCAAAGGGGATCAGGCAGTAGAGCCTGCAGGAGAGTTTGGTGTTAAAGCCTTATTTGAATCCTTTACGGACCTGATGGTCTATTTGTGCGATATGGTTTTAGGTGCAGGAAAGCGTAAATTCGTTCCTCTCTTTGGCGCTATTTTTGTTTTTGTACTCTTTAATAACTACGCTGGCCTACTTCCAGGTATGACACCGGCTACAGATAATTTAAATACAACCCTAGCAATAGGTATGTTTAGTTTCTTAGCCTACAATTATTTTGGTATCAGAGAACATGGCTTTGGTTACTTAAAACATTTTCTAGGTCCAGTGATTTGGCTAGCACCTTTGATGCTTCCGATTGAATTGATATCACACGCAGTCAGACCTGCTTCATTAGGTCTAAGGCTTGCGGGTAATATGACCGGTGACCATACGGTTCTCGGTATTTTT
Source organism: Bdellovibrionales bacterium (assembly GCA_045110695.1). GTDB lineage: Bacteria > Bdellovibrionota > Bdellovibrionia > Bdellovibrionales > UBA840 > JBGCGH01. The sequence continues at coordinate 36,027 of JBGCGH010000015.1, read as the reverse complement.
CTAGATCTTGCTCCGGCAATTATTCCCGTTGTTTTTTATGGCGTTGGAACATTTGTGTGCACGATCCAGGCTTTTGTTTTTACATTGTTGTCGATGGTATATGTGAGCATGTCCATCTCCCACGATCATTAATATTAAGGAGTTAATAATGAACAAAATGATGTTTGCCCTAGTTACTGTATTCGCCGCTTTACCTGCTTTCGCACAAGACGCTTCATCTGCTGGAACTTTAGGTTTCTCTGCAGCTTTAGCAATCTCAGTTGCTGCATTAGGTGGAGCTTTTGGTCAAGGTATGGCTGCTTCTTCTGCTTTAGAAGGAATTGCTAGAAACCCTGCCGCTCAACCAAAGCTTTTCGTACCAATGATTATTGGTCTAGCTCTTATCGAATCACTAGTTATCTATGCTTTCGTAATTGCTTTCCAGTTAGTAGGAAAAATCGCATAATTTGTGAATAAACAAATTTTGAATTGAGTACAAAAAAACCACAAGCAATGAGCCTGTGGTTTTTTTCCGTCTAAAATCAGTAAGTAGAACTTACTGGTTTTGTGCGAGGTGGTTTCCGGCAGATTTATATTGCACGATTTTTTCTCTGTCCTGAGTTTTCACTTCATAGTCAGAGCTTGGGCTAATTACTGCCAAAGTGGCTACGATTCCTGCGATTACTAGTGGTATCATTACTCTGCTCCTTGTATTACTTGATTGATATTCTTATCGGCTTGTTTTGGTAAAAGTTAAGCTCATCCATGCTCAATTCCGCCTCTCTATCTAAAATCTCAAAATGATTCAGGCTTTGGTTTAGCCTTAATTTTTTAATAGATCCTAAGTAACCAGGCTTGGATTGGCTTCCACCGTCACTTGAGGTGCTCGCCAGGTCTGATGCTGTGAGGGCTTTAAGACCTGGTCCGCACCCACTATTTATTAGAGCAACGAAAAGGCATAAAAGGTTAATCTTTTTGAATGATTTCAACATTAGTCCAGCTCCTGATAAATTAACTCTATCTGATTCATTTCATCTAATGGCTTATCGAGAAGTAGTTGATAGGTATTGGTGCCTGATTGGATTAAGCTAGATTTCAAAAGTTTATCTGATTCACGAACTAACAATACGTGATTATCAATTTGGCTAGTCATTTCAAATTCGAGAAGACTTTGGATGTCAGTATCCACAATATTTACTCTGATGGGATCACTTAAAACGGTTTCCTCGCCAATTTGTATACCTAATTGGTAGTTACCTTGATCAAGACTATCCAAACTTGACCGCTGGATACTCACACCTTTAAAGCTAGTTAAGGCTGTGCCATCAAAATACCACTGAAATGGATAGCCATAGCTAGTCAGGAGATCAGGGTTCTCTGCCGCTATTTGAAAATATCCACTGGTTGGTGCATAGATAATTTTCTCACCTGCTAGATCAATTCTTATATTGGATATTCCCACCAACTGATCTGCCAATTGGATGGCTTCATCAATGTCTAGGCGATTCATTTTGCTAGAAAAATGAAAGGCTTCTTTGTTGGCAGACTCTTTTAAAATATAATCTGTTAAATTATTGGAATAGGAGTGCTTTTCTTTAATCAAAGCAACTGCTCCACTAACTATTGGTGTTGCCATAGAGGTTCCATCTAAAGCAGCATATCGGCTACCAAGGATTGCAGAACGTATTTCTGTTCCATGAGTAACGATGTCTACGCTACTATCAAAATTAGAGAAATCAGCGAGTATTTCAGGATTCGTCGACAATGCCCCTACACTAAAAGTCATCGGTTCACAGGCTGGATAGGAAATTACTTGTTTAGAGGGCTTATTAAAACCATCATTTCCAGCCGCTGCCACAACTAAAATATTTTTTTCATGGAGTCGGTCAAAAATTCCAGTTTGTCTCATGGCATTTGCTACTTGTCCATTGGAGCAATCTCCCGGTCCCCATTCAGGGTCTGTAAAACCTAAAGACATGTTGATGGATGAAATATTATGGTTTTCCGACAGAACTTCATCTACATAGTTAAGAGCGGACAGAATGTTTTCAAGGCTTCCAACAAATCTATCATCCTCATCATAGCCAAAAACATTAATGGCAGCGATGCTGGCTTTAGGTGCTATTCCATTTTTACCAGATGCGATTCCAGCAACATGGGTTCCATGGCTACAGCTTACTAATTTATCATCAGTTACTTCTATAAAGGCACAGGCTTTGGCTGAGTTTGGTCCACTGGAGCTATTTGCCTTGGAACCATTATCATTACAACTTCCATCAGAAAAACAAGCTTCTATGATATCTGTATCTACAAAATCTGGATGGTCTCTTTGGATACCACTATCAATTATTACGATCATTGTTCCATCGCCACCTCTTTCAGACGTAACAATCGGCATATTAGAGTTAGGATCTTGAGCTATAAGGCTAAGGTGGAATTTTTTATTTGGTATTATGGAAAGAACATTACTTTGAGTCTGAAGGCTAGAATATTCCTTTTGGTTAATATTCGCAGCGAAGGCATTCGGCCCTAAAGAATTATTAATATCAAGCCTTCCGGGCTTTGAAGAAATCGATATTAATTTATTTTGGATGGGGATTTTAGAAGAACCCATCAGGCCTTGTTTTCCTGGTTTGCTGACACTAGTAATAATTATGACTCTAGCAGAGTCTTCGTTCTCTAATTCCGCAAGAATTTCCCTTTCATTTTGAAAGGAGAGTTCAGAAAAGGACTGATACTTCATGTATTGATTCTCTCCGCAGTTTTGAAAAGAAAATAATATCAGAACTAGGGATAGGCCAAAAAAGCTAAATTGCATCCTTAATTATCGGATCAATTTGAGATGAACTTAAGTAATTAGGGAAAATGACATCTAAGACAAGTATTCGAAACTACTGGGTTTTATAGGAACGGAGCCGTTGGTGAGTTTTTTACTTTTTTTAGTCCTTTGATATCACCTTGGTATAAAAGCTGGCCACCGTCTTTGCCGCCTTTGGGGCCAAGTTCAATGATATACTCACTGGACTTAATTACATCCAGGTTGTGCTCAATCACAATGAGAGAATTGTTATCGCTAACCAATTTATGCAAAAGTTCATTTAATTTTCTAATATCTTCGAAATGGAGACCGGTAGTTGGCTCATCCAATATATACATATTGTGTCTACTTGATCTTTTAGATAGCTCTTTACTTAGCTTTATTCTTTGAGCTTCTCCACCGCTTAGAGTTGTTGCGTATTGACCAAGGGTTAAATAATCAAGTCCTACCTCCATTAAAGTAGATAAGATCATATGGATTTTCTTGTGACTTGTAAAAAAAGCGTGAGCCTCACTGACAGTCATAGATAGAACTTCTGCAATATTTTTATCGTTATATTTTATTCCAAGTGTTTCTCTGTTGTAGCGCAGGCCAAGGCAAACATCGCAGTCGACGTAAACATTTGCCATAAAGTTCATTTCAACCTTTTTTCTTCCCGCGCCATTACACTCTTCACATCTACCACCTTTGACATTAAAACTAAAATGTCCTGGCTTAAAACCTCTAACTTTTGATTCAGGAAGGTTTGCAAATAGCTCTCTCACAGGAGAAAAAAGTCCCGTATAGGTTGCGGGGTTTGAGCGAGGGGTTCTCCCAATGGGCTTTTGGTTGATATTTATCACTCTATCTATAGACTCAATACCTTGCAGGTTTTTATGTTTACCAACAGTCCACTCCGAATTATTTATATGCTTTGCTATGGCTTTATATAAAGTATCTATTACTAAAGTACTTTTACCACTCCCACTTACTCCAGTAACTGTTACAAAACGTTTTAACGGGAACTCTAAATTTATTTTTTTGAGATTATTTTGCTCAGCACCTTTTAGTTGAATGGTGTCACTGTCATTATTTACTGGTTCTTTTCTATGAACTATGGCTGTGGCTTTCCCTGATAAATATTTTCCGGTAATAGAGTTTTTATCTTTTTTGATTTCACTCAACTTTCCCTTGGCTTGTATGTTTCCACCAAGAACTCCAGCCCTTGGGCCAAGGTCATAAATATAATCTGCATGCTGAATACTTTCTTCATCATGTTCGACGATAATAATCGTATTTCCTCTATCTCGAAGCTCTCTTAGGAGCTCCAAAACCTTGGAGTGATCCTGAGGGTGAAGGCCAATGCTGGGCTCGTCCAAAACGTAAAGTACCCCAACCAAACCATTACCAACTTGAGAGGCTAGACGAATTCGTTGAGTTTCTCCACCAGAAAGGCTTCTAGAAGGACGGTCCATTTTTAGATAGCCCACTCCCATTCGATCTAAGTAATCAAGTCGTCGCTTGATTTCCTCAAAAAGTTTCCCCACAATTTTGTTTTCAATTTTAGTTAACTGAACCTTTGAAAGATACTCGTGGAGTTCAGAAATATATAGTCCCGAAAGATCAGAAATAGAAACAGAATGAAAAAATACATTCCTAGCTTCTATCGCTAGTCGTTTTCCTTCACATTTCTTACATTCTTCAATGGAAAGTTCATCGTAGTCTGAGCCACCATCCTCTAGGTTGGAATCATAAACTACTTTATAAGAATCGCCCCATTCATCTATATCAACTGTTCCGATCCCTTTACAGGTTTTACACCAGCCTCTCGGAGAATTAAAAGAGAAGAACTTAGGGTCGCTATAATCTGGAAAACTAAAATTACATTTAGGACAGTTTGCATTTTGAGAAAAAAGAGTTCTTTCTTTGGTTGTATAGTCTTCTATGATGAGTTGCCCGGACCCAAACTTTAAAGCTTTTTCTACTGCCTGAGAGACTCGATGCCTTACATCCTCACGAATTACCAGCCGATCCACTACCAAATCGATATCATGAAGTTTAGTTTTTTGAAGCTTTTCCATTTGGTCGATTTCGACAGCGTCGCCGTCGATTATAGCTTTTAAAAAACCTTCTTTGAACCAAGATTTTAATTCCTTTTGAAATTCTCCTTTTTTTGATCGAACCGCAGGAGAATAAATAATTATTTTAGTTTTGGTAGGTAAACCCATAACTTGCTCAATAATTTTCTCAGCACTTTGGGGTTTAAGCTCTTCACCATGTTTGGGGCATTTTGCGGTGCCAACCTTAGAAAAAAGAATCCGAAATAAATCATAGGTTTCGGTTACTGTTCCAACCGTTGATCTTACATTGGTTGAACTAGTTTTTTGTTCAATACTTATCGAGGGACTTAGTCCCGTAATGGAGTCTACCTCTGGCTTTTTAAATTGATCTAGGAACTGTTTGGCATAGGCGGAAAGACCATCCATATACCTTCTTTGCCCTTCAGCATAGATAGTGTCAAAAGCTAAGGAGCTTTTTCCACTACCACTAAGGCCAGTGATAACAGTTATTTTGTTTCTAGGGATGAATACATCTATATTCTTTAGATTGTGCTCCCGAGCCCCTAGAACCTGAACACCATCGGTAATTTTCATAATAAAGGATTTACTATATCTTCTACCTGTTTGCGAATTCTATCGAGGCCTTCCTGGGAATTTGACTCAAAACGTAAAGATAATACAGGCTGGGTATTTGAGGGTCGAGCTAAAGCCCAGCCGTCTGGAAAGCTGACTCTAATACCATCGATATCATTTACAGAGTAATCGCCCTTGCTTTCTTTAAAGTGTTTTTTGACTGCCTCAACAATTGTAAACTTCTTCTCTTCTGTTGTGTCGATTCTAATTTCAGGAGTAATAAAAGCCTCAGGCCAGCCCTCAAGTAATTCACTCACTGGCTTCTTGGTTTTTGCAATGATTTCTACAACTCTAAGACCAGCATAGAGCGCGTCATCAAAGCCGTAATTACGGTCATTAAAGAAAATATGACCAGAGTATTCTCCACCAAAGGGGATATTTAGTTCTTTGATTTTATTTTTAATTAAACTATGACCAGTTTTCCACATAATTGGTTCGCCACCATTTTTTGAAATGTCTTGGTAAAGTCGATCGCTACACTTTACATCTGCAACGACCTTTTGTCCCGGATGCTCTTTGAGAATATCTCTTGTAAAGAGACACATTATTTCATCTCCAAACAAAAACTTACCTTGGTCATCAACCATTCCGATTCTATCAGCATCTCCATCAAAACCAATTCCTACCATGGCCTTGTGTTCCTTTACGGCCTTTTTTAGATCAAGCATATTTTCTTCCACAGTTGGATCAGGATGATGGTTAGGAAATTGTCCATCAGGTTCTTCGAATAAAATAATTGGTTTTAGTCCCACTCCTTCATACAGCTTTCTTACTATCGAACCAGCCGCCCCATTACCGCAGTCCACAACAATGGGAATGTCTTCAAATTTACCAAACTCATCGATATATCTTTTCAAATAATCAGGGAATATATCAAATTTTTCTTGGCTTCCAGAGCCATCGACGTAAGACTTTGATTCGATGATGGACTTTAACTGCTGGATCTCTTCACCTGAAATAGTTGATTTGCCTACGCAAATTTTGAATCCATTGTAGTCCGGCGGATTGTGGCTACCGGTAACCATTATGGCTCCATCAACATAGTCGTAAAAGAATGTGCTAAAGTATGTGATTGCGGTAGTGACCAAGCCAATTTTTATAACTTTAATTCCACTGTCCTCCATGCCCTTTGCTAGTTTTTCTACTATTGGATCGCAGCTTAGCCTAGCGTCATTGCCGATTACTATCGTAAGTTCTTTTTTCCCCAAGGAGTCGGCCGCAAATTTTGAGTAGGCCCTTCCTAGCTCATAGGCAAAATTATAATCAAAATCGGTATCAACAACACCGCGAATATCATATTCTCTAAAGATTGAATCTACATACATCATTAATCTCCTTAATTATTTTCCTATAGCTAATTTAACTGCATACTCTACGGCTTCTAACATCGAATTATAGTTAGCTTTGTTTTTACCAAAAATATCTTTTGCTGTACCATGATCTACCGAAGTTCTTATAAAAGGTAAGCCTAGAGTCATATGTACGCCACGTTTATCTCCGTGAAGCATTTTAAAGGGTATTAAACCTTGGTCATGGTAAGGTGTAACGTAAATACTGTGCTTTCTTAAATTAGCCTCATTGAAGGCTACATCTGGCACGAGAGGTTCTGAAACATTAATTTTAAGTTCTGCACACTTTTTTAAGCATGACTTAAAAACCCTTTGCTCCTCTATTCCTATCAAGCCACTTTCACCAGCATGAGGATTTAAGCCAACTAGTCCAATAGGTTTTGCAGAAATCTTCTTTTTCAAACTCTGTCGTAAGACATCTGCATTTTTGATAGCCTTCACAAGCTTAACGCTCGTTAGAGCGTTTGGAACCTCTCCAATTGGAATATGTCCAGTGGCCAGAACTACATTCATCTCATCACCTAAAAAAGCCATGAATGCATCTTTAGTTTTAGCTGTTCTTTTTAAAATATCAGTATGACCGATATCACTAAAGCCAGCATTTTTGATTGTAGTTTTAGATAGAGGAGCCGTAACTAAGGCATCAATATGACCAAAATTAGCAGCCTTTGCAGAGGTCTCAACCCAGTTAGCGGGGCTTAAATCAGAGCAAATATCTACAATTGTTTTATGATCGGAAGGGTCTAAAGCAAGGGCTTCATGCCAACTACTTACCTGAACTCGTTCAAAGTGGTTTTCCATTTTACGTATATGTGACTTAGGGCATTTAGGTCCCCGCCAAACTAAAAACTGAATTCCTTTTTTTGGTTTTAGTTTTGAGAGGGCTTTACCAGTAATTTCACTGCCAATTCCATCTTCATCACCCGTAGTAATAACGATTCTTCTAGGTCTTTTCATCGTTTTAGTTTCTTCGAATGTCTGAGACTTCTCGCTTTTGGTCTAACCAAAAACGAAATTGTTTTTTGAAAGCTTCTTCCTGTAGTACCGCCATAATCCTAGGGCGTTGCTGGATATAGTCAGGATTATCAATCAATTTCTTTTGGTCGACTTTGGCTATAAAGATTTTATCCCCAACTATTACTGGTTTTGCTATTTGACCAGGATTAAGTTTCGAAACTTCTTTTTCTAGGGCAGGAATAAAATCTCCAGATTTAAACTCGCCCAAGAATCCACCTTCAGAAAAGTTTGGATCTTGTGAATGTTTAGCGGCTAGGTTAGAAAAATTTCCACCTTGCTGAAGTTCTCTATAGATGGACTTAGCCTTTTTAAGAGCCTCGTCTTTGTTACCTTTTATAAATAATAAAATATTTGAGAGTCTGTACTCGTAACTATTGTTTTGTGCATTATTACTGTTTCGCAGGTAATAGGATTTAAGGTCATCCTCAGAAATTTTAATTTGAGATGTAATTTCTTTCTGAATCAGGCTTTGTCTTTCGAGCCTCTTTTTTAGAAAATCTTGGTATTCGGAAAAAACTATTCCTTTAGATTTCAAATCCTTAACCAAGGCCTTTTTATCAATTCCATTTTGACGTATGATGTTTTGTATTTCATTGTCAATTCGGTCTGAACTGGCTTCTAGACCTAGCCTTTTAACTTCGCTATCCACAATTTTTTCATCGATTAAAAAACCAAGGCTTGAGGACTTGTTTTTAGCTATCTTTTTGTAGTCGACATTAAACAAATCATCCAAGAGTTGGTCTTGTTTTACCTTCCGTTGAAAACTTCTAAGATCTGTCTGAGTAATGATCTCTCCGTTAACAGAGGCCAATATTTTTTCAATTATTTTGGCCTCTAGCTGAACAGCAAAGGCTAATACAAACGTGATTATGTACTTCATTACAGACCTACCTAATATTTACTTCGATCTTTAGTTTACTTAATGCCTCGTCATTGACGAAAACCCGCAATGATTTGGCTTGTTTATCGATCCACGAAGTATAGGCTGCCTGCTTTCTATCTTCAAATAATTCCTTAATAATCTGATCCTTAACGGTCTTGAATGGTGTATGACGCGCTGAATTTTTACCAATAACTTGAATGATATGATGGCCATAGGAAGACTCTAGAACTCTGGAAGTGGAACCAGTTCTAAGCTCCATTACCTTGTCAAATACGTCCATGGTACCTTTTTGTACCCATCCTATATTTCCGCCATTAGCTGCATCCGGAGATATAGAATACTTTTTGGCCAGTTCCTCAAAGTTTTTGCCCCGACGAAGGAACTTCCTAATCCTGTTGGCCTCAACTAAGTTTTCAGTCACAATTTGTCGAATTTTTACAGCCTGTTTCTTGTGATACTTAGATTTATTATTAGTATAAAACTTTTTCGCCTCTTCTAGCTTGGGCTTCTCTAGATCTTCGACAATTTTCTCAAGAACTTTTCTTTCCAGAAGTTTAACTTTTAGTTTTTTAAGCCAATCCTCCATTTTTACACCTTCCTCAGCGAATGCCTTCCTGAAAGATATATCATCTGGGTAGTTGGCGCGTATTTTAGCGAACTCTGACTGAAGTTCATCTTTACTCACTGCCAAGCCTATCTCTTTTGCCCAACTAGATATGATATATTGATGAAGATACTCTTGAAGAATGGAGTCCTTAGCCTGTTTTACAATGGCTGGATCTCGGGCACTTAAAAGATCATGATTCTTCAGTTTTTCAGTTAGTTTTTTCGCGAAGTCTTTAGCTAGTAATTGATTCGATCCGATTTTTACAATAGCAATCTCTTCAATAGGTTGCTTCTCGTTACAGCCGGAGGAAAACGCAAAAAACCCCGCTATTACCACGGGGTGTAAGAACCTTCTAAGTTGTTTATTTCTATTTAAGTAATTTTTCATTTATAGAGATTTTGTATTTCTTTTTTAAACCATTAAAAAAGCGATCAAATATTTGGGCGCGTTTTTTATCGAAGATAACCTGGCGTAGATGCCTTTTATTTGCTTTCTTATAGGTGTTTCTGTCCACTAACTTAATGATGTGAAAACCAAATTTAGTTTCAACTACATTAGAGATCTGACCTTTCTTTAGTTTTTTCGCAGCATCGTAATACTGAGGCACTATAGTTAGTCTGCTTTGCCAGCCAATGTCCCCACCATTTCTTTTTGTGGCCACATCGTCAGTATAGAGGGCGACTAATTCACTAAAGGCTTTCTTAGATGCCTTTACGTCCTTCAGGATTTCACGTGCTCTATTTCTGGCCTCTTCTCTTTGTTTAAGAGTGGCACCGTTTGGAATTGAAATAAGAATATGTTGGGTTCTAAGCTCTGGAGTTTGAGTGTAGTATTTTTTCATCTCATTCTCAGAGATCTTTATATTTTCCACTTGTTTACCAAGAACCTTCTCAACGTAAGCAGCGTATCTGATTTGCTCATATCGTTGGACAACGAGAGGATCTTTTTCAATCTTTACTTTTCTTCCCTCTTGAAGTCCGATTTCTAATCGAATGAGATCTTCAAGAAATAGGCGTTTATCTGGTGGTCCCTGTAGACTTTTGCTCGCCGTCTCTTCATAGCGCCTATCAAATTCTTTTTTGGTGATTTTCTTTTTACCAATTGTTGCAACAACCTGTGCTACGCCGGGAAAAGCAAACCCAATTATAAGAAGGTATAATGCCAAAGATTTTTTACTAATCACGTTTCACCTCTAGTTGCTGGTGTGATTTGGTTAAAATGAATTAGCTCAATAACCACTACCCAGACTCATCCTTTGATTATAGATAAAGCCAAAGGGCTTGTGAACAAAAACGAGCTAAACATTTAAAATTCCTGACTTTAAGGGTAGCAAGCGGCTTTATAATCCGGCAAGTAGGCGCTGCGCTTCTTGCTCTGCGGCATACATTCTATTCTTAAGATCCTCACTTAGGTCCAGTGACCTAGGGTCTTGATCTCTAGAAATAGAATCCATTGGTGAGCCCCAAACCAAAACTATTTTTGCAAAGGGTTTTGGTAAGACGGCTTTGTTCCAAGATTTTCTAGAGAGCCAATAGTTTGATATGGCGATACCACTGGGATAGATCGGTGCACTAGCAATTCTGGAGCTTTCGAAAACACCGGGCTTTATAGTTCTATAGGGGCCCCTTGGCCCATCAACAGCAAACACACTGCTGTAGCCGTTTTTAATATGTTTAACTAAAGCTTTAAAGCCGCTAATGGCACCCTTACTTGATGACCCACGAACCGTTTTGTATTTAAAGGCCTTTAAGACAAAGTTCATCAGATAACCGTCTTTGCTCATTGAGATAAGAGCTACTAGCTTATGATGAAGACCAATATGTAACATCGCTAGCTCATTTCCATGCCAGGCTGCTAAAATATAAAGACCGCCGTGCTTACGTTTTTCTTTAAGACTTACCGGCTCTATTGTTTCAATCCTCCAGGTGAAATACAACAACCTGTAGAGGATTAGAATTAGTACTGCCTTAAGAGTCTGTTTCATAAATAGTCTTGCTTTTTCAGAGGCTTAGAATCCAAAAAACTTAACAAAGTTAAAAAAAAGAGGCTCTAGGAACCTCTAAGATTTAAAGTATCTTTTTAAATTCTTCTGTTAATTTAGGCAAAATTTCTAAAGCGTCTCCAACAATTCCGTAGGTCGCTTTTTGAAAAATAGGCGCCTCTGGATCTGTATTTATTGCTACGATCACTTTAGATGTACTCATTCCGGCCAAGTGTTGAATGGCCCCAGAAATCCCACAAGCAATATAAAGGCTGGGGGCTACAGTTTTACCCGTTTGTCCTACCTGCATGGAGTGGCCAACCCAATCTGCATCTACTACAGCACGGCTTGCACCAACACTAGCACCCAAAACATCGGCCAGATCTTCTAGTAACTGGAAGTTGCTGGCCTCTTTTAAGCCTCTACCGCCACTAACAATAATGTTGGCCTCCGTAAGATCGACTCTTTTAGAAGTACCTTGCACGATTTCCTTAATCTGTGTGATCAGGTCGACTGCGGGTACCTCTAGAGTTGAGGTTTCAGCTGCGCTTCCGTTTGATTCGCCTAAACTCAATTGGTTCGGTCTCATTAAAACAAATTGTTTTTCGGAATTATTAAATTCTACATCGGATAAACATTTTCCTGAATACATCGGCTTGGTTAGCTTTAAAGAACTACCATTAAGTTCTATGCCGGTGCAATCGGTAACAAAACCAGAGTTATACTTTGATGCTAGAATTGGGAAAAAGTCTTTAGTAGTAGAAGAATTGCTGGCAATGACTAGTTGGCACCCTGAAGATTCGATTGCAGCAGAGGCTGCGGCACTAAATCTCTCAGGAGTATACTGATCAAAATCTTTGTCTTCCACTGTATGAAGTTTGCTTAAACCGTACTTCCCAGCATCTTCAGCGAAAGCAGAACAACCGGAACCGAAAGCGATGCCTTCCGCATCAAGATTATTTTTTTTGGCAAAACTTATTAGCTCTAAACTCGATGACTTAACTTTTCCGTTGGAGCCTTCAATAAATATCAGTGTTTTCATAGTTCTCTCCCTTAAATTACCTTGGCTTCTTCACGAAGAAGTTTAACCAATTCTGAAGCCTGTTGATCACCTTCGCCACTGAGAAATTTTACCTCTGGACGCTCTGCTGGAAGTCTATAGTTGCTAAATTTAACTTTTATGTCTGCTTCGTTAAGCCCAAGATCTGCTAAGTTAAATTCAGAAACAGGTTTCTTTTTCGCTTTCATAATCCCAGGTAGGCTAGCGTACTTGGGAGTGTTTAAGCCTTTATTTGCACCAATCACTGATCTAGCAGGTAGACTAGATACCTCTTTAGACCCGCCCTCTATGTCTCTTTCGATTTCAATGGTTTCGCCTTTATTTTCATAAGAGGAAACAAAGTTGGCATGAGTGATACCTGCACTTTGTGCAATGATTTGTGTTACGGCACTTTGTGAATCATCGATGGCCATTTTACCTGTAAAGATAGCGTCGAAGGGGCCTTCTTTCTCCGCGTAGGCGGCGAGTGCTTTTCCAGTGGTTACACTATCACAATTTCCCGGTGCATCTATTAAGGAAGCGGTGTCACAACCTAAGGCAAGAGCTGTTCGTAAGCTATCAACCACACGCTTTTTTGGGCCTAAAGTGACAACATTAATTTCACTTCCAGCATTTGCTTTTTTTAATTGAAGAGCTTCTTCTACGGCAAATTCATCATAGGGATTCATAACCCATTTAAATCCCTGCTCTGAAATTCCACTGCCATCCGGCGCAATATTCAACTTTGCCGTGGTATCGGGGACTTGTTTGATACAAACTAAAATTTTCATATATTCCCTCTCTTCTATAGTATTATTGTCGGAAGCGAAGAGTAGCTATGGCCTATTTTAAAGTCAACGAATGGTGCGAGGCTCTTATTTAAGGCAATAAACTAGAAATTTTGGCGGACCCTAGCATAATAAAAAGTGTTAAGAAACTTAAAAGATACAATCTCTGCATAAAGACGAGTTTCCCATCTTTTTCGAAGCTTTTCTCTGCGAATCGTTTATAATTACCGTTTGATCTAGTTGGGGCGGAGGAATCTTTGGAAAACATAAAATTAGAAAGTCTTCTTGTTTGTTTGGACACACATTTAACAAGAGAAGATATTCAGTTTGATCAAGTTTTAGGATATGAGTCTCCAAAGTTCATAGATGCTAATACTCTCAGCATGAAATACCAGAACCCTTTTGTTCGAGTTAGTGAGGTTCCCCTCGTATTTCAGAAAAGAGCCTCGATAAATCAAGACTACGAGCGCTTTATTAAAAAGTTTGGGCTCAGGCTTTTTTATTGTTTCAATGACGAAACAATCATTGAGTGGAATGAGTTACTTCATCATCCCTATGCGGAGAAAATGCACCCAGATCAACTCCCTTTACTTAAAGGAGTCTATGATTCTAATGTAGAATTGTCAGACTATCGCTGGGTACGTGAAGAACATCGCTTAGGTATGCACTTTGGTGATATGGAGCATGTCTTTTTACGGGTCGTTAAAAACGCACAAATATTAGTAGCAAATAGACGTCTTAGACTTTTAATAATGAATAAAAAGTCACGAGAAGATATCCAATCCGTGCAATTCGTTAGATTTGATTCAAATCTTTCTCTAACTAGAGAAGAGAAGATAAAAATTAGCTTTGACTGCGTTCAAGCAGAAGGAAAAAATCTGTTTAAAACCGATATAGACACGGGGGGATTAGAGCTTTTTAAAAACTTCTACATTGATTCAGAAAATAACGTTCTGGTTTTTCATAAGCTTTCAGGCTTTTTTAATGAGATAGAGGCGTTTCTAAGTAAAGAAATGTATTCTGATAAAGATATCTCTAATCATAGCATTAGAATACCCGCAAACCTTTTAAATTTCGATATTAATTCACCTGATATCGCTTTGATTTTGATGAACCTTTTCAGAACGAAGTTAGCAGAGAAATATCATGTAAAAACAGATTTTAATCACGAGTCTATTGTAATTGAAAAATCACATTATGAACGAAATATATACTTCTCCAAAAAAGGAGATTTTGGTTTAAGTGTTAAGTTTGATTTTGAGGATCAGGCCTACGAGGTCTTTAACTTTGATGCATTTCTTAAAGAATTGAGTATGGGTTTTGAGAAGGGGACAAAGACTTTTCTTAAAAGAATGGGCTGGCCCCATAGTTTTAATACAATTAAGCGCACAAGAGACCAAAAGTTTTTAAAGCATCTCGGTCTTTATCATTATATTGTTTTTGAGTGTCTTTCTCATATTTTAAACGAGAAAGCCAGTGATGGTAAAGCCTATGATGAAGAAGAGTTTTTTGAATTTTTCTTTAATAATTTATCTAATTATTTTTTCTCTGGAGATGGAAATACTCTAAATGAGTCCTTAGATCAAATAGTATCTAGCAAGCTAATGGATCAGCTGGAGCATTTTTATCATTATCTAAAAAGTTATAAAAATTCTGACCACCACCTGCTAATTGGTGGCAAAGAATTGATTATAAAATCACTGAAAGAAAACTACCTCAAGCTTTACTATGAGATGCTTCAGGCTATTGTTATTGCATCCGGCGGAGACTGTTTTGTTCGAACTAGAACTAACTACTTTCCACTGTTTGTTGGTCTTTCCGAGCAAGATGGGGAGGAGGTTGTTGTAACGGATTACATGTGGCGCCTTAGCACTTTAACCGAGAAAAATCCGAGTCTAGTGGATCGATATTCTTTGGTAAGTAAGGGTCTTAAGCGGCCGCTAAATATTTCTGAGTTCTTTGGTGTTATCGATGATGGATGGAACGTCTTTGTTGACGGTATGGATGTTCAACTTCTTGAAGAGGGAGACTTCAATTGGAAGTTTGAATTGAATGAAGGTCAGGAGAAAGAGGTTGATCCAACTCTGGCGGGGAAGCAAAAAATCGATTGGTTTGAATTACATCCCAAGTTCTTTTTACATGGAAATGAAATCGACTTTGAGTCCGCCCGAAAGCTGTCTCAAGGGCAATGGATCGAGTTTAATAATAAGTTTTTCGTATTGAAGGCAAAAGAGCTACCGAGCGTAAAAATCTTGGAGAAGTTTTGGAATCGTATTTCCAATAAAGCTGTTGCGCAATCCACTAAAAACTCTGAAAAGCCGTATTTTCAATTAGATCGTCATATGACATTAGAATTACTTGCCTTGAGGACTCTAGGTGTTGAGATCGAGGGTGGAGAGCGCTGGGAGTCGATCAGTCAATTTTATGATCAACTTGGTGATGGGACAAGAGAACCAAAAAAATCTAACACCCTTAATGCAGAACTGAAAACTTATCAAGACCATGGGCTCAGGTGGCTTCAGGATCTCTATGAGCTAGGTTTAGGTGGAATACTTGCAGATGATATGGGACTAGGTAAAACAATCCAAGCACTAAGTTTCTTGGATCGTTTGAGGGAAACAGATACACTTGGCAAGAGCTTGATCTTGGTTCCAACCTCCTTGGTATATAACTGGATGTCAGAGTCTAAGAAGTTTACCCCAAAACTAAGAATGCTTAATTTCCAAAGCAAAGAAAAAGAAATAACAGAGAATATTTTGAATAGCGATGAGCAAATAGTAGTTATCGCCACTTATGGTCTTTTTACTGAGCATGAAGAGTTCTTTCAACAGTACAATTGGAATATCCATATCTACGATGAAGCGCAAAACCTTAAAAACATTGTAACGAAGAGAACTACCGCTGCGAGAAAAGCTAACGCAAAATTCAAACTCTGCCTTACAGGTACTCCACTAGAGAACCATTTAGGTGAATTTTACTCTTTGTTAGATTTGTGTGTCCCGGGGAGTTTGGGGCCTTATGAAGAGTTTAAAAAATTATATGTTAATCCTTATAGTATTGAACCTTCGGACATGAAATTCTTGAAGTTAAAATCAAGGCCTTTAGTACTGCGAAGAACAAAATCAGAAATATTAAAAGAGCTTCCTGAGAAGCGAGTCACTGTGTTGAAGATTCCTTTTTCTGAAAAGCAAATGAAGGTTTACAGAGATGTTGCTTTAAGCTGGAACGAGAAAGTGAAAGAGTCCATCAAGGAAGTTGGTGAAGCGAAGTCACAGATGATCATGTTGACGGCTTTGTTGAGATTGCGTCAGGTTTGTTCAGATCCAGATGCACTTCCTGGAGTTAGTTTTACTGAAAGCCCACCCAAGGTAGAGCTATTAAAAGATACTGTTAACTCTATTGTTGAGGCAGGTGAGAGCGCAATTATATTCACCCAGTTCATTACTAGTTTAGAGCGAATAAAATCCGTTTTAGCCAAAGAGGGTGTAAAAGTTTTTTCTATAGATGGGAGAAGTAGCAAGGCCAAGAGGGAGGAGACATTAAGGGGCTTCTCTGAATATGAGGGCGGTTGCGTACTAGCAATGACTCTGAAAACAGGTGGAGTAGGTCTTAACCTTACAAAGGCGAGTTACGTGTTCCACCTGGAGCCTTGGTGGAATCCGGCGGTTGAAGATCAAGCGACAGACAGGGTGCACCGTTTGGGTCAAAACAGATCGGTACAGGTTTATAGATACATAATGGAAGAGTCTGTTGAGGAAAAAATTGAGAAATTAAAAGAAAGAAAAGCTTCTTATTTTAAATCTTTATTTGATGTAGAAGACAATGAACCATTAGAGATCGGTAAATTTAAGGGGCTAACTCAGGAAGACTTTGAGTATCTTTTGTCCTAGTGTTCAGGGGAAAAGCTAGGGCTTTTCCTCCGGAAACTCATTGGTAATTTCATATAGATCATAAATATAATCTAAGAACTTGGATGTTTTGACTTTCTTGTTTGTCTTATTGTCCATACATCTTGTTGTCGAAGATACATATAGTTTTTCATTGGACAAAGAAATAACAATTCTACAAGTAGCGCTGATTGGCTCAGGTTCCTCTGAGTTTTGTTGAATTTCAGTTCTATAAAAAGTGATAAACTCTACAACGTATTTACTGTATCTATCGTGTTTCCTCATTTTTATATCGAAAAGTCTCAAGTTAAATGGTGCTTGAAAGCGGGGGTTTAAGTCTAAAATCCCTTTCTCAGCTTTTGATAAGATAGCCATATAAAGCTCGTAAGAAATGTCTTCCTTCTCCAGAACTTCAAATTTAACTAAATAGTGCTCCATTTGAGCTTCAATTTCTGTGTCTAGTGGGGACTGTTCTTTATATACAGCGGAGATCAATGCTGTTGAAATGGTGGGTACAAAAAACATTACGTAAACAGAAAATAGTAGAAACCTATACACAAAACCCCCCCTTGTGATTCCCTGACTATAATCTGCTGGAGAGTTGAAGAATAGGTTAATGAGATTAGGTAGTTAGAGATTACATGGCTGTAAAAAAGTTATACAGGTAGAAGTTATAAAATTAAGACATTTTATAAAGACTGTTTCAAATTATGCCGATAGAAAAGCATGAGATATTTTGTCGCAATTCTATTCGTATTTGGAGTGCCTAAGCTGTATTCCGATGCAGTTAATACTTTAATGCAAGGTGGGTCCTTAACATTAACATATTTCGCTGTGGCTGACGCTGTTACCTCAGCAGACAATGTACCTAGGTGTACGGGTGGTCAAATGCAATCTTGTGTAATTGCTGGTATGGCTGCGTTGGGTGCGGTCTCTATGTTTGCTAAGAGTGACGAAACTGGTAGTGTTGCAAACGAGTTTGATCCTTGTAGCGGCGCAATGGCTCAGTTATGTAATGCGGGGGGGCCTGGTAGCTATACTAACCCTGGCCAAGGAAATCCATATTGGGATGATGATAATCCTGGATATGATCCAGGTGGGGGTGATCTTCCCGAGGATGGATCAAGCAATGTTTATGATCCTAGTGCGAGTTCAGGGGCTAGTGGATCTACCGATGGTTTTAGTGACGCTTACAATAGACAGGAAGCCGCTCGGAAAACGGCGGCTGCTTTGAGATTGAAATATGAAAAAGTTGCTAAAGACACGCTTAAAACACTAGAAGAAAATGGCTACTATTACGATAATAACTCTAAATCAATGGTAACGCCTTCAGGGGCGAAGATACCATCTAGCGCATTAAGTTCGCCTTCATCAATGAAGGCGAATGGGTTTTCAGATTCCGATATTCAAGCTCTTCAGGACTCTGTCAAAAAAGGTAAGGCCACAGCAAAGGCTTTGGTAGCAGGAAGTATGAAGATGGCAATGCTTGGTGGGGGAAGTCGTTCTAAAAGAAGAATGGGTAAATCAGCAACTTCTCAGCAGTTTGATCCAATGGCAGATTTCCTGAAGCAAATGAACGCAAAGAAAAAGAAGAAAGCCAGGGGGGTTGCAAATAACCAACCGGCACTAAAGCGCAAGGTTTCAAATGGTGAATCTATTGGGGTTGCCTCTGACAACATTTTTCACATGATTTCCCGCCGGTACCACAGGAAAACACAGGAGAATAGCTTCCAACCCTAGCCTATCTATCGAGCGACCTGTAAGTTTATTTAAGATATCAATGGTTAAATTAAGAGCAATGTGTAAGGCCCTGTAAGAAACCCGATGCTGCCAATTTGCCGGCAACTATAACCATAGCTTTTACTGGGGATCTAAATATAGAAAGTTATCAACACTTTCCCCAGCATTATCCACAAGATATTTAGGTCTAAGGTCTAGGTGCTACTACATATAGTGTTTTTCAATCATGAACTGATTAGATAGAGCTAATTTAAAAAACATTTAACCCAAAGCCTGCTTATAAGTGTCTGATATATAAGCGCTTTTTTAGAGCGTAGTTGAACTTTACTACTTTTAACTTAGCATAAAAAATAGTCAGCAAGTGTTTCATCTTTAGACTCCAACATGTTTATACATAGAATGTTCAAGATTTTAGTCTAGTTCACCGATCAAGGATGTTCGGAGGAATCATGAAGCAAATCGGTCAATTAATGGAAGAACTCGGATTTAATAAAGATGGAAGCGATGAGGTGAAAAAAGCCTTTGTTAAGCACCTAATTAGCGAAGTAAGCCAACAAAATGCCACAGCTCAAGTTTATGATTTAAGCTCTAAAAAAAGCAAAGCCGCCCTTGCAGGCTCCCATATTTCGGACACACGCTTTGCTAAGAAAAAACATACCACCGCCATGGTGCAAATGTCTTTCAATCTCGACGAAGATAAAAAGTTAGCCTAAAAAACTAAAATCAAAAGCCAGCAAGACGGCTTTCATGGTCCAAAGGCTGGTTTTTGTAGTCTAGAAAACACTTTTTAGGCTTCTGTTTCCTAAAACTCCCTAATCTGCTCTGCTAGGATTATATCTGGTTTTCGAGTAGGAGTGCTCAACGCCGTTGCTCTTGGTTTTAATGGGAATGTAATTTCCGATAAAAACAAGAGGTTTTGAAAAAGGATAAAAGGTCTTTTTTCAAAACCGCTGTGAAGAGAAGCTTGGCAATCTATTCTTTTATTAGAACCACAAACGACCGTGTGTGAGAACACAAAATGTAACTTTGGTTTATGGAGGAACAAGTTTTATGAAAAAGCTTCTTATGGGGCTGGCACTTTTAGGTGCTACCTACGCCCACGCAAGTGCAGAAGTAATTCCCGGAGAGTATATTGTTAAGTTAAAGGATCAAGCCTTTGCAAACAAAAGCTCTGTATTGTCTCAACTGATTGAGGCAGACGTAGTTCAGAAAATTTCTGATCAGTCAAAAGCAGTCTTGATTCGTGAGTCTGTAGTAAAGAAAGCAGAAAATGTAATTGCTGCTCTTCAAGCAAATCCGAATGTGGAGTTTGTAGAGCCTAACTTTGTTTATCGTACAAATGCTATCCCTAACGATCCAGACATGGAAAAGCTTTGGGGAATGAATAACTACGGTCAGGTAGATCCAAAAGGAAGACAGGGTCTTGCCGATGTTGATGTTGATGCTGATCGCGCATGGGATATTCAAACGGGATCTAGAGATGTAATCGTAGCTGTAATAGATACGGGTGTAGATCCAACAATTGAAGACCTGACTAATAATATGTGGGTAAATGAAGGTGAAATTCCAGGTGATGGAATTGATAACGACGAAAATGGTTTTATTGATGACGTTCACGGATATGACTTTGTAAATAACGATGGCGATCCAACGGATGACCACGGTCATGGGTCTCACTGTGCGGGAACAATTGGTGGTGAAGGTGACAACGGAGTCGGTGTTGCAGGTGTTGCTTGGAAAGTAAGAATCATGGGTCTTAAGTTCTTAAGTGCTAGAGGTAGTGGTAGTACTGCTGGAGCAATTAGTTCAATAGATTACGCAACTCAAATGGGTGCACACATCATGTCTAACTCATGGGGTGGCGGTGGATTCTCACAAGCCTTGCTTGAGTCTATCCAAAGAGCTAATGATGCCAACTCTCTATTTATTGCGGCCGCGGGTAACTCCAAAAGCAACAATGATAGTAGCCCACACTATCCTTCAAATTATGAAGTAGAGAACGTTATGGCTGTTGCTGCTATAAACAACTCAGGTGAGCTTGCTAGTTTTTCAAGTTTTGGTAAGAACACGGTTCATATCTCAGCTCCTGGTAGGAACATTTATTCTACAATTCCTGGTGGATACGATGCTTGGTCTGGAACCTCTATGGCTACACCTCACGTTTCTGGTGTTGCTGCTCTTCTAAAATCTAATGAGCCAGAAATGACTGCAGTAGAAATGAAAGAGAGAATGATGGCTACAGCTAGAAACTTTGCTTCCTTAAGATCAAAGACTATTTCAGGTGGACTAGTAAATGCTTACTATGCACTTACTAATGAGCAGCCACCGGCCGATCCAAATGATCCAAGTCTTTGGGATTCAGTTGCAACAGATGTTCAGACGGATCACCCTTATGCAGACAATGCTAGTATCGATTTTGAAATCACGCATGAAGGTGCTTCTCAAATTGCAGTACACTTTGCAAGATTCGAAACAGAAAACAGATACGACAAGGTTCTGATTTTCGATGCTGCTGGTAACCAGTACGGCGAAATGACAGGATCTGCGGATGATAGTTTCTCACCAGTAGTACCTGGGGATACAATTATTCTTCGCCTAGTAACAGATGGAAGTGTTAACAAACACGGTTTTGAGGTGGATGCGATTCATTACAAAATGGATGAGGCTGAAGAGCTTCTGTAAAGTTAATTGAAGTTGTAAAAAAAAGGCCAGGTCGAAGACCTGGCCTTTTTTTTATTAATTTGTATTTAATTATTAGAAACTGCTAGCGCTGTGATTTTGAGATGGCGCAGCAGAGTCGTTTGACAGAGAAAATAACTTCTCTACATACTTTCTACTAGCATCAGAATAGATTCTTGTAAGTTCATTTGGATCTAAGTTCAACTCCTTTATAATCACTGTAAAGGCCGCCTCAGGGATCATAGCTTTACCGGACTCAATATGTCCTAAAAACTGTGCCGAGAATCCTAGTTTATCCTTTAACTGCTTTTGAGTAATGCCTAATTCTTTTCTTCTTGTTCTGAAGTAGTTACCTAATGTTTGGGCTAATAGGGGGTTTACCATTTTTTACTCCTTTTCAACTTGCGTTGTGTTTTGAAATTCAACTCACCTTATAAAAAATTAATCTAAGCTATGTTCTAAATCGGAGAAATCTCTTTCGTTTCCCTCGTTCAACTTATCATAAACAATTTTATCGGAAATTCATAGTAACTTTATACTGTTTTCTCAAAATGGAACAGGTTTATCGAAATTGTTAAGATAACTTATAAATTTTGCCCAATATTAAAACTATAATTATTTATTTAAGAAATATTTATTATATATATACGCCCGATTTCCTTTCTATTTGATCACAATAAGTGCAAAAAAAGAAGCTTTAGTCAAACGTCCAATCAACGAGTTTAGAGCTAGAATGCAAATAAAATTTAACGAAGCTTTGCCTAAAAAAATAGCCTAATTTCAGCTATTTAAACAATCGTCTAAGTCATTGTTTAAGGAATTTTAAACATATTGAGGGCTGTCTACGTTTCAACTTCTGACTCCAGAGGCTTAATTGTTTTTACCATTCCATAGTGAATTTATCTAATAAACGAGAGTAGTGTGATATCGATCTAATTATATCAAGATTCAGCATCTGTAGACACCAGCTTGCGGAACCAATCGAATTTAATAATTATCTAACGGGTAAACATTTAGAGGGAAAAAATCAGGAAGCATTTCGTAACCAAATAAAAACTTTATACATTACCTGTTATATAGGGCTTTGATAGTTCATCTTTTTGTTGAGAAGAAGACATACTTGCTAACAAAGATTCTATCAAGAATTAACGATTTTAATGTCTAATGAAGGCTTCTTGTTAATATTACTGAGGTGAATTATATATTGATCTCAAATTAAAAAGAGTTTTCTTTTAAAAACTTTTCTATTCTCAGATTAACGAGATCGGGCATATCGAGCTGACTACAATGGGAACCGTAGGGTATTACCTGTAGTTTGCTGCCTTTAATTTTCGAATGCAGAGCTTTTTGAAACTTCAAAGGGGTCACGGAGTCTTTTGAACCGCCCACTATGAGTGTTGGCACTTTGATTGTATCGAGCATTGCCTCACCGTTGTAGTTCATCATTGCCTCAAATAATTTCATAAAAATTTCAAAGTCGATGGCTGCAACACCTTTAGCATAAGCCTGGATATCCTTAAAGCTAGTTAAAGATAAATTAAAGCCCCCGGTTAGGCCCGCAAGGCGTTGAGAAATAGGGTTATCAATACCTATTCTCCAAAGACTAGAAATCGTGATCGGTAGTTTTTCATAGCCTTGTTTAATATTTCTAATGATGGGATCAAAATCTAAACCAAACATTCCTTTCATCGGGTTGGTTGCAAAACCATTAATAAGTACTAAGTTTTCAAACATTTCTGGATACATGTCATAAGCCCGCAGTACCGCTGGAGACCCAAAGGAGTGTCCCCAGAAGCTAAGCTTCTCTACCTTTAGGTGGTCACACACCGCCTTTATATCCTTAGCTATGGCATCCACATTTAAATCTTCATAGTCTGCAGGGCTTTCGGAAAGATGATGCCCACGGTAGTCTATGACGATGACTTTGTAGTTTTGCGAAAAGTATTTTATTTGATGGCGCCAATGATTTATAAGGCAGCCAATACCGTAGGCGAGAAAAATTGGTTTCCCCTCTCCTCTCATTTCATAGTAAATCTTTGTGCCATCAAAGCTGGTAACGTAGCCAGTTTCTTTTGTTACTTCATTCATTGTTTAGGTCTACCTGCATTTCTGTGCTTCCAATGGAAATTAGATCGCCGTTTTTTAGCTTGATTGTTGCGTGTGCTTCTCCGTTAACCTTAACGTCTTCGGGAAAGTTGGTAAGAAGATAAACGGCTTGTTCGTGTTGCACAAGCTGAAAACTTAATTCTCCTACGGACCAATCCTTTAAGCAAACATCCTCCAAGCCATTACCAATGACTCTCGGACCGTAGCCTATGAAAAAACCCTCTCCAGAAAGGGGCCCTTTCTGAACATTCAAAAGAATTTGTTGATCAAAAGGATAAATATCTTTTTTAATATTGGCTGCTTTATCTAATAATTTCTGTAGGCATTGCTCCAGATGTACGCTTTTTAATATCCCGGCCTCTAAAGTTCCAGTTACTGAACAAGGACTGGTGCCCAATCTAAAACGAGTACCATCTTTTAAAAGTAATCGATCAAGCTGTTGACCCTCATGTCTAATTTTTGATTTTGTTCCAAGATCCACGAGAAAAAGATCATCACCTTTTATTTCTAAGATTGCATGTTCTGTTGAGATCTTCGGATCTTCGATCACAATATCCGCCTCTTTTCTACCGATAATAAGCCCGGGTCGAAGACTAAACTCATCTGTCATTTGTGTAATCGGGTCCGTAACCAATAGTTTCATAACTTAAATTGTACCTCTGGCGGTTGGGAGGGACTAGGGATCCAAGGCTTTGTTGTAGAATTCATCCATAGGACTGGGAAATACTTACGAACAATGCCCCCAAATAAAGCTATATTGTCTATTTGCTTCTTTAACAACTGGAAGGGGCTCTTTGGAAAGCCCTGGCTTTAGTAAATTCCATAGTGGTTTCAGGTATCTAGGTGATACGGGTCGGCCTAAAAATATATCAAAAACTGTTTGGTCTCATAATTTCGTTGTGTTACAAGTTAGTGCTTAAAAAATAGAGGCAAAAGCCTCGCAACCTCGCTGCTCGCAACTAAATAGTGGGTGGCACCAACCAAGAGGAGAATCAATGTCTTTACCAGTAAGACCCTACGAAGCAGTAGTTATCCTTAGTGAAAACGCTAGCTTAGAGGCTCAAAAAGAATTGTTCCGTAAAAACAAAGGTATTATTGAAGACTATAAAGGCGAAGTTAGTAGTCTTGAGACTTGGGGAAAAAGACCATTAGGTAACCCAATCAAGAAACAACGTCAGGCTTTTTACTTTCACACTACATTCAATGCAAATACTGAAGCAGTGGCTGAACTAGAGCGTACAATGAAAATTAATGAAGATGTATTGCGAGTAGCGCATTTTCGTTTAGATGATAGAACGGATCTAACTCAGTACATGACAGAGTTTAAAGAAAATATTGCTGAAGCACTGAAGCGCGATAAAGAAAAAGAGCTTAAGGCTCAAAAGCGTGCTCAAGCTAGAAAGCGCTAGTTCTTTAGGGAGAGTTCATGGTTGAAGATCGTCGCGGTCTATTGTTGTACGCTTCGGCAGTTATGACATCCCTTTTTCCCTTAAGTTTGTTTGCGACTGGAAGCTTACTTTTAGTTTTGCAAAGAATATGGGGAAGAAAAAAGTACCTTGGTATAAGCTTGGCCAGCACATTAGTAATGGCCACTTTTTTACCACTGAGGGTTTGGATAGGTTTTGCGATCGTAAATATTATGGTCTTTATTTATTCAGAAGCTCGAAAGCTAGATTGCAGTGATTTTATATCCGGAAGTTTAGCTATATTAAATGTAATAGGATTGATTTGTCTCTTCCTAGGTGTTTGGGCCACGATAAACGAAATAGATGTCGTATCGATGGTCAAGGCAGATTTAGAAGAGGCTTTGCCCACCTTGAGAGAGTTTATTGGTATTCAAGATGTGGGTGTAGATGAGCTGCTTTCTCAAATTCCCTCGGCGGGTGTTTGGGCTTTAGTTCTTAACCTTTGGTTGGCGATCCTCGGGGAGCGCTACCTCCTTAAAAAGGGATGGTTGGGAGAGCAGGTTGTCAAAGAGGTGGAAAACGACAGGATGGCCTGGAATTTTCGCCTTCCAGATTCTTTAATCTGGGTGTTTTTGTTGTCTGTGCTTTTGTCCTTCATAGATATTGGACAGGAGTTGGTTCAGCAAATTTCACTGAACATATTTAATGTCGTAATGATGGCATATATTGTTCAGGGGGCCGCCGTGATAGGGGTGTTTTTTGAACACAATCGGATTCATGGGATTTGGAAGTTTTTTTGGATTTTAATCATTCTACAGCTTTATTTTGTTGTAAGTGTGATTGGTTTTGCAGACTACTGGATAGACTTTAGAACCAAATACTTTGCGGTAAAAAAAGAAGTTGGAAATGAATAGCGAGGAACTAATATGAAAGTAATTCTACAAAATGACGTTAGAGACTTAGGAAGTTGCGGAGACATCGTAAATGTATCCACTGGTTATGCCAGAAACTTTCTTTTCCCAAAACAACTTGCAGCTCCTGCTACTGATAAAAAAGTAGAAGAGCTAAAGCACTTCCAGGCTATCGCTGATAAGCGAAAAGCAAAAGTGGAGGCCGACAAAAAATCATTAGTTGAAAAACTAAATGGTGCGACTGTTAGCTTTACTATGGCTGCTGGAGAAGAAGACAAACTTTTTGGGTCTGTTACAACCTCTGACGTTGCTGATGAACTTAAGAAGCAAGGTTTTGAAATTGATAAAAGAGATCTTAGCATTGAAGACGCCATCAAAGTTTTGGGTCAGCATAAAGCTACTTTCCGTTTAGGTGAGGGTTTGAGCGCAGACATCAAAGTGAACGTTGAGAAGTTAACGTAGTCTTTTGTTTTAATGATTTAGAATTACGAGTCTGAGGAAAACCTCAGCTCGTTTCTTTATGCTGTAAAAAGTATAGTTCCTACCCCTTGGGAATGCTCCAAAGATTTTGCACCACCATAGCGTTATTGAGTGATTTTCTGGACTGTGATAGTGTCCAGTAGCCAGGAGGGGTGATGACGGAACGAGTGCCACCACATAATTTAGAGGCCGAGCAAAGCGTTTTAGGTGCTTTGATGTTAGATTCCCAAGCCTTTGATTTAATTCAAGATACGGTTGTTGCAGAAGATTTTTATAGGTCCAGCCACCGAACTATTTTTCAAACTATTTCCGACCTCCAAAGAAAAAGTGAGTCCGTAGATTTACTTACCGTAACCCATGCTTTAAAAACTAAACAGTTGCTAGAGCAAGTAGGGGGAGCGCCTTATTTAGCTACTCTTTTAGAGTCCACACTGAGCGCTTCTAATATTGAGCGTTATGCCGTGTTTGTGGCGGAAACCTCCTTACTAAGAAAATTAATCAAGGACTCTGGAGAAACCATTGAAAAAGCTTTTTCAGGAGACTTTGAAGATGTTCCAAGTTTTTTAGACGAAGCAGAGTCTAAAATATTTAGTTTATCAGAACTAAAGCAGTCCCAGTCTGTTGTTGGGTCGGCCGAGATAGTAAAAACGGCCATTGCAAATATTGAAGAACTCTACCACCGAAAATCAGATATCGTAGGTATACCCTCAGGCTTTAATGAACTAGACAAACTTCTCTCTGGTTTTCAGGGGGGTCAGCTGGTGATTTTAGCTGCTCGTCCTGCCATGGGGAAAACAGCTTTCAGTTTAAACTTGGCTCAACACGCTGTCTTAAGGCACCAAAAAAGTGTAGCTTACTTTTCCCTGGAGATGAGTAAGGAATCCCTAATGATGAGAATGTTAGCCAGTGAAGCTAGGATCAACATGGGTGATCTAAGAATTGGTAGAGTAAACGATCAAATTTGGCCTAGGTTAATACAAGCAGCTAGTACATTAAGTGATGCAAAGTTTTTCGTAGATGAATCGGCGGGTCTTAGTCCATTTGAGATAAGAGCCAAGTGTAGGCGTCTGAAAGCTCAGCATGGTTTAGATATGATCTTGATAGATTACCTTCAGCTGATGAGCCTTAAAGGAAGGGTAGAAAACAGAGAAAGAGAAGTTGCTGAAATCTCTAAAACCTTAAAAGAAATTTCCAAAGAAATGAATATTCCTGTTGTGGCTCTAGCTCAGTTAAACCGTGGAGTGGAATCAAGAACAGATAAACGACCAATGCTTTCTGACTTGAGAGAATCAGGTTCCATAGAGCAAGATGCAGATATTATCATGATGCTGTACAGAGATGAGTATTATGAAAAAGAGAACTCACAGTACAAGGGACAAGCGGAAGTCATAGTAACTAAACAGAGAAACGGCTCTACAGGCACGGTGAGACTAGCCTTTAAGGGACAGTACGGTACTTTCCTTAACCTAGCTCCTGCGAGCATGGATACAGGAGCACCACCTCCTGAAGCTCCTCCTGAAGAGTTTAAAGATGAGTCCGGAGAGGTTAGCGTTCAAGACCTAGATAACTTTGCTCCCGGCCTTTAATTTCAACCCCATCAAAGCAAAATCAAATACGTCGAAATCTTTAAATAAAGAGAACTGGCTCCGAGCTAAGGCCCTTTTAACTATTATGCATTCCACACAAGATATTAACGACTTAAAAATAAAAGGACAGCCCCCTAACATCAGACTACATAAACTTAAGGGCAATAAAAAAGAGTACTGGAGTGTAACTATAAAACTACCTTGGTGTATTACATTCAAATTTTCGAATGGTGAGTTTTCCGAGGTTAAAATTGAAAACTATCACAGAGGATAAAAGTATGATTAAAAATCCAAATCCACTACACCCAGGGCAAGTGTTGGCAGAAGTCTATATGTTAGAGATGGGTCTAAATCAAACTCAGCTCGCTAAGCTTTGCCGTTGCTCGCCCAGGAAGATCAATGAAATTGTAAATTCCAAGAGGGCTATATCCCCTGCATTTGCTATTGAGCTGGAAAAGGTACTGTCTACTACCGCAGAGATGTGGGTTCGTATGCAGGCTGACTATGATCTCTGGGAAGCTCGTAAAAAAGTGGCCTAAAAAAGCTTAAAGTAGAGCCGTAGGTGGTAGAAATAATTGATAACAATATTAGGACAACTATTTTCGTTATTTTAAATAATTAGAAAACGCTCTATAAATGGTATTACTTTCCAATACCTAGACCTTTATCCAATTTGCTTTTCAACTTATTCACTGAGGACATAATTGTGCTATTCAGTAAATAGGGGAGTTGGGAAAGTTTTTCCCTTCTTGTAAGAAGTCCATCAGAGAACTAGGAGTTTGGTTCTCGCAGTTAGCATGGAGGCTAGAATGGATCTATTGGCGAAAATAATCGAACAAACCGGTTTACCAGAAAGCTATGTAAGAGACTGCTTTTTTGCAGATTTACGTGAGCTGGGTCTTGGGCATCTTACCGAGGAAGCCATTACTATGGATGTAGTCCAAAAGGTTCTTATGTTCCAACTGGAAAAATCCCAAATTCAAATGCCAGCATTGGAATCGGAATCCTACTGCCACTAAACACTAGTGCGGTAAAAACCTTCTAAGTTCCTAAATTTACCAACAAAACAAAAAACGCTCCCGTCAGGAAGCGTTTTGTTAAACACGGGCCGTTGCCAGCGAGCTGCTCAATAGAAGCGCCCGTCGGTGCTATGCTTAGCTAGGTATGTTTAAATTTGGATTATTTAAATTGTTGTTGTGTAGAGGTGCACTCAAAGTTGTAGGCACAGACTGATTGCTAATAGTAGCAGAGCTGTGAGCCCCTTGAAGAACAGAACGCTTAGTAAGCTTGTAATGATCCATTTTCTTCTTAAGAGTGTTTCTGTTAATGCCAAGAGCCTGGGCGGTACGGACTTGATTACCGTTGTGCGCACGCAAAGCTAGCTCTATTAGAGGCTTTTCCACTTGTTCCATCACAAGAGTATAAAGATCCGTTAGGTCTACATTGTTCTCACGTTGTTGATCAAAAAGTACTTCTAGTTTGGATTTAACCAAACGCTCAAGACTTACATTTTGAAGATTTGCTACGAATAGATTGTTTGAAAGATTGGATCTTAAAGACATATTTTCTTCACCGTTCCTTACTATGGTTATTAAACTGCACAAAAATTAAAACTTAAAACGTGAGCAAATTGATATAACCTTCCCGATTAATGTGCAAGCTACTTCGCAGGTCGTAATCTCTTTTTTTAAAATTTGTTAAAATTAATCGTCTGCTGCGTCTATGCAATTGCCTATAAAAAGCTTGAACACCCAGAGTTATCCACAAAACACCTTGGACTTAAGGATAAAACTTGTAGTTTTTTCTCAGACTTTAGCCTACTGAGGGCTGCAAGCCTTACCCCTAGCGTCGTAAATCCCGTAGACTAAGGAGGTGGCTACATTAATAGATAAATTCAGAAGAGACATAAAGACCGTAATTTGGTTGGCTATAAGTCTATTTATAGGACTTTCCCTGCTAACCTATAACCCAAACGATCCATCATTCAATAGCACCAGTGCTACTTTGACCGGTGTGAGCAACCTCTGCGGTTTAATAGGGAGTTTTTTAGCAGACATTCTCTACCAAGGTTTTGGTTTAGCTGCGTGGGTAATTGTTGCAATCATCGGCCGCCTTGGCTGGGTGAGCTTGTCTGGCAGAAGCTTGGAGCTGAGAAAAGCGAAAGTTCTCTGGTCGGTAATGTTTTTGGTGAGCGTTTCTAGTTTAATGGCACTTTATGTTCAGGAAAAAACATTATTTTCTGGGAATATTTATGTAGGCGGAATGCTGGGCAGCTTACTATCCAAGTCAATGATCATATATCTGAACGAGGCTGGAGCTGGTGTAATGTTATGGAGCTCAAGCTTGGTACTTTTTCTTCTCTATACAGAGAAGCCAATCGAATATTTTTTTAGAGGACCGATTGACTTTTTTAGAGAGGTTTATGAAAGATCTTTTGACTCTTTTCTTGAGTGGAGAGAAACAAGGCTGGCTAAGAAAAACGCTAAGCCCAAGAAATCAAAGAAGAAAACTACAACAATAGAAGATTCCGAAGAGGGTTTCCTAAAAGAAGTTTATAGTTCTATTCTTAATCTGTTTCGTTCCCAGAATTCTGAAACTGAACTGGTTAGACCAAAAAATAAAAAGATGGCAATAAAAGCCAGCGATGAAAATGATGACGAATCCGGAGAAGAATACGAAGAAGAGTACGAGTATGAAGAAGAAGAGGGTGAAGATGAAGAGGGTGAAGATGAAGAATATGAATACGAGGAAGAGGACGAAGACGAGTTTGAAGATGAACTAGAAACGGACTCCGATGGTCAAGTTAGTATGGAGGTAGGTGAAATATCAGCCAAACTTCCTGGGACTCAAAGAAAAAAACGTATTCGAGTAAAACAAAGAAAGCGCGTAGCCAACTGGAACCTTCCTCAAGTAAATATGCTAGAGGACCCACCTTTAACAGGTGTAAAAATTGACCAAAAAGAATTGAAAAGAAAAACAGATCTTTTAGAAGACAAATTAAGTCAGTTTTCAGTGAAGGGTAAAGTTATTGCGGTAAAGCCAGGGCCTGCTGTAACCATGTTTGAGTTTAGGCCGAACGCGGATGTTAAAATATCTAAAATCACCGACCTTGCTGATGATTTATCTTTGGCGCTAAGCTCTGAATCGGTCCGAATCATAGCCCCAATACCGGGAAGAGATGTCGTGGGAATTGAAACCTCTAACTCATCCAGAGAGATCGTATATTTAAAAGAGGTCATCGGGGAGTCGAACTTCTTTTCTGATGATCTAGCACTACCTTTGGCTTTAGGAAAGGACGCACCGGGAATCCCAAAGGTTGTTGATTTAAGGAAAATGCCTCACTTAATGGTGGCCGGTACCACTGGCTCAGGTAAATCCGTATTTGTTGTGGGTGCTTTGACGGGGCTCTTGTTTAAACATTCTCCAGATACCTTAAAATTAATATTAGTTGATCCTAAGCAGGTGGATCTAGTGGCCTTCCACAAGGTTCCTCATTTAATTATGCCACCAATCAGGGAAGTTAAAAAAGCGGTCTCTGCTTTAAAGTGGGCGATTAAAGAAATGGATAAGCGTTATAGATCTATGTCGCGCTTTGGAACAAGAAACTTAGAAGAGTTTAATACCAAAGTACAAAAGCTCACTAAGGAGCAATCGGATGAGCATTTTCAAACCAATGAGGATTTTTTAACTGAAAATAAAAGAAACGAAACCTACCACTACTCCAAGCAACCTTATATCGTCATTGTTGTAGAAGAATTTGGGGATTTAATGGCGGTGGATAAGGGCAATGTTGAGAATAGCGTTGTCCGTCTCGCACAAATGGCAAGGGCTTGTGGTATACATTTAATACTAGCGATGCAGTCTCCAAGAAAAGACGTAGTTACTGGTTTAATTAAAACAAATATTCCTGGTAGAATTAGTTTTAAAGTAGCAGCTAAGATGGATAGTAGAATTATCCTAGATGAGTCTGGAGCTGAGCGCTTACTAGCCCGAGGTGATATGTTGTATCTTGCGCCTGGCGTTTCTAAGCCTACCAGGCACCATGGACCATGGGTATCTGAGGACGAAATCACTAAAGTTATGGATTACTGGAGTGAACAGTGCGAACCAGAGTTTGATGAAACAGCGATGAGAATGCTGGAGGGATCCGGTGGTGGCTTTTCTTTAGATGGAGAGCCTTCGGGGGAGGAGTACGGTCCAGATCAAGATGATCGCTATGACGAGATCTTCGCCTTCATAACTACTCAAAAAACGATTAGCGCCTCTTTCATACAAAGAAAATTCAAACTTGGTTACCCAAGAGCTGCTCGTCTGATAGAAATTTTTGAATCAGAAGGAGTAGTTGGTCCCGCTAATGGATCAAAACCGAGAGAGGTATTGGTAGGAGCGGTGGGATCAGCAAGCCTTTGAGCTTGTAGTTTTTCCCGAAGAAAAGTTTTAACAGTGAGATCGGACATATAGTTTTATCTAAAATTTTTCGACTATCAATATTGTTTTTTACAGGAGTTAAGCGCTTTTTCTAAATAGTAATAGTCAGATTTTAGAAGTTCTGACTGTCTGTTTGCCCTAAAACTGATCTTATCGGTCAATGGTTTTTCGATCTTGTGTTCAATGTACTTTCCAATCTTTTTGATCATCCAGGCCGCTAGGGGCATAACTGCTAATTTATAATAGTTTGGGTTTTCGCCAAAAAATAGAGTCATAATCTCTGGAACAAATATTTTAGCATAGACACTGAGAAGAATAATTCTACTAATATGACCTGTCATCTCTACGCCGAGTCTCTGGAAAGTCTCTCTAATAGCAATACTACCGACCCTCTCTTCTGCAGAATGCTGAAGATTCTCGATCCTATTCCAAAATAGATTTCTAAATTCTTTGGATGAGGATGCAATCCAACTATCCATCGTTTGCATGGACCGAAAACGGCTAAGATCATATTCCGGCTTAAAAAGTATCTTTTCAGACTGGATTTTAAAAACCTGCCTAGATTCGTCTATGAGTTCCTTTCCAAACTGATGAAGTGATCTGTCGATGGCTGTCTTCATTGCCTCCAAAAATTCAAGTTTATTTATTGCCTCAATAACCGCAGAGTTACCTATAGTTCTCTGGAAATGAAGTAGTCCAAATACCTTCTCAATGGCAAAGAGTTGAGTAATAGATTTTGAACTTAACTTTTCAGCTGAAAGCTGACTTAAATACAAATCTACTACCTTTAGGTTTTTTTTATTTTTTAAAATAAAAAATAAGATCTCTATTTCCCAAGCGGTAAGGTGGTTATTGTATTGGCTATATAACCCAGTTCTAATTCTCTCCAGTAGCATGCCGATAACTGAGCTAGGATTAGGATCTCCGTTTAGCTTATTCTCCTGAACAGGAACAACAAATCCGCTTTCCATTACAGGTTCGGTAATCACAGGATTAGATAAAACGATTTTTTTAATTGTTTTATATTTAGGCTTTGAAGGCTCTTCACCAAGGGCCCCAGAAGATATAAAAATAACAAATATCATGACCATTTTCGCAATAAAATGTTCACTAAAAACGACTGGTAGCCTGTAAGGGGCATTGGATGATCTCATATGTCTTTATTCAGCAATTCACATACCTATTTATTAAATCTCTCGTTTCTCACATTTCCTGAAGCTGGTCATCGAAGGGCTACCCGTATGATAGAAATTTTCGAGTCAGAAGGAGTGGTGGGACCCGCAAATGAATCAAAACCCAGAAGGGTGTACTAGTAGGGGCAGTAGGATCAGCAAGTCTTTGAGTGTATTGTTCTTAAGCGGAATTAAATCACGAAAAAAAATCACGAAAAAAAATGATATAATGAATAATGATTTACTTAAATTTTTTGACTGACCAGCTTTTTAAAAAACGATGCAAGGGCTAAAGGCCGTTGAGAACCCCAGGGCAATAAAGAGATTTAAGAATTCTGTTGGTGAGGCAAAGACCTATACTCTAATTAGTTACGGTTTATACTCAATAGTTTTTCTAATGATAGGTTTATGGACAAACAACCTCGAAGAGGACGTATCTAAAAGTAAAAGTATTAAGGGATTTATTCCTGCACAGGTTCTACCCCGCAGTCCCCACTAGAGTATACCTCAAACTTTGTCTTTCGATATTCTTGCAAACAGTCTCGTAGTATTTGCAGATAGTCTTTCTCGTCCTTTTTGAATTCGCCACTCCAAAAAGGTATATCAGCAACTTCAACTCTATATCTATTTTCCAAGGTACCTTTGTTTCTACGCAAAATGCTCCTGATGCGCGATGGCCATAGTTCTGGAGAGACTTTTAATAGATATGTTTTCTGTGAGAGCGTTTTATAATCATTTCGGTAGATTAGAGCCATTTCGACTAAGATTTTTTCTACCTCTGGGTGTCCCATAGATCTGTAGATCGCTATTGGTGAATTTTCTGGAATTGGAGTTTCGATTGGTCTAGGATCACCACAATTAAAAATATTTTCTTGTTTCCATTTTGTATAATTTTTTACATTTATTTCTACATCTTTTATATGATCAAAAAAATTAAATGAGTCTCTTGATCGACTCCACAAAGAACGGTTAAGTAGAAGTGTCTGCGAATGGTAATCATTTTTTACCTCGTCAAACAGTCTATCGATATAGGGTGTAATTTCCGGCTGCCCTTCAATCGCTCGATTCTCCGAGTATCGGTTCAATTCTGTTAGAGAAATTGCTTTAGAATTAATAATACTGATAGCGGTAGATGTAAGGCGACAGTTTTCTTGCTTTGCGGTATAATATCCGTACTGTATGGCTTGAATCTTTAATGACTCAATGGCTTGAACAATAGCTTCTCTACAGGTGAGTTTTTCACTCATTCGAAAGTACCCAACAACACTACCTAGCCCCCACTTGAATTGAGTTGATGATGTTCCACACTCATATTTTCTAGCTAGTTCTTCAATTTGTTCTAATACATCCGCCGGGGTCTCAATTTGATCGCCTTTTAAGGTGACGGTTCCTTTCTTTATTTTAATAGCAAAGAGATTGGGCTCTGAGCCCCCCCATGTTGCTGTAGAGAAGGGATCCATGGCGACATAAACACCAGGCCCAGTATCTGCCCCGCTTAATATACTAGTATTATAAAACCTATTGGCCCAAGGAGCTATTCGTTTTTCTAAATCTTGTACTGTTTTTGGGTCAAACGAGCTTGTCCCTTCATATCTAAATGTCCATAAATCACGCTCTAAAGTGGCAACATATGGCTTTAAAATACCTACAAGGTGCTCAGCAAATTCAGTTAATTTCTGGTTTTGCTTAGTTGAAGACTCCTGACTGTAGAAATCAACCTGTGCTCTTTTCGCGAAAGCTGGGATGCAAAAAATGGCCATAATTACCAATAGGCTGACGATTTTTGTCCAAAAAACATTACTACCTGTATTCATTTTAGCACTCCTGGGGTCTGATCTATATCACTCGTAAACAGTGCAATAGCTAAACCAAAGTCCAGTAATCCTAATCTAAACCTTTCCAGTAAGGGAATGCTTGTCCTTTTGAAAAGCTAGGATGAGAATAGGTCATCAAATTTAAGGAGGAATTTATGAAATTAATGATGATTATTGCGAGCATGATGCTAAGCCTGAATGTTTTTGCAATGGACTTCACGACCGTTGAAACCGCAAACCAACTACAAGTTATGGCCAAAACTACCGGTTTAAACTGGGTGGCTGGAGACAACACAGTACACAACATTAATATGGGCTTCATCCCAGGAACTAACAATACTACTGTTAGATCTGTAGATGGTTCTATGGCTTGGTTAGTAAGCGATATAGATCTTATGATCCAAAAACAAAAAGCTGAGATACTGATCGACCTTTCTACTGGTGAGATTAAAAAGCTAATTGTTAATGGTGAAGAGCAAGATCCACCACAGGCTGGAAATATGGAAATTATTTCTGCTGAGGAGGCTAAAATCACAGTGCCAGCTGGTACATTTGATGCTATTCACCTAAAGATCAAGGATGTGGATAAAAATGAAGTATCCCAAACTTGGATCAATATGGATGAAATCCCAATTAACGGTGCGGCTAAAATGATTCAGCCAAGCCAAATGGGTGAAGTAAAAAT
>JBGCGH010000014.1:0-11983 GCA_045110695.1 Bdellovibrionales bacterium | reverse complement strand
GGAGTCTGTATCTCTATCAATATAGTCAATCATATGATTTACTAGCTCTTCAGGATCAAGATTAGAGTTTTCATCCGCCCACTCATCTTCTTTTTCTAGACGGTTCCTTATTGATTGCATGATTTGTTCTTTGGTAGATTTAGCTAAAGATTCACTTTGGGAAATAAGATTATTGATTTCAATTTTCTTGCCCATTGATGTTATTGTGGTTGCGTATTCAGAGTCCTGAAGTGTATTTTCACGTAGATCTTTAACGTCATTTTGTGCTATGAGAGAAGCTGTTTCTGGTAAAATAGGTGGCCAAATAAAAGGGAAGCTCCAGAGCATGTTTAGCATACTAGGATCAGGTATTTTATCTCCAAATTGCTGTTTGGCATTGTTGTAAAGATGAATTCTAAATTTAGAAATTTCAACTCCAGATTTAGCCGCGTAGTAGGCCTTCACTTCATGGTAGCGGGAGGCACTGAACTCATAATCAAGCCTTGCTTCGTAACTGATTTCTGTCGCTAGAAAGGTTATGAGTATGACAGAAAACATGGCTACAAGTAGAGCAATCCCTGCCTGACTGCTAGCTACTTTTTTATAGGTGGGAAAATGAGTATCAAATATTTTAGCCAGATTCATTCTTGAATTTCCTCTCCCTCAAGACCACCTTCTTCTTGGTTTTCTTCTATGATAGGGTTATTAGGGTGGCGAATGGGAATCGTAACAAGCGCTTCCTCTATTTTACCATCCTCTTCAAAAGAAATACTAAGTCTTACAGCATAGGGGAAAACACCCTTTGTCACAGAATCTCCGCGGTCATCACTTAACCAAGTATTAACCCACTCCTCTTTTCCCCTTCCAAAATATTCAAGCTTAAAAACCTTAATATTTTCTAGAAGAACAAACTCATTTCCACCCTCATCGATATTATCGTCGATAAACGGAGTGGTTCGTCTCCAGAGGCAATTGTAGTTTTTTTCAGGATCTAAACGGTTCCTACAAGGCTTTACAAAATAGCCAACCTCTTGCTGGTTTCCAGCCCGTTCATTAGCTCGAGTCCTTACATGATTTAGATTTGTTAAATGGATTTCGTCTTTAAAGCCAATAAAAGCAGTCTTATCCAAGGTCTCAGGGTAGTTTTCTAGATCTACTAAAGGCTTGGCCTCTCCCTCATCTTCAGAATTAGATTCGTTATTTTCCGTTTGGGATTCATCATTATCGTCTTTTGCTTCGTTACTTTCTGAATCGCTATCTACTTCCTGGCTACCACCGGAGCTTTTTTCTTCCGCAGTTTTTTTTTCTTCCGCTTCAATGTTTTTTAGGATCTCGTATCTTAGATCCTGATGATGAAAGGCAGATTGAATGTCAGACTCCATCAATTTAAGAGCAGATCTAAATTTAGCGAAGCGATCCAGGCTTGCTTGAGTTTTTCTTTTAATTTCCGAGGACCTACTAATACTTGAGGCAGTCAAGATAGAGATGCTAGCCAAAATCATCATAGCTACCAAAACCTCAACGAGAGTGAAGCCATGTTTACCGAGGGAAGATTTCATATTCCTCCCATGAGGTCTAGCGGCTGACTATAGTCCACTATGGTAGTAGTTGCAGAGTACTCGAAGGTTTTTTCACCGGTATTCCAAATAATGGTCACTTGAACCTCTTTGATGTTTTTCTCAAAAAGTTCTCGCATTTTACTCATCATTCTTAACACCAATTCGTCTTGTCCACCTTCACTAAGAAGAAGGGCTGCAAAGTCAGGTGACTGAAACTGTTCCATTTTCATTTTCCAAGAATAGTCCGGAAAGTCCTCAAAATCTCCACTATCCTCTGTTTTCATTTCGACAAATTTTTTATCTTTTAACTCTAGTTCCACATCGGCCATTTTTGATTTCAAAAGCATAGCAACGATGTTCATGTTTTTAGATTTGTTAACTGCATTGAGTGATCCACTCCAAGTTGAAGACAGGGTGATTAGCGCTGTCGCTAACAGCATCATGGCTATTAGGGTTTCTATTAAAGTGAAGCCTTTGGAGTTCCTCATACCTCATAGTAATACAGGTCGGAAGCTGGGGACAACAAAAAGCCTTTTAAATTATAGGAAATAGGCCAGCTATAATTAGAGAGGGTTTATCTACCTTGCTTTAAGTCTTCGAGTTTTACTTCTTGAGTTAAAATATCCACGTATCCCGTAAGAGGATGAACGAGTAGAGACCAATTTATATTGTCTTTTTCGTTTTGTATATGTATTAGGCTTTCTTCAGTAAAGCCTTGAGGATAAAAGTAGATATAGGCCTGTCCCTCGGAGATAGTTTCTCGATTGGAATAGGAAATAGATTTGAAGCGGTATCCTTCCGGCAATTTCTTAGGTTTTTTTAAAACCTTTGAGTCTATTTGGAATCCACGGGCAGCTTCTTCCGTCTCAGTAGTCTCTCCATCATCAGCTCTTTTCTTAGCCTCAAGCTTTGCCTCTCTCTCTTCCTGATCATCTCTAGGGTCAAAGAGGTGGGCTTTGCTACTTGATTCTAGCCAGTAAGAGTCGGGCTCTTCCTCGGAGTTATTCATCTCAAGGACTAGTCGGTAGGTTTTGTTTTTCATTTGTGCTTCTTGCAACATTCGGCGAGTGGTTACACTCAATCTCCGAATGTCTGCACGAACTTGCTGTGAATCATTGCTAAGCCTGGGGATAGCTAATGTAACTACCCCTGCAATAAGAACCATAACGATCATCACTTCCATTAAAGTGAAGCCGACGGCAGTTAGAAGTATTTTACTCTTCAGTATCTTCTTCATCCTCATCCGTACTTATATCCGAGTCGAGAGCTGTTCCACCTTCTTCACCATCAGCACCTAGGGAGCTAACAACAAACTCCGAAGAGGATAATTTTTCGTACTCATAATCGTTACCCCAAGGGTCTTTGAGTAGATTCTTTTTAAGATAAGCTTTAGGTCCCCAGTTTC
This sequence comes from Bdellovibrionales bacterium, assembly GCA_045110695.1. Classification (GTDB taxonomy): domain Bacteria; phylum Bdellovibrionota; class Bdellovibrionia; order Bdellovibrionales; family UBA840; genus JBGCGH01. Next base: position 9,040 of record JBGCGH010000014.1, on the reverse strand, counting down.
TACAGCTGGTAGGGGCGTTGATCAAAACATCTAAGCCCTGCTCGGTAGTAGGGTATTTAGAGCAATCCGTGTAGTACATATCTAAAGCTTTAGAAATTTCAGCCATAGCGATTCTCGCAGAGTTTTGTTTGGACTTTTGGAAACGATCCATGATTCCACCACCAATAGTTGCTGCAAGAGTAGCAATGATGATTAAAACGATAACAATTTCGATTAATGTCATACCACGAGAGTTGGTAAGTAAGTTTTTGGCTCGCATATTTATTTTCCTTTCAATATTAAAATGAAAATCTAAGTTTAATCTTCAGTATAAAATACTGAGATGAGCCACCATTCTAACCCTGAACGTTGGAAAGTTCAAATATTGGAATCATAATTGCGAAAACAATAATTGCCACTATTAGACCCATAAAAACAATCATCACCGGCTCAATGAGGCTAGTCATACCATCAATACTATTTTCTACCTGAAAGTCATATGCATCTGATATTTGTTCGAGCATATTTTCTAATTCGCCTGTTTTTTCACCAATCGCCACCATGTGTAAAACAATGGGAGGGAATTCACCAGATCTCTTCAAAGGTCCAGCAATACTTTCTCCTTCAGAGATATTGTCCCTGGCGGCAATCACGGCTTTTTCAAGAACTGCATTACTGATCACATTTTTAACTATGTCCATGGATTGAAGCATGGGTACTCCTCCATTAAGAAGAGTGGACAGAGTCTTTGTAAATCGACTCACAGCAACCATTCGAACTATTTTACCAATGACAGGCAACTTTAAACTAATGGCATCAAACTGTGCACTTCCGGCTTCTGTGCCTTTCCAGCGATTAAACAAAATATAAGACCCAAAAATACTACCTAAAATAACTCCATAGTATTCCACCATAAAATCACTGGCATCGATCACCATTTTGGAATACCAGGGAAGAGTCAGGTCTGGAACATCTTCAAAAATAGCGGTAATTTTGGGGATCACATAAACCATCAAAACAATAAGGATAACTATAGTGAACACCACCATAATCACTGGGTAAGTCATGGCGGACTTTACCTTTGTACGGAGGGCATTCTGTTTTTCTGTGAACTCTGCAAGCCTGATAAGGATTACATCCAAAGTACCTGAGGCTTCTCCAGCTTCAGTCATGGATATAAAGATATTATTAAAAACGGAAGGATAGCGTCTCATGGCTTTGTTAAGAGCAATACCCTCATTAACTGAGTCCCTCAGGTCTGCTGTAACTTCCTTCAAAGTAGTGTTTTCAATTTGCTCGCCCACGGCGTTCAAGCATTCAACAAGTGGAATATTGGCTTTAATAAGGGTAGCAAGTTGGCGGGTAAACATTGCCATGTCTTCTACGGAAACCTTAGAGACTTTTTGGACCCCAGATTTCTTACCCTTTTTTTTCTTTTTTTGTTTATCCTTAAGGCTTTGGATGAAGATTCCATCTTTTTTTAACTTGGTTCTGGCAGTACGTTGGTTGTCCGCGTCTACGGTTCCCCGAACGGTTTTACCTTGTCTAGTTAAGCCTTTGTATTCGTAAATTGCCATTTTTCGCCTAGTCGTCTAACTGAGTAGAACTCAATACTTCTTCAATAGATGTTATTCCATTCAATATCTTTTTCACACCATCATCACGCATGACTCGCATACCTTGATTGATTGCTTCTTTTTTTACAGTTCCACCATCAAGTCGTTGGAGGATTAAGGATCGTATTTCATCTGAAATCAGCATGACTTCTGAGATGATGGTTCGACCAATATATCCTTTGTGATTGCACTCATTACAACCCATTGGACGATGTATTTTAGCGGCCTGTGCTTCTTCTCTTGTGATGTCTAAAGTTACCAATTCCTCTGGTGTGGGCTCGTATGGAGCTTTACATTGAGGACAGAGGACTCGAACAAGTCTCTGGGCCAAAACACCTAGCAAAGATGAGGAAATCAAAAACGGCTCGCAGCCCATATCCATTAATCGTGGAACGACACCTGCTGAATCGTTTGTGTGAATAGTACTTAAAACCAAGTGACCTGTTAGGGAGGCATTAATTGCGATTTCCGCTGTTTCTAAATCTCGAATCTCACCCACCATTATTATATCTGGATCTTGACGTAATATAGCTCTTAAACCGGAGGAAAATGTGAGTCCAATTTTAGAGTTTACCTGGATTTGTCCAATACCATGAATACGTTGCTCGACAGGGTCTTCCACTGTGATAATATTTCTATCCGGTGCATTGATCTTATTAATACATGAGTAGAGAGTGGTTGATTTACCAGAACCAGTAGGACCAGTAACTAGAATGATTCCGTAGGATTTTTCTAAGATGGTGTATAAACGATCCAATGTATCTGTGGGGAAGCCTAGTTGGGCTAGCTCTAAAATCACATTAGATCTATCTTGTAGACGCATTACTAGGCGCTCACCGTGAGAGGTCGGTACCGTGTTTAGTCGAACATCAATATCTTTACCAGCAAGTTTTAGTGGTATTCTACCATCCTGGGGTAGTCGTTTTTCTGCAATATTTAAATTGGCCATCACTTTAATTCTTGAAGTGATGGAGTTTTGAAGCTTTTTTGGTGGTTTAAAAATATCGTATAAAGAGCCATCAATTCTAAATCGAACCACCATATCCCGCTCGTAAGGTTCAATGTGAATATCAGAAGCTTTTTCTTTTACAGCTCTAAATAGTAGGGTGTTCACTAGTTTTATGACCGGAGCATCGTCGTCTCCAGCCTCAAGTAAATCGATAATGGCGTCTTCTATTTCCCCATCTTCATTTTCTATATCATCTAGACCTTCAAGGGCTGCCGTCGATTTTTCATACACTTTATTGATAGCGTCCTGGAGGCGAAGGCTTGTGCTAACAATGGCTTTGGTTGGTTTATTAAATAAACTACGTAAATCATCTAGAGCTTTAAGCTCCAAGGGATTACTTGTGAGAACGGTAACGAACTCTGTTTCCTCTCTATAGGGTAAGACCTCGTGGTTTTTAGCGTAGTTTATAGGAATATTTCTTACTAGGTCAGAGGATATATCATTGATCGGTATATCCTTAATATGATCTACACCGAGATGGGAGCAGAGAAGCTTTAGAATTTCATCTACCCCTGGAGAATCCATAGATTCTATTTGGTCACCCAGACGAATCCCTTTATAGCTCTCCTCAAAGACGGCGTTGATTTCCTCTTCCGTCATACTTGTATTTTTTAATAGAGTAGTTTCAATAGAAGTTGGCATTCTATAGTTGCTCCGTGTCTTCACTTACCGGGCGATCCAGATCTTCTTCCTCTTCAGCATCAAGAAAGTCACTCTGATCGTCCGTTGTGTTTTTAAGATCTGGTTCTAATTCGTCTGCATCATCTAGACTCTCAGGTTCGATTTCCTGGAATCCATCAGATCTGTTTCTCAAGCTTAATGCACGCTCACCAAATTTATCTACCCCACGAGTATTCTTTTTAATAAACTCGATTCTATCATCTAAGCGTTTATCCACTAGGGAGCGGCTATCTTGATTGTTTCGAATGATTTTAGGAGTAATAAACATAAGTAAGTTGGCTTTTTCTTTGGAAACACTATTGGATTTAAAGAACCATCCAATTACCGGTAAGTCTCCTAATAAAGGTACCTTACTAGTTTGAGCATTCTCCACCTCTCTTATTAATCCACCAATAACGGCCGTGTCCCCATCATCTACTGTTAAGAAGGTTTGAACCGTTCTTTCGGAAGTTGAGATAGAAGATTCAGCTAAAGCTTTTGCTGCTACGTTTCTTAGGCTAAGTTGCTTTATGGATTGGTTAATTTCCATTGCGACAGCGTTACTTCCTGGACTGATTCTAGGTGTGATTTCTAATTTAATTGTTACAGGCTCTCTTTGTGGTGCTGAGGTGGTTGTTACCCCGTTCTGAACGGTCTCGATTCCTACAGGAACCGTTTCACCCACTTCAATAATGGCCTTCGTATTATCCATTGCAGTAATATGAGGAGTGGAAAGTACGTTAGCACTTGTTACGCTTTTTAAAATAGTAAGTAAACCAGTGAGACTCTTTACAGTTTGCTCCGCTCCACCGATTTCAATGGTTACATCTTTACCGCCACCAAAAGCGAAAATACCACCTGAAGAGGTTATATCTACGAGGCTAGTAATGTTTCCGCTATTGTATCCCATACGAAATAGTCCATTGTCCGCATCAGGGAAGTTAATTGTAGAAATCCCTTTAGTATTGGAGTCAGTAGAGCTGATTTCCATAATTACAGCTTCAACGTTCACTTGATTTCTAGGAATATCAATTTTTGCAAGTAGACCTTTTACTGAATTAAAATCCTGCCTGTTGGCCGTTACGATAAGTGCGTTAATAGTTTCATCCGCTGTTATTTTTACGTCTCCACCAAACATACTTTTATCAGAACTAGAGTCGCCCCCTCTAAGACTACTTGTCCTTGAGGATCTTGATGATCTGGAGTTACTATTTTCTTTCTCTGTTTTGGCCTGTTCTTTTGCTATTCCATTTAAAATGTCTGCAGTGGCCTTGGCCTCTCCATACTTCATATAGTAAACGTAAACCCCGCCAGCGTCTTCTGGGTTTAATCTAAAATCAAGTTTTTTAACAAGGTCTTTTATTTTATTAATTCCCGGTCTGTTACCTACAACAATAATGGAGTTGGTTCTTTCGTCAGGTATCACTGTAGAGAAGGCAGAGCTTCCACTGGAGTTTGGTGTTTTACTGTTACCAAAACGTCTAATTCCTGAGGAGAAGCTACCTCTAGTTTTAGTAGCCTTTCCACCTTTATTAATGATTTGATCGATCAAGCTAGCTATATCTTTTGCTTTTGCATACTTAATGGGTACGGCTTCCAACTGCTCTTCAAACCCTGGTACATCAAGTTGCTGTAAGATCCTGTAAACCGTCTGGATTCTCGAGCCATAGTCAGTAATAATCAAAGAGTTAGTTGGTGCGTATACAGAAGACTCACCGTCCTTAGAGGTAAGAATTCTTAATTTTTTCTGGATCTCCTCAGCAGATACATGTTTGAAGTGAACAATACGCGTGATCATTTGATCTGTGTCAGGAGAGTACTCTCCACTATAGGTTTGAATGGAGTCTCTGTTGGCAGCCCTTGAAGATCTAATCTTTAAGAACTTACCAGCTGGTACAACCGTAAACCCAGCCATTGCAAGAGAGGAAAGAAATGCTTTGTAGGCCTCTGCAACGGTAATTTGAGTGGGGGCGATAATAGTGATCTTCCCTCTAACGTTATTTTCAACAATAAAGTTCTTACCTGTTAACTCAGAAATAGCCTTAATAACATCCGCAATGTCTGCATTGGGGTAGTCAAAGGAATCAATAAGCTCAGGGAAATTTTCATTTGTGATATCTTCCGGCTCTGCGTTGGCAAACTCTACTCTAGACTCACGTTTACGCTTTTTTGTTGCAGAAAAACGTTCATTTACGCCTCCACCTCTTCCAAATGAGCTTCGGCTGCTGTCTCTAGATCTATCATTGGCTCTAGAATCACCATCATCATCTTCGCTTTTCTTAAATCTTTTGAAGCGATCGAAACGATTTTTAAAGCCTTCTGAATCACCATCGTCACTGGATTCAAAGGTACCAGGAGGGGGGGCATCTAGGTCGTCATCTTGACTCAAGCCAAGGCTTGGGGAGAGTACTAAGCTAAGCGCTAGTAAATACTGTAGAAGCTGATCACGTGTTTGCATAAAGCCATCCTAGTTACTGAATATTGTACTCCATAGTCTCATCTCTTCCGTTTCTCTCTACGGTTAAGGATAGACCATCTGAGTCTTTTAATGTTCTATATAATTCCATTGCCTTAGCAGCGGAGTTGACTACTGTTCCGTTCACGGACTTAATTACATCTCCAACTTCAACCAATTGACCGATAATGCTGTCTGGCTCTATGTCCATGACTTTAAAACCGGCTATAGCACCCGTATCGGGATCTCTGTAGGGTATAGCCCTGGCTTGTTGAAGGAGTTCGGGTAGATTTTCAAGCTGTTTAGTAAGTTCTTTTTTAGACACGGTAAAGTTGTTACCCTGCTTTTTAATTCCGCCCTCAACCTTTGGAGCGCTACTAATTTTACCAAAAGAAATCCCACCCTCTAGCTTCATTTCAATATATTCCAATCTACGATTACTTAGGTTTCTTATGAATACTTTTCGTCTTTCTACTCGAATGAGTTTAGCCAGTCCCTCAACGTCATCATTTGGAATGTAGGGTAGGATTTTTGTGGATCCTGCTCTAACCTCAAAGGTTGCCACACTTTTTGCACCATTCAAATGAACAATGGTTCCCAATAATTTAATGGGAAGTCTTGATGGTGTGGCCGGACCGTCGGTCGAAACCTCTTCTTCCTCATTGCCGTTGGGGCTATTGAGTTCTTTTGGTACCAAATTGTTTTCGTCAAAAAGGTTTCTCGCAGCTATGCTTGCATATTCCGAAATACTTTTATTATCAAACTGTTCGTTCACCAGTCGTTTTTTAGCTGGTGGTGCTGTATCAGGTAGAAGGAAACTCCTAGCCTTCATGACAGCGAGATCTGCTCCTGCAAAACCGATGAAGGCCCCCAGAATATAGGGGTAGTAGTCTTCAAGGGGTGGCTTTTTGAAACTAAGATTCTTTTTAAGAGACTGAACTTGCACATCCGACTTGAAAGCATCGGCTAATTTAGAATTATTAAAGCTAGAATCTCTGTTCGCAACACTTGGACCTGAGAGGGGATCACCAGGAAGATCAGAAGCAAGATGCTCTTGCCCAGGTTTTTTACGGCCAGGTATTTTAAGCGAGGGTAGTTTAAAATTTTTAAAGTCTAGACTTTGCAGTCTTGCCCTTAGCTTTTCTAGCCAATCGAATTTCTTCAAAACAAATCCTTTGTCAGCAAGTTCTGAACACAGTTCACAGATTCTATATTAAAACTTTTGGCGGGCGTTGAAAAGACTTTTGGAGAGTAAAAGCCTCGCCTGAGGTCTAGGTATGATGACAATGGAAGCTGCTTTTGTACGGCTTTTATGGAACTTAGTTAAAGCAATACTTTAAGTAGAGGTTATCTTAATGGATTTAGATCATATTCATTCAATATCTATGAATTATCTCGGATCTAGTATTGTCCCATACTAACATTTCATAGGGCATAAGCTTAAATTCTCTTTGTTCCATATTTAACTGGAGGTCTTTGCTAGATAGGTTAAATAATATCCAATGCTCTATATCATCCAATCTTTTTTTAAGAAAAAGAAGTCGAGAATCCGTTTGTACTGAAAGGATAGAAGCGCTTGGCAAAGAAGTGTGCATGTTTTTTTTACACCTCACCCAATTCAGCATAGGTTGGGTAAATTCTGATGGGTTTGGCGGATAGGATAGTTTTTTACGATTTAATCTTCTGGCTATTTTACTTTCAATGTAGCCTTGCTGGTCATTTTCCGTTCCAAAGAAATTGTGTACATAGTGGCCAGTGATGCCGGGAAAAAATAGTACTATGCTCTGAGAGTTAATCACTTTTCTTTTTAGCTCCAAATCATTCAGTTCGTCAGAATCTAAAATACTTCTCCAAGTGCAGTTTAGTTCATAGGGGCGCTTTGTACCATCCCTACTTTTTTTCCAACCAATTTGGCCCCCTTGCCTTTGAGCCAAGCTCACTAATTCATAGATTTCTTCCTCCGCCACTAGGCCTTCTAGCCCGCGCATACCAATACCATCGTGTGTGGCAGTAAAATTTAAAAAACTACAAGTCTTTGGAATCTCTTGTAGAACACTATTGATCCAAGGATGAATGGCTTCATTGGATTGTTTAAATAGAGAATATAAGATTAATGGTGATAGAGAAAAGTTATAAACCAAATGAGCCTCGTCTGCATCTCCCCAATAACTGATGTTTTCAGAGTGAGGTACGTTGCTTTCGGTTACAATTATGATATTACCGTTTACCTGATCGGCTATGGCTCTTAGTAGTTTTACAATGGTATGAGTCTTTTCTAGGTGAGAGCAATTGGTGCCGAATTCTTTCCATAGAAAAGGAACTGCATCAATTCGAAAGTAGGTAGCCTTTTTTTCTAAATATAGAAAAAAACTTTCGAGGATATACTTTAACATTTCAGGATTAGAGAAGTTTGTGTCTATCTGATCACTACTAAATGTGGTCCATACATAATTTGGCTCTCCATCAATATTGTATTTTGAAAATAGTGGGCTTGTTCTAGGTCTAACCACTTTCTCAATATTTTTTTGAAAACTTGGATTCGTATAGGTTGCATGATCCACAATGTGGAACTGTTTCTTGTATTGTTCCTCGCCCTCGAGTGCTTTTTGGAATAAAGTGCTTTGGCTGGAAAGATGATTAAACACGCAATCAAACATAGTGCGAGAACTGAGATTTTCTATGTCCTCCCAACTTCCATTTTTACTACATACTTTTTTGTAGTCCGTGGGAGAAAATCCATCATCACTTGTCCACGGAAAAAACGGTAAAATATGTACATGATTGATCTCTCCCTCTAATTCATTCTCTAAAAAAAGCTTGAGATTTTGAAGGGGAGTTTTTCCATCATTACTCTGAAATTGATCTGCATAGACGATCAACATGCAATCATCTGTTGATAAAAATTGATCCCCTGTAGTAGGTAGTATGCTGTTTAATCTTCCGATTTCAGAATGAATAAAGGAGTTTAGTACAGACAGTTCTTCCCCGAGTTGATTCAGGTAATTCTCTATTTTACTCATTCCAAATACACCTTATATCCATAACGTTGGTTTGTGTGGGACCTGTTTTGATTAAGCCATCTATTTTTTTAAAGTATTCATAAGAATTAGCATCAGTTAAATAATCGTCACAGTCCAGCTTTGTAAACATAGGGTAGTCGATAAAGGCCCCCGCCGCATCAGTCGGGCCGTCAGTCCCATCGGTGCCAAAACTCATAATTTTAATATTTCTATTTTTAGATGATTTGTAAAGAATCTTGGCCATGCTTAAAACAAAATGTGTACTTCTTCCGCCAAGACCATGTACCTCTGGTAAATCAAA
>JBGCGH010000013.1:0-30549 GCA_045110695.1 Bdellovibrionales bacterium | reverse complement strand
CTTGGTGAATAGAAAAGGAGAATTGGACCTAGTCCCAGAATTTCAGTATTAACATTTAGTCTGCTGGTGTAGTGCTTTAAGGTTTCATAGGATATTTCTGAGCTTATGACTAAGCTGTTGAGTCGATCACCAATAATATTTTTCCATGTTTGAATCGCTTTTAAATTATGATTTCCCAGATCCATGACCCAAGTAATTTTCTCTTCGGTATTGGCCAATAAGTAGTTTAGCAAACCAGGGTCGGTTACTCGTAGAGACTTCCAACCTAAGTCAAGGTAGCTAGATAGATGTTCTAAATAGTTTGAAAAATCATTTTCTAATAACAAAACATCCGCGTCTAAATGCGCTTCATATCCCAACTCTCTACAACGTTCATAGATGGAAAAGAGCTCTCTCTTATCTAATCGTCCATCTCTGCTGAGTTCTTTACATGACAATATAACTTTAGTTACACCAATTTTATCCAACGTATTTAATTGTTCCAAGGTTTCTATATTGAATATAAAACTCATAGCCCGATCCTCAATACATTGTTCTTTTGAAAGCTTTGTCCAATGAGTTGCGTAGAATACAATTTATAAATTCGATTAGGTTTGGTTTGTTGCACATCATTTCCAACAGTATCTTCAATGCGATCGATAGTCGAAAAACACACAGGACCCTCGCTATCTAATACCTCTATCCTCTGGTTCAAGAGAGCTTTAGCCTTTGTTTGCACAAAAATATAATCATCAGATTTTTTCTTGTTCGTAACTGTTTTTCCCAAGATTGCATGGCTGTTGTGGGCTTTTTCTCTGGTTCTATTCACGGAATTATATCCAGCCGGTTTATCCAATGAAGCTTGCGTGTATTCTCTATTGGAGAGTTTGTTCAGATTGCTTTCTAGCTCGTCTAAATTACTTATTTCTTTATTTTCATTATATTGCCTCAACGCATCTGAATACACTTTGCTAACAGTTGCTACGTATAGATGGTTTTTCATCCTACCTTCAATCTTTAAAGAATCAATCTCATGTTCTATAAATTTTGGTAACATGGATAAGCCGTTTAAATCTTTGGAGCTCATAAAAAAACTGCTCTCTGTAATTTTCTTGTCTTCAGTAGGAATTTCTAGTTCGTATTTAAACCTACAGGAATGGGCGCATCCTCCGCGATTTGAATCACGTCCTTGGGTATAATTAGAGATCACGCAGTTGCCGCTAAAGGCCATGCACATACTTCCATGAATAAAGAGCTCTATCTCTATTTCTACTTCTTTTTTAATTCTAGAAGCCTCTTCAATACTAACTTCTCTTCCTAGAACTAGCCTCTCAGCACCCATACGCTTCCAAAGGCGTGCGGATTCAACATTTAAACAACTAGCTTGCGTACTCAAATGAACGGGGATACTCGAATTTTCTTTCACTGTTCTTACAACACCTAAGTCAGAGACAATGACAGCATCTATTGCACGGGACTCCATCTCTGCCAAAAAAAGGATAAGCTCTTCAAGCTCAGAGTCATGAAGGTAAGCATTAAGAACTACATAGACTTTGGAACCTTTAGAGTGAGCGAATTCTACACCCTCTTGCAATTCATCCAAATTAAAGTTCTCAGCGGCTGATCTTAAACCGAACTTCTGAAGCCCGACGTAAACAGCGTCTGCACCATAATTTATGGCCAATTTAAGTTTTTCTAAGTTTCCAGCTGGTGCCAAAATTTCCAAAACGCCTCTTTTTGCTAATATTAATGCGGCACAGAATATTTTTTTTTCATTCAAAAATCAACATTTTAGATCAATTCTTAAGCGGATTATAGTTTTCTATCTTATAATCTTGTTTCTTAATCTCGAGCCTAAAAAGACTACATCGGCTAACATTTTTCCATAGCGGCAATACCATTACTTGTTTTATTGAACGTGGAGTTTTTATTCTTATTAGATTTTGTGGAAATAGGTATAAATTACATGAAATGCTGTTTTTAATTTATGTCGTTTTTATGTGATTTTGCTAGAATTTTATCTTTCAGTGTCAGTTTTTCACTGCCTTATTTATAGTTTTGGGGGATTTCGTACAAAGCGGTGTCAAAACGGTTTTTGTTTTGAAGAAAGCTTTGAATAATTTTATCTCTGTTTGTGTTCAAAGAGGGGGGCCTCAGAGGATGAGAGTGAGCGGAGTTTTTTCAGTGGAGGGAAAATACTCAACCGAGTCTCAGTATCATTTCTGTAAATCACTTTTCTCTTAACGTTAAAAAACCAAACCATTAATGAAGGGGAATTAAAATGAAAAAATTATTACTAAGTATGGCTACAACAGCTTCTTTAGTTTTAACTGCTTGTGGCGGTGGAGGCGGTGGAAACACATCTGTTGGTGGAGTTTTCTATAGTCATACAGACCTTGCTTACGATTTTGTTGATACCGTAAACGCTTATATGGTCGGATACGATCTTGAGTTGGTAAAGATCAATACGTTACAATATGATTATGTAGTAGTTTATGACTGGGCCACGTTCGAGTATGTTGCTTATGATCTCTCTTATTATAATCCGGGTGAGAATATTTCTAGTTTTCTATCAGTTTATGACTCTTACTTTTATTTTGGTCTAATTGATCTCGGTGGAAATGTATATGAAGATCCTTGGACTGGTATCCGATTCAACAAAGAGCTTAAGCACCTAGATTCTTTTGCTGCTCGTGATATCGATACTTCGAACATGAAATCCAGAGTTGCTGAAGTTCTATTGTCTGAAAGCACTTTAACAGCTGAATTGGCGGGTGATCTTGCTCAAGCCTACGTAGATATTATTTCCACTCCTCGTTCTCAGGTTTCTGCAACACTTGTAGATAGAATCACTGAAAAAGCGGTTGGTTTTAAAATCTCTGACGTAGCTGCACAAATAGCTGCAGGAGACTCAAATGCAATTGATGCTGCCCTAGAGTCTGGTTCTTTAGACACTGGAATGAGCACTGAAGAGCTTCAACAGAACATGAAGAATCTTTTCAAAGTAGACCTAGATGACATCAAGGCTGCTCTATAATTCTAAAAAAAATGTTAAACTATGAAAAAGACTCCTGAGGGAGTCTTTTTTTTGTAAATACTACCGATTTCAACCTGTGGTGAGCCTCATTTATAATTCCTATGCTATAGAAAAAGCATATTAAAGGGGTGAATGAATGGGAAAATCAATCAACACATTCTTTGTGGTTCTAGCCATTACAGTATTAGGTTTTGCAAACGACCCCAACTACCTTTCCTCCAGTAAATACTTAGATAAACTAAATGGTTATGTCCCTTTATTTGACACTGGCTTCATTGCAAATGATTTAGAACACAATGGAAGTTATATATTCCCAGAAAAGGCACGTGAGCTTTTAAAGGCCGGCCAGATTAAAGATCTTTCTACTTTAAATCCGATCATCAAGGACCCCGTATCAGGAATATCGTTAAACACTTGGAGGGACGAATTCCCCGCATCTCCAGCTCCTAGGATTGAGATCTCTGGAAGTGAGTTTAGGTTTATAAGTTACTTTGGGATAAATCCAGGGGTTGCTCGTATTTTAGTGGAGCACATCAACACAGAGAAGTTGTATTTTCTCAGTTTCGGACCAAGAGCTCAGAATTTGATGATGAACCAGAGTCTGCTACATAAAATTGGTTACCAGATGTACCCCATGTCCTCGATGCAAGGATTAGACATCGAATTCGACAGTGAATTAAGTAAGCTCCAGTTCTTTGATAAGCTGTCCAACGACGCAGGATTCAAAAGCATAGAACTAGAACCTACTACTACAACAAGTGAGAATCTTGTATGTGATTTAAATAGTAATTTATTGCCTAAGTATAAAATATCAAAAACAAAGACAGTTTCTACAAATTTATCTACTCTTGAAAGTAAGCTGGAGCCTTGGGGCAGGTTCTTCTCTAAAGAAGATCGCTACCAGGGCAGTTCTCTAAGAATCAAAAATGCGGTATTATCCCCCTCAGATCTTACAAAGTATAACCTGGCTGATGCCTTCTTCTCAAAACGTGTAAAAGGTCGAAGGCTATACTCGGCTCTTCCCATTGCCTATGCCACTGTTGATTTGCCTGAGTCTATTAATTTATTCAGTTATTCAGCGGGAAATCTGTTTGAGGAAAGGTTTTATTTAGATTTTATTTATCAAAATGATTACGTCATGGATCTCAACGATTCAAGGTGGATACAGAGAAGGATAAATAAGCTTTCAGAAAAAGACTGGCTTGAAATCGCACAAAGTACTGGTTTTCCACAATGTGTCTCTGGACTCTTGGCGGAAGTGTTAAAATCAAGAAGCAACAGTCTCACAGCTGTTTTAGGCTTACTTAAAACTGGTGGAAAAGAGCTTAAAGTCAATTACAAGTACTCTCCTAGAAAATGCAGAAAACAAATTAAAAAGGGTGTACTTTTACAAGCGAATTACGACGGATACGGCAATGACTTTGTTCACGACACCTATGAAGGACCGCTTTCTGGTCGTGAAATCAGGTCTTTTTTAAAAAGTATTTCTGCCAGTAACATTATCAATTATGTTGTTACGCAATTAAACGTCGAGATCCCAAATACCGACATTGCTCAAAAGGATTTTGAAAAACGCTTCGATAGTCAAGCGAGACAATTTGCTCAATTCTTACAGACGGGAAAATTTGAAACCATTCCTTTCCGCTCTTTCAGAGTACCGTTTTTACAAGGTAATGTGATTTATAGCAGAGATTTAGTGCCTGGAAACTATCTAGGAACCAATAATGCTGTTCAATTGGTTGATACCTACGGTTATCAAATTGGTGGTGGATACTATTTTGGTTTTGAGGGACTTGATCAAGGTGAGATTTTAAGCGCCAGGCTTTCCGGCTCTTACTTGTATTTGGTTAATCATATTCAACCAATAGAGCTTACAAGTAGCCTTAAAAACGACAGCGTGAAGCAAAAAGCAGTCCTTCAGGATGCTTTTGAGAAGCAGACGAGACGACTTTATGATGTACTTCGTGTGAGAAAAAATCTCGTAAAAAGCATTAAAAAGGATATGGGCCAAGCAAGTCTAACTCAAACCTTCAAGTCTGATATTAAAAATTTATTTTGCGAAATAGATCAAGGTGGAGAGTCTTTGCTATATATGGATTTCTTAGCCGCTGCAAATCAAGTGGTGGATCCAAATCTTTCAAAAGAGGAGCGCATTGAGCTGGTAAGAAACACTGCAAAAGAATTTGGGCGTGATATTTTTAATGCAACCAGGCCAGTGGGGCGTTGTTTTGATGAACTTAATGAGAGACTGGAGTTTCTAGATTCTGCAATTACCAATGGTAACTCAAGAAGTGCTGAAAGCGCTCTACGTGGCTTCTCATCAAACCTAATAAGAAAAGGTTTTCAAGACGATAGCGAGCTGATTGTAGAAGAAATCAGAAAACTTTCAATTGATAGCGCCGACTATAACTTTCAAGATATCAAAAACTACGTTGTCTCTTTGCCTCTTGAAACTAGGGAAGGGCTAACTAGTGTGGTCGACTGTGGCTACACAGAGAATCAAGTTCTAGGGGCATTAGGAGGGTTAGCATCCAACTATGAGAGCTCTGTTAAGACTATAGTTAAGAATCAGATAGATAATAAGGTAAACGACTTTCTCAGTGATTTTACCGTAGGCTCCTCACTTTTGGTAAACCGATACTACTCCTTAGATGCAAACATATTTGCAGGGCTGGGACTTTCTAGTGTTAGTAGCTTTTTCTTAGACCCAAGTTATGGAAAACTTTTGGCTGGCCGTACCCACATTCACAGATTGAGTAACAATATTTTTCAGGTGTATCGATCTGACGTCAATAGAGATATTTATGGTCTATTGACCGGAATTAGACTGTATTTTAACCTTCTATCTATCGGCAAAACATGGAGCTTTGGAGAAGGCACTACTAGGCTCTACAACCTTAGTATAGGTGCGAAGAAATCCGGTCAGCGTCATTCTGACGACCCTATGGTTTTGAATAAACTTGATGCTCTGGCAGATGTGATTGAAGATGATGATTTAAGTCGGTTAAATAAATTTTCTCAGATAATAGATGTGGAACATAATTTCAAAGAAACCCAAAGTAGCTTCAGTTTTTTAAATCTTAAAAAACTAGGTTTTTCAAACATACATAAAATATCTGTGCAAGAGCAAGGTAAAGAAAATGACGATATCTTACGCTACTCCACAGGATCACGAGACGGATCAGATGTTAGTAGCTTAGCTGTTGATTTAGCAAATGTATGGATTAAAGAGTACAGCGAGACTGACTTTACCGCCAGTCTCCCTAATAATTCAGATCCAGGTCGAAGCTTTTTTGGTTGGTCAGACGCTAGGTCTGGTGAAATGGAGATCTTACTTCCAAATCAAGAGTTCGATTCGTACCAGTGTATGCAGGTCAGATTCAACTTCAATAAGTTTAAAGCTTCTCCAAAAGAAGTTGGCGAGCTGGTACAGTCTTATGAGTCAAAGTTTGGTCAAAAACTTTTTGATAAAGAGCATTTAAACAGAATTAATGAGTTTCATCTTTTGGGTATGGAAATTAAGATTAGCATTTATAAGTCTGCCATTGATCATTTGCTAAATAGTTATAGGGATGGGAAGCATTTAATGGAGTCGATTGAGGAAAAAATTGTCTTTCCAAAGGCGACCTGGCAAGCGAGAAATAAAGCGGTATATCCGAAAAGAAATCAAGCCTGGAAAAATCAAAGATTAAGATCAAAAATACGCAGGCAGTTCAATAAAGCCAAAGAGAACAGAAATAACGCATCCAAGGAGTACGTTGAGAATGTCGTTAAACTGGTTTTAACTTTGGAAAAACATATGTTTGCTGGTAATTTCTTTGAGATATTGGGTGGTAAAAATAATTTGTCACTAGTAGGAATTATCAATGCCTACAGGGATGGAGATGAAATGTTTAGCCCTCAAATGTATCTCTACACTTACGGCCGAGAACCTTTTCCCGAAGATCGTTGTCCTTCAGATGTTGTGGCAGGTAAGTATAACTTCATGAAATCAGAACTTTTGCTTCAATGGCTTAACACAAGGCTGGATTAATGTTACATAATATTCCTTTTCTAATTCTACTATTCGTATTCACTAATGACCTGTACGCGAAAGCTAATAAGAGTTTATATTTGGTAGCAAAAAAAACATTGGCCAAAGAAGTCCGCAAAGACCTTCAAGAAAAATTTCACGTTACTATCAGATCTGTTTTGGAAGATACCAATTCTAAGTTTTTGCAAAGGTCCTATGTATTGGTTACCACCAAATCGACTGATATAAACCTAATAGCGGATGAGCTTTTAAAAAATAAAAGTATAGAAGCTTTATACTCGGATCCTTTGGCCAGTATGCATTCCATAGTAATTTCGAAGCGTAAGTCAGGTGAAGGCTTCCTCGATAAACAGTGGTATTTAGAATATTCAGATCAAAAAATTAGTTATAATTTAGAAGATGATCGACCAGTTGTGGTACAAGGTCTAAAAGACGCAAGTATCGATTATCAATTCATTAAAAGATTCCAAAATGGAAAGACCCCAAGAGTAGCTATAGTTGATGGAGGTGTTGATATTTCTCACCCCCAACTATCGCGATCCATTGATAAGGACAAAAGACCATGTATTTTAACGGAAGAAGATGAAAGAAAATACAATGAGTCTCTTAGTGAGGGTAAAAGACCTCGCCCCCTTTGTAAATTATGGAATTTTGCGACGGGAGTTTTTAAAAATAAGAAAAATATTTCCTATAAAATTGAACATGGCCCGCATGTAACTGGAATCATAGCCGCAAAATTTTCTAAGGACGGAACCCGAGGAATCGCTGATAATACAAAAATATTGCCATTAAAAGTTTATCAATCTGGCCAGGAAGTAAAAAAAGAAGAAGGTTTGGCGTTAAACGATAAGCTCAAGGGGCAGGCTTACTCATCTCAGACTTTAAGTGCTATCTCTCACGCTTTAAGAAATGGATATAGGGTTATTAATTTAAGTTTGGGCTGGACAAAAATTGCAAGTAATCCCGTACTAGAAGAGGCATTTCAGTTTCTAATTAAGGATAGAGGAGCTATTCTAATCGCAGCATCTGGGAACGACGGGAATCCACTTTACAACTACCCTTGTGCTTATGAAGGTGTAATATGCGTTGGTTCCCATGGTATCGATGCAAAAATATCTGATTTTACTACTTATGGCGCACAGGTTGATTTTTTAGCCCCAGGTGATACCATACTAAGCACATACTCAAGCTTGGCGGAGACAAAATCAAGCTTCAAAGAGAGATCTGGATATGAGTATTTAACTGGGACTTCTCAAGCAACACCTTTCATTGCAAGCTACGCTAGTCTACTTGTTGCTGAGAATCCAGATATTACCTTAGAACAAATCTATGCGAAATTTTTGTTGGCCTCTTCTACAGACTCAAATAAAACTCTAAGCGGAAAGATTTCTTTTAAAAAAGCAGCTCTCACAAAACTAGAACCCATCAGCATTCCTGTGTTTAAGGGTAACGGTTTTTCAACGGTTACAGATAAGCGATTTCAGTTACAAGTTCCTATTAAACATTTAGTGGGGCGAAGCACGTACAATCTAAGCATTAGTTCCTTACCAAATGGTATTCAGGAAGTCGGCAGCAGTTGCGCTAAAGAAAATGAAATCCGTGATGTTTGTACTTATACTTTTGAAATTGAAAATCTAGATATGGATTCACTGGTTGAAATCGGTTTTTCATTTAAGTCGGGTGATTCTATAAAAAGAAACTTCACTCATTATTTAAGCTTAAATCGTCAGATTTCCACAAATAAATTGCAGCGCGGTATTTTAGGTTTTTTTAAAAGATTTAATAGTAATGATTGTGCTACCTACTGTCCAGAGAAGACCCCAATTAAATCTGTTAAGCCGATAACTGCTGGTGTAGATTCTAGTGCCTACTATCAGTTTGTAAAACCTCAAAATTCAAATGCTGGATCACTGAGGGTTTTAAGAAAAAGGGGAGCAACGCTTGAGCGCTTCGAAATACCATTGAAATGTAGTAAGCTGGCGCAATTTGACAGTTTTAAAATACGTACTAGCGGCAACATTTTTTATCGATTGTTGTGTGAAAATAAAGTTGTTGATGGAAAAATCAAAAATGTGAAGATGCTTCTATTGGACCATGACTTTAAAGCCATCGACGGGAAAAACCGTGAATGGGTACTAGGTCTTGATGAGGCGTTCCCAAATAAGTTTACTAAAGATTCTGTACGAGTGTTGGCAAAAAATATAGATGGTATTGAATGGCCTGTTTTCGTACTTTGGGCTAAATTGGGGAATAAGAGTGGCTCGATCGATGCGACGGTTCAAGAAAGGTTATCGACTCCTTCAGTTCAGAAAACTAAAAACTTCAAAAAAAGAGTTTCTGGAAGATCAGTAAATCCTAAAGCTATCGAAGCTGCAAATCGTAGTCCCTCGCAAGTTTTTTCTAAAGCTACCAACGAAAAATTAGAATATGGTGTGTTTTTACTTGAGCCAAGAAAAGTATCTAATGACTTAAAATTAGTGACTAAAAAAATCACCGATAAGGCTTGGACTAAACAGTTTAGACTTCAATTCAAAAGGCAGTTTCGTAAGCATGGGCTTTTACACTTGATTCCGCAGAGCACACAAGATTTAAATAGTAATCAGTTTTGGCTAGGCCTTGGTGCCGGGGAACTAAGGTTTAATAATTACTTTGTACAGAAACTCATTCTTACTAACGAAGGCTTGATTTACTCTCCATTTCAAAAGGTAAATACAAAAGGGCTCGATATTTTAGGAAACAGCTTAGTGCCTGTTTTAAATAGGGACTCTAAGGTTCAAAGTAAACTTGGTTTTGCTAGGATTAGTACTAGAGGAGCCCGGCTTTCAATGTTGGACCTTGATAGTTTAGAATTTAAGACCCAGTTAATATCAAACTCAAAAAATTTTATTGGAATGGCTGGTGCAGCTTGGAGTGAGTCGATGGGTTTTTCTAGTCTAACATTTTCAGCGCAGAGAATTCAAAAGGACTTTAGATTTGGTATATCTGAAACTAATTTAGAGTCTGAAATCTACCTAACATCAATTCTACCCGGTGAGTTAATAAAATCAAACCTAAGGCCTGTAGTTTTCTCCGGTGGTAGTTTAGGAGCTTTCGTAGACGAGAGTTTACTGAATACACCAAATATCTATTTCATTTCTGAAGAAAATGGAAAATTGGTTCGATCACTCAAAAACAGATTTTCGGTGCCGGAAAATTGTACAGTACTTGCTCCTATTGACTATGTAGCTGGAGAGAAAATTGAGATCGTGATGGACTGTTTAGTTGGAGAAGCCGGTAGGGAACTTATTTTCTTTTCACTAGATTAGACCTTGCCAGCTCTGCTACTAGTTGCGTAAATTGGTCTGCGACTTGCTTAAACTTGGTAATTAGGAGAACTGTATGGCCCTGCGATTTAGTTGGAAAGAAATTCAAGAACTGAACAAAGCCCTCACTTATGACGATGTACTTTTGGTCCCAAAAAAGCTGGAAATGAGGTCACGCAGAGATCCTGCACTCAATTCTAAATTTACCAAAAAGGTTTCCCTTGAGCTTCCCATGATTTCCGCAAATATGGACACAGTCACCGAGGCTAAAATGGCCATTGAGATGAATCGACTAGGTGGAATTGGAATTTTACATCGTTTCATGAGTACCCAAAAGCAACTCGAAGAGGTGAAAAAAATGAAGTCCCACGGGCTTCAAAATATTTGTGCAAGTATTGGGGTAAACGAAGAATCTATGGAAAGAGCCGCAGCTTTAGTAGATGCCGGCAGTAATATTTTAACCATTGATATTGCCCATGGGCACTCTATTGCAATGATTGAAACTATGAATACTATGAAAGCTAAATTTCCTCATGTAGAATTGGTAGTGGGGAATGTGGCAACACCAGAAGCTTGTAGAGATCTGATCGATGCCGGTGCAGACGCAATTAAGGTTGGAATCGGCCCAGGAAGTATGTGCACTACTAGAGTAATTACTGGCTGTGGTGTTCCACAGCTCACTGCCATAGCTACTTGCGCATCTACCTGTCATGAGGCGGGGGTACCTCTTATCGCTGATGGTGGGATAAAGACTAGTGGCGATATAGTGAAAGCATTTTCCGCTGGAGCGGACGCTGTAATGTTAGGTAGTCTTCTGTCAGGCACTATGGAAAGCCCTGGAGAAATTAAATCGGGTAAAAAACTCTACCGAGGAATGGCTTCTAAATCGGCTCAAACAAGTTGGCGCGGTGGGGTTCCAAAAGGAATGGCTGCTGAGGGTGAAAGTACTTACGTCACCGTAAAAGGCAGTGTAGAGGATGTAATAAACGAACTTGCTGGTGGATTAAGGTCAGGAATGACTTACATCAACGCCAATGAACTTGTAGAAATAAGAAACAAGGCGGAGTTCATGGCTATGAGTGCTGCAGGTGTTTACGAATCCAAAGCTCATGGCTTATAAAAGCATAGTATCCTTTTGAAACATTATCTAAATTTTTTTTAAAATTTTTAGAGGCGCTAGCTTTTTCCTTGTAAAAGGTTAGCAGCAAAGTTCAAATTTCTCCTGTCTAGGTTCAAATATAGTTACAATTTGATACACTGTCGAATTTATTGATAATTCGTGAATCTAGTAGTTTTAGATACTTAGAACTGTAAAAATCGTCAATAAACTCAAAATAATGTTTAAAATCAGGTGCTTAGCCTGATTTTGCTAAAATCGTAAATTTACGTTAATTTTAGTTAGATACCAAAGAACACTCTATGACGGTTTCAAATCTCATGTAGCTCATCCGTCTTTTACCTGGTTACCGAGGGGAGCTATATGAACAATCTGAGTTTTACAAAAAAGAGTCTATCAATATTATCATGTTTAATATTTTTAAACCTTGGTTGCGAAGACGTAGCCTCAGTAAGTATCCTAGAAGATACTGACAGTTTTATTCAAGAGACATCTTTCAATAATAAAATTGATGTTCTCTGGGTGATCGACAATAGTGGTTCAATGGCGAACCTCCAGGCTAATGTTGCATCTAACTTTGAAGCCTTTATAAATCAGTTTGAATTAAAAAATTATGATTTTCAGATTGCTGTGACTACTACAGAAGCCTGGAGGGAGTCCAATGGGAACATCTACTGCGCCCAGTCCAACAATATTTCAAGGTTTAGAGATGATTCAGGCTTTAGTATTTTAACCGCGGATACTCCTGATCTAAGTAATGCATTTTTAACTAATATTAGCCAAGGTACTAGTGGCTGTGGTGATGAACGAGCTTTTGAGTCTATGAAGCTAAGCCTAGAAAATGAAGATAATATAGCTATGGGTTTCCCTAGAGCTGATGCATTTTTGGCAGTGATTATTGTGAGTGATGAAGATGATTTTTCTCACGACGGCGGAGAATTTTTGGGCCAAAACTATTCTGATCCAGCTTTAATAGATCCACTTGTATATGTTAATTTTCTCGATCAGTTAACAAACTCAAATCCAATTCAAAAAACATATAACGTTTCTTCCATTTCTATTTTGGATGAAGCTTGTAGACTAGAGAATACACCCTATGGTTTAATTAGTCATAGATACTCTGCCCTTGTCGACCAGGCAGATGGTGTGAAAGCGAGTGTATGTGCTCCAGATTTTAGTGAAAACTTGGAGTTGATTCAAAGTAAAATTATTTCTCTATCAACTCAGTTCTTTTTGACTAGACTTCCGCATCCTGAGTCAATCGAGGTTATTGTTGATGGATCAGTGATGGCTGAAAGCGAGATTAATGGTTGGTCATACAATGAACTCAGTAATAGTATCTTATTCTATGGTGACTCTGTTCCATCTCAAGGTGCTGTAATTGAAATAAACTTTGACCCTATCACTTTACAGAACTAGAAAAAACCAAACTGTGCTAAGGGCCTGAAAAGCTCTTAGCTTTTTCTTAACATAACCACTAATATCTCATTTCAAAAAGGATGTTTACCGATAGATATAGGTGAATAAAGAGTCACAAAATAACATTCGAAGGCCTATCCTAGGTTATAAGCTTTTAGGCTATATTCTTCTTTGTAGTTCCTTAGTTACAATTGTGGCCACCTTTGTTCAGCTGTGGGGTAACTACAGCAGGGGAATTAAACAGGTCAGCTCTCAGGTGGAGAAAATTAAGCTAACTCATCTTAATTCATTGAGTAAGTCTTTATGGATATTCGATACTACTCAGCTAAAAATAGAAATGGAAGGGATTCTTAACTACCCTGACGTAAACTTTGTAGAAATACAATCAAACTCCGGTAACTCTATTCGAGTGGGCAAGAAAAACTCCGAAGCGCCACTGAAACACACTATCCCCCTAGTTTTCAATTCAAAAAATACTGAGCTGAATTTAGGTGTTCTATACATTGAGGCAAATTATAAAAGTATTTACAATGAACTGAAGAGCCAAATTTGGATAATTGCCGGATCCCAAGCCGCAAAAACTTTTATAATTAGTTTTTTGATTTTGCTGATTATCCAACAGCTTGTCACAAAGCGGTTAGAAAAAATTCTACGTTTTGTCGATACAGCTGAATTAAAAGATCTTCCTACAGAGAGACTGAATACAAAACTGAAATATTCTGATTCCGATGAATTGGATTATCTAAGCCATTCAATAAACGCTATGATTGAAAAACAGCAAGATGCCTATAGGGCCTTGAGTACCGAGATGGAAGATCGAAAAAAATTCCAAGAAGATCTCTACCAAAAATCATCGATTTTAGAAAATGTAATCAACGGTATGCCAGGTTTTATTTACTGGCGAGATGAAAAGGGAAGGTTTTTAGGTACAAACGATTTATATTCTGAGTTCATTGGGCTGGGTGTAAAACAAGTAATAGGAAAAGACCTCACTGAATTAGTAATTTTAAAAGAAGAGCTTAAAAATTTTCACCAATTAGATGATCTAGTAAGAAACACTGGTCGGCCAATATGGAATCAAAACATAGAGCTACATCAGCGCAACGGAGACATAGCTCACTATGTACAAAGTATCGTACCGATGTTTTGCTCCAAAGGTTTGGTCAGAGGTGTATTAGGATTATTCGTAGATATATCTGATAAAAAACAGTTTGAAACTGAGAAAGAGCAGATGAGAGAACAGATTTTAAGAAGTGCAAAGATGGCTTCAATTGGTGAGCTTGCAGCTGGTGTTGGACATGAAATAAATAATCCTTTAGCTATCATTCAAGGTAACTTAGAGCTTTTATCTTATCACATTGAAGACCTAGGTAGTCTTGATCAAGAAGCAGAATCTATGATTCAATCACAGATGACGGCTATAAACAGAATTAGAGCGATTGTCGATGGATTGAGAGTATTTGCGAGAAAAGAAGATGACGATAACCAACTTGCTGATTTGAACTTAGCAATTAAAGATACCTACAGATTGATAAGTAAGGTCTATGGCGCTGAAGGTGTAGATTTAGAAATGGAGATGCATGCGAACGATACTTTTGTCCTTTGCAATACTGATAAAATCCAGCAGGCCATATTAAACATTGTATCAAATGCTAAAGATGCGTTGATGGCCTCCGAAAATTCTACAAAAAAAATTAAAATGAAAACCTATACTAGCGACAATGATTTCGTAATAGAAATTTCTGACAACGGCACTGGGATACCGAGTGATATTCTTCCTAAAATATTCGATGGCTACTTCACAACAAAACCATCTGGGCAAGGGACTGGCATTGGCTTAGATATAACTAAAAAAATTATTGAAGCTAGTGGCGGAGAAATAAAAGTAGATACTGAAATAGGTACTGGTACTACATTTAGACTACTACTGCCAAGTGTGGAAAAAATTGCCCAACGAACAACAAGAGACTTAGATGCGGGTTTTTCAGGCCATTGTTTGGTAGTAGATGACGATGAACATATAATTGAGATCCTTGCAAAACATTTACGTTCATTGGGTTTCACTGTAGATTCCACTCAATGCCCGCTACAGGCTATTGAGATGATGAAGAAATCTAACTACCAACTACTTCTTACTGATATGAAAATGCCAGAAATGAGTGGCTTAGAGCTTATGACCAAAGCTTCTGAGTTATCTAGTTTCCCTAAATACAAAATCCTCGCAACTGGCGGTGACGACGACACTATTGATCTTAATGAACAGTTACAAGGAAAGCTAGAAATTGATCTAGTTCTTAACAAACCTTTTAGTAAAAAAGAGCTGGAAAAAAAACTAAAATACCTTTTAAGCTCTTAGAACTCACAATTCCTTGGAGTTCGAGGAAACGGTATTACATCTCTAATGTTTTGCATACCAGTGACAAACATAATGAGACGCTCAAATCCTAAACCAAACCCACTGTGGGGAACCGAACCAAACTTTCTAGTGTCTGTATACCACCAATACTCCTTTGGATCGATGTCATGTGCCTTTAGGTTGTCTAATAAAATATCAAGATTTTCTTCTCTTTGAGAACCACCAATAAGCTCTCCAATGCCTGGCACAATTAGATCCATTGCCCCAACTGTTTTGCCATCGGCATTAATTTTCATATAAAAAGGTTTAATTTCTTTAGGATAGTTATAAACACAAACTGGTTTTTTAAAATGTTCTTCCGCGAGATATCTCTCATGTTCCGTTTGTAGATCTATTCCATATTTAACCTGATACTCGAAGTCTTTACTGGCAGATTCTAAAATGTTTATTGCTTCAGTGTATTCTACACGGGCAAAGTCTTCTGAAAGAACATTTTCCAAACGGGCGAGAAGGTTTTTATCAACGAACTTAGTAAAAATACTTAAATCCTCACTACAATTTTCTTTTATGTCCTGGATCAAATATTTAACAAAGTGTTCAGCTAAATCCATGATGTCATTGATGTCTGCAAAGGCGACCTCTGGTTCGATCATCCAAAATTCAGCGGCATGCCTCGGTGTATTCGAGTTCTCAGCTCTGAAGGTTGGTCCAAAGGTGTATACTCGGCTCAATGCTGTGGCAAAGGTCTCTACTTCTAATTGCCCAGAAACAGTTAAATAGGTTTGTTTGGCGAAAAAGTCTTTATCGAAATCTACCTTTCCATCTTTCCCGAGGCCTTCACCTGATTCGAAGGTGGATACTTTAAAAAGCTCACCAGCACCCTCACAATCGCTAGCAGTGATAATTGGAGTATGGATATAATTGAATCCTTGGTTTTGATAGAACTGATGGACAGCATAGGCCAGTCTGCTTCTCAATCTAAAAACAGCTCCAAAAAGGTTCGTTCTTGGTCTCAGATGAGCAATTTCTCTAAGAAACTCTTTAGTATGCCCCTTTTTTTGCAGAGGATAACTATTGTCTGCAAGACCAAAAACCTCAAACTGAGTAGCATGAAGCTCCCACTTTTGTCCTTTACCAGGGCTTTCCACAAGTTTTCCCGTAATAGATAGAGCGGCCCCAGTTGTAACTTCTTTTAGGTCTGCGTAGGATTCAACCACCTGATCAATAATACATTGTATGTTTGAAAGGCAAGAGCCGTCATTCATCTCACAAAAACTAAAGGATTTGTTCTCTCTTTTAGTTCTTACCCAGCCCTTAATGGTGATGTTTTCTAGAGGCTCTTGAGATTTTAGTAGATCGCTAATAGGGGTGTGTTGCAATTTCATCATAATGATGGTCCTTTAATTTCCTAGTTTCAAAGATTTATTTATAATGTAAACTAGGCCAAAATTCAATCATTGGAAACCAAGTATGCAACTAGAAGTAAAAGAAGTGATGTTATCGAGAAAATCTGAGTTTATGGCACTAGGGGTTGGCGAAGACCAATTTGCTCTTATGTTGCGATACGTCGATGAGTTAGTCCAAAAAAATACAGAAATAAATCTGTTTTCAAGAAAAATGACTGCTAAAGAGCTAGTAGAAAATCAAATTTTCGACAGCCTTATGGCTCTACCTGGTTTCATAGAACTTCCCTTTACCAAATTAGCGGATTTTGGCAGCGGGGGAGGCTTACCGGCAGCCCTGTTAGCCATCATGTTTCCAGATAGAGAAGTTCTATGTTTTGAAAAAACAGAAAAAAAGAATCTTTTTCTCAAGCAGCTCTCCCAATGGATACCTAATTTAAAAGTTTTAGGGGCTATCGAACCAAAAAAACTCATTGGTGTAGATTTAATTACAGCAAAGGCCTTCAAGCCCATCGAAACAATTATCAATTTTTCTAAAGACTACTATTATTCTGGTGGTACCTACTTAATCTATAAGGCTAGGATGGATACTATCGAGAGTGAGATTGAAGAAGCTAAGCGCTTCAAGCCTCAGGTAAGTATAGCGAAGCTAGAGTCACCCTTTTTAGAAGTAGAAAGAAATCTGGTGTTTTTTCGAAAAGAAGAGAGTTAAAAAAATGCCCCTGATTCAGCATCAGAGGCGTTTTTTCTTTAGAAATTTATAACTATACTTTTTTATGCACAGATCGTAGAGATCTTTTATTTTCTAGAGGCTACCTTTGCTCTAATGTACTCTTTGTTCATTTTAGCAATATTCTCTAGTTTGATTTCTTTAGGACATGCTCTAGAGCAGGCACCTGTATTTGTACAACCACCAAAGCCTTGAGAGTCCATGGTTTCAACCATGTTCTGAGCCCTTAGCTCTCTCTCCGCCTGACCCTGAGGTAGTAGGGAATATTGAGCAATCTTAGCCGCTGTAAACAAGGATGCCGAAGCGTTTGGACAAGCGGCCACACAGGCACCGCAGCCAATACAAACAGCTGCTTCAAAACTAAGGTCGGCAGACTCTTTGTTTACAGGAGTAGCATGAGCGTCTGGGGCATTACCAGTACTAACAGATACATAACCACCAGCTTGTTGAATTTTATCAAAAGAGGAACGGTCTACAGCTAAGTCCTTAACAACAGGAAAAGCCTTTGCTCTAAATGGTTCAACAACAACTGTGTCACCATCAGCAAATGTTCTCATGTGTAATTGACAAGTAGTGGTGCTTCTATCCGGTCCATGTGGGTTACCATTGATAACCATGGAACACATCCCACAAATACCTTCTCTACAATCATGATCAAATTCCACAGGGATTCCGCCCTCATGGATGATCTTCTCATTTAAGGTATCCATCATTTCTAGGAATGACATGTCGGTAGATACATTCTCCAAATCATGGTTTTCAAATCGACCTTCAGCTGTAGGCCCATCTTGACGCCAAACTTTCAAATTAATTTTAATATTTTTTCCGTTTCCTGATCCCATATCAATATCCTCTTACTTGTAGCTTCTCTGAACGAGCTTTACTTCGTTAAAAGTAAGTTCTTCTTTATGTCGTACTGAATCTTTTACGTTGTCTTTATTTTCCCAGGCAGCGACATGACAAAAGTTTTCATCATCACGTCTAGCTTCATGTTCCTCGGTTTGATGCTCTTCTCGGAAATGCCCACCACAAGACTCTTCTCGTGTTAAAGCGTCCATACACATTAGTTCACCAAGCTCTAAAAAGTCTGCTACTCGCCCAGCTTTCTCAAGCTCCGTGTTTTTAAAGTCATTGGAGCCTGGAACTCTAATCTCTTTCCAGAAGCGCTCTTTAAGATCCTGTACATTGGTTATGGCCTGCTTTAAGTCTTTCGAGTTTCTAGCCATTCCACAATGATCCCAAATGTTTTTTCCAAGTTCCTTGTGGAAATCATCTACTGTCATTTTACCGTCCATAGAAAGCAATTGATTTAGACGATCTTTTGATTCGTTAAACGCCTTATCAAACTCCTCATGATCCGTTCCTACTTTCCCAAGGCTTGTTGCATTGGTTCCAAGGTAATTTCCAACTGTAGACGGGGCCACAAAATAACCATCGGCCAGTCCTTGCATTAATGCAGAAGCGCCTAGTCTGTTGGCTCCGTGATCTGAGAAATTAGCTTCTCCAAGTACAAATAAACCTGGAATAGTACTCTCAAGGTTATAATCTACCCATAATCCACCCATTGTATAATGTACCGCAGGGAAGATTCTCATTGGTTCTTGGTAGGGGTTTTGATCCGTGATTTTTTCGTACATTTGAAAGAGATTTCCATACTTAGAGCGAACATAATCTTCTCCATTTCTTTCAATGGAAGATTTAAAATCTAAGTATACGGCAAGTTGGGTTGAACCAACTCCTCGCCCTTCATCACATACTGTTTTAGCATTCCTTGAAGCAACGTCCCTTGGAACCAAATTTCCAAAAGACGGGTATATTCTTTCTAGGTAGTAGTCTCTATCTGATTCAGGAATCTGATTTGGATGTCGGGTGTCACCTTTTGTTTTAGGAACCCAAACTCTACCATCGTTCCTAAGCGACTCAGACATTAGAGTAAGCTTAGATTGGTAGTCACCACTTACTGGAATACAAGTAGGGTGAATTTGTGTGTAGCAAGGGTTAGCAAAATAGGCGCCCTTTTTATGTGCTCTCCAGCCAGCGGAAACGTTAGAAGCCATGGCGTTCGTAGATAAGTAGAATACGTTACCGTAACCACCTGTTGCTAAAAGCACTACGTCTGCACTATGTTTTTCTAATTCCCCAGTTTGAAGGTTTCTTACGATGATCCCTCTAGCTTTTCCATCAACTACTACTAGATTAAGCATCTCTCTACGGTTGTACATAGTGATAGTGCCCTTATCAATCTGACGATTCATTGCAGAATAAGCACCAAGTAAAAGCTGCTGACCAGTTTGGCCTCTAGCGTAGAAGGTTCTAGATACTTGTGCTCCACCAAAGGATCGGTTGTCTAAAAGTCCACCGTATTCTCTGGCAAAAGGCACTCCTTGAGCAACACAATGATCAATAATGTTATTCGAAACCTGAGCTAATCGATAAACGTTTGCTTCCCTAGACCGGTAATCTCCCCCTTTTACAGTATCGTAAAATAGGCGATATACGGAATCTCCATCATTGGGGTAGTTTTTAGCTGCGTTTATTCCACCTTGAGCTGCAATGGAGTGAGCTCGTCTTGGGGAATCTTGAATACAAAATGACTTAACGTTATAACCCTGTTCAGCCATTGTTGCACTCGCGGCACCTCCAGCTAGGCCGGTACCAACTACAATGACGTCATATTTTCTTCTGTTTGCTGGATTGACCAGCTTCATATTAAATTTATGGTTGTCCCACTTGTCTTCGATGGAACCCTCTGGAACTTTTGAATCTAAAATTGACATAAACTACCTCAGCTCAGTTAGTGAATAAAAAACACATATAATGGTTGAACAATAAAACCGCCGGCAATAACCCAAGCAAGGGCTGCTCCCCCCAATTCAACTTTTTTGTTGTAAGCAGGGTGATTGAAGCCAACTGTTTTGATGGCTGATGCAATACCATGGGACAAATGAAAGCCTAATAGCGCTAAGGCCACCACATAACCAATCGTATAGATAGGGGATTGAAATACCTCTAAAACCAAACGATGTAGATCTCTCATTTCTTGACCGTCGTAGGAAACAGAATAATAAGTTCCAAACTTAAAGGTTATTAAGTGGTACACAGTAAAAATCAAAATGATCATACCCGTATGAATCATCGTCTTGGAGGCGAAGCTAATCCCTTTTTCTCCGTTAATATCTACAGCATACTTTGAGTCCCTTGCGCTTTTATTAGTCAGCTGAAGCCTAATCGCGTTAATCACATGTAAAGCGAACAGGGCAATCAAGCCAGCCTCTGCAATATAAATTAAAGGGTTACTAATTAGTTTGTACGAATACCAATTGTACAACTCCGCACTAAAAAGAATAAGTAGGTTCGCTAACATGTGGGTTAGTAAAAAACCCGTTAGTAACAATCCACATACTCCTACGATTTGTTTTTTGCCAATCGTAGATGACCAAAAGCCTTTCACGCTCATGCAATACCTCATCAGTCGAACATCTCAGCCAGTAATTGACAAAGAGCCCTCGCTTTCATTTTGTTTTCAATTACTTTAAGTTACTGATATTGCTCAAAAATGTCTATTTTTTCTGTTTGTTAATGCTGCGTATTAGGTCTAGACCTTTCTTTTAAATCTGCCGACAAATAGCAGAACTTTGCTTGTTGTTAGGTTTTTCCACCTATTAAGTAGAACTTCTTCGCTCTTCAATAAATCTAGTTTTACAGAACCTACAAACTCACAAAATGTTTTATGTTTTCTGATTTGTCGGAGACTATAGCACTTGTTTTTTCTGCCGCGGCAAAGTCTTTGCAGCTAAACGCACTAAGGTTCAAGAATGCAAAAATAGAGTTTAGCTTTTGAGTCATTTTGCAGTTTAACTGAGCTATACCGCCACCATTTGGTGTATTAATCCCACAAAGAATTTGATCAAAGCCTTGGGTTTCATGTTTTTTTTGGTGGTCACGTTTCCATAATTACTATTTGGATTTCATGTTTTTTTCTAGCAAATTTATGCTTATACAATTCAATGATTTGTTCTTCGTAATCAATTAGTAAAAATATTATTAACCCAAATACGGGTAGTAATTGTTGGCAATAATATTTTTTTTAATCCCAAGTAAAGCCCGCTTTAGACAATCAGGAAGAATTAAAAATCTAGACGAAGGTAGCGCTTGATGTAAACACAAACTTAACAAAGCTTGATAGGCTTCTTGTGATGGTTTTCTTATTTTGTGTCACAACAATACCGAGGCAATCGACGCGGTAGTAAAAGCGGCTAAACTTCCAGCTATCACGGAGCGAATACCTAGCTTTGCAAGCCGTGATTTTTGATTGGGCGCAAGCGCTCCTATTCCACCAATTTGAATCCCAATGCTAGATAGGTTTGCAAAGCCACATAAAGCATATGAGGCAATGAGAACCGTTTTATCACTGAGACTATCTGCCATACTTGCTAAATTAATATAGGCGTAGAATTCGTTTATTATCACCTTCTCACCAAGCAAGCCAGCAACAGCTTGAATTTCGTTGGCCGGTATTCCTAAGAAAAACGCAAAAGGCATAAAAAGTAGGGACATCAAAAACTCAAAACTTAAAACAGCCTTTCCATCTACAAAAAAGCTTTCTGGAAATAGGCTAGCGCCCCAGGTGGCAAAGCCTATTCCCTCTCCTATGTGAAACAAAACCGCATTGGCCATAGCCACTAAAGCAATAAAAGCCAGCAACATAGCGCCAATATTTAAGGCCATTTGCACCCCAACACCTGCTCCCTCAGCAGCAGCTTCGATTAGATTGGCCTTTTTTGATTCTTCAGGAAACTTGACCTCATTCTGGGTAAGACTAGATTCCGACTCAGGAACCATTATTTTAGAAAACATAATGGCTGCAGGGGCTGAAACAACACTGGCGGTTAATAGATGCCCACCAATGTTTTGAACATAGGGACTCAACATCTCTACAAATGCCCCCAATACAGTTCCTGCTACGGTGGCCATTCCGCCAACCATTAAACAAAAGATTTCTGAATTGGTCATATGCGGAATAAATGGGCGTATAACTACCGGAGCCTCTGTTTGCCCAATAAAAACATTGGCGCTGGTTGCTAATGCCTCAGCGCCAGAAATCTTGAGGGTTTTGTGCATTGCCAAGGCCATGTATTTAACAAAAAATTGCATAATTCCTAGGTGATAACCAACTCCCATTAAAGAGCTAAAAAAGATAACGATGGGAAGAGCTTTTACGGCAAAAATATAACCACCCATAGCTTCAGTGTTAATGAGTGGGCCAAAAAGAAAGCTAGAGCCCTTATCCGCGTAGGATATAATAGCAATAAAGAAACTATTAGCAGCCTCAAATACGAAGGCAAATACCCCTGGTACTCCTAAGCTTGGTATACCTATAAGGCTCAAAGCTAACAATATTTGGATACCTATGGCCTTGCCTATTAGAGGCCAGGAAATTTTACTGCGATTTTCAGACATTAAATAGGCAAGGCCTATGAAAACAAAAACTCCAGTGAATGCTGCAAACCGCTCCATCAAACCCCCTTGTTAGGCACCTGATACTAGACTTATGTCTACAATTCAATACTTTATACCTACAAGTCCTAAGGATTTAAGTCGAGCTACCGATCAGCCTTATGTCTTAAGACGAAAGGATTAGGACGTTAGTTGACCAAATACCCAAACTAAAAACCCAGTCATCAGGAAGAATGAACTGGGTTTTTTCTTTTTTGAGTCCTTTGTTTTAAGGGACTTTAAATGCTTAAAAGACGCACCTTAGTTCCATTGTTAGAAAAATCAATCAAACTCGGTGATTTTCTTAGTTCTACGCATTTATTAGCCTCATCATCTGCAACTAGTAGACGGCTATTTGAGAACTTAGCAAAGAAGGGAGCGTATTTCTTTTTGTAACTGGAGTAAAAATCACTTTTGATTCTGTGGTTATAGGGAACATTTGATAGCAATAGAAGGCTCTGATTTGTAATTGAGAAATCCCAAGAAGAAATATCTTCATTGAATACCTCTGAGGCTGTTAGACCATGTTTTTCGAAAGTATCAGTCAAAAGCTTAGAGTGAGCCTTGCTGATATCGTTGCCCAAGTATTTTTGCTTGATCTCTTTTAGAGGTACTAGTTTCTTTAGTGATGTAACAGAGAAATGAGGAAGAGATCGGATAGCATATTCCCTGTGTACATTTGGACGATAGAAGTAGTGAGCCTCTAGCAAAAAAGTTCCGGAACCTGCCATTGGATCAAAGATAGAATCGTACTTTTGAAAATCGGCTTGTTGCAACATCGCCGAGGCAAAGTCTTCTCGAAGTGCTGCCAAATGTTTCTCTTTATAACCTCTTTTGTATAAGGGTTCTCCACCCATATCAATTGAAACTGTGACCTCATCTTCAAAAATGTTAATATTCACTTCATGCTTAAAGCTGTCTTTCCATTTTTTAGCTGGGGAGTCTTTAAAGTAGGTTTCGATAGCTTCTTTAGCCACCGCCTCTACTTTTTTAGAAAAATTTAGAGCTGAGGCTCTGGTAGAAACCCTTAGGCTGTAGTCCGCATTTTTTAAATAGTCTTTCCAGCTTATTGTTTTAAGACGCTGAAACAGTCTCCCCGGGTCACGAGCATTAAATGTCTTTACTCTTAGCAATATCTTAGAAGGAATTCTAAGATAGAACTGAAGGAGCTCTATAAACTTTAAGTCTGTTTCTAGCTCAAACCCAGCTCTACTCCTCTTCAACTGGGGCATATCTAGGCTATAAACTTCAGATACCAATTTTATTTTTTCGTTCAATTCAGCTTTCGCCAAAGGCATAAATTCAGGTTTGATAACAAAGAAAAAATTCATCTTTTAATTTCCTATACGTTTTCTTGATTGGTAAGATAGCGCCACTTGCCCTCTTCTAGCTTACCTAGTTTGATGTCCCCAATGCGTACTCTTTTAAGTCCAGTTACAGAGAGTTCTACTTGTTCACACATTTTACGAATTTGACGCTTTTTTCCTTCCCTTAGGATAAAGCGCAATTGATCTTTGTTGATCTGCTCTACTACCGCCTGTTTAATTTTCTTATCATCGATGAAAAGAGTTCCATTTTGCAAGCGTTCCAATTTTTCAGGTGTTATTTCTCCTTCAAAACGAACTAAATACTCTTTTTCAATGGATGTGTTTTCGCCGATTACTTTTTTTGCCAAAGTTCCATCCTGTGTAAGAATGAGCAGGCCTTGGCTCTCAATGTCTAGTCTCCCGATGGGGGCAAGTCCTTCAAACATATGGTGATGTAATGGAGCGCCGGAAGGATAGTTAAGATCCTTATTTCCATTTTTCAATAGTCGATAAGCGGACTTATAGAGGTTCTCATCCACGGAATGACTTACAAAGCCAACTGGCTTATTGATAAGTATAGTGACAAAGCTCTTTTTTAAGTTCTTCGCTTCTTGTTGAATTTCTATTTTATCTTCACGGGTAACTTTGCTTCCCAGCTCAGTAACAGGCTCCCCATTAACATAAACCCAACCTTTCTCTATCCATCGATCAGCTTCTCTGCGAGAACATATTGCTAGTTCTGACATTCTTTTGCTCAACCTTAAGCTTTCTTCTGATCTTTTTCTCAGCAAAGTTTTTGGTTTGTCCTGTGCCATGCTATTCCCTTTGTTTCGCACTATGTTATTCCTATTCTAGCAGCTTCGCAAATAGGCGAAATGATTGTGAAAACTTGACAAAAACCCATCCCGAACCTTTAATCACAGATCTGTGAATTATCCAAATAGCTTTCAAGGGGGCTTCTACCGTGGCAGAAGAAAAAAACCAAGAACCAGCACCAAAAAATAACGATATGTTTTTAGATTTTATGGAATCGAGCTGGCGAGCCATAGAGCCATACAAGGGCTATTTACTCGGCCTTATTGTTATCGGGCTCCTCGGGCTTGCAAGTGTCACGGGCTATGAGGCTTACAAGGAAAGCAATGAGCTAGCTGCTCAGACAGATTACTTCCAAATCGAGAAGAAGGTCACTAAGGCCCAAGAGAATATAGCCAAAGAAAAAGCAGAAGATAAAGATTTTGAGAAAACATTTGGGCCTCTTTTATCAGAGCTCGAGTCATTTGCTAAGGAAGAAAGCGGCAGTAAAGCTTCAGTAAGAGCAATGCTAAAGGCCTCAGAAATATACGTTAATGTGAAACAGTTTGATAAGGCATTGGAGAGCTTGAGGTGGGCTGAGGTTAGTGCTTCAGAAGATATTTTATATAAACTTTTTAACATGAACTTTGCAAGCCGCCTAATGGACAACGAAAAATATGCCGAGGCGATTGGTCGACTAGAGACCTATAGCTTTGAGAACTCTTTTGAAAGCTTGTATTCCATGGCACAGTTTAAAAAGGCGATTAGCCTCGAGAAGCTAGGAAAAACAGAGGAAGCAAAAACTATTTACAAGAGATTGAGTAGCGATTTCCCTGATACAGAGACTGGCAGAAAAGCAAAATATTTTTTGCGTTTAATGTAGGTTAACTTTTCCCACTGGCGGAGTCATTTATGAAAATTTCGATATTAGTTCTGTCTTTAATTAGCCTACTCGGTTGCAGCAATCTGGCAGAGAAAGACTCTCTAGCACTTGAAGTGAAAGGAGACTGGGTACGAAGAGTTGATTTAAACAAAGACCTTAGTACCCGGAAGCTTCACAGAATGGCTCCTGTGTTTTATAAAAACCTAGTCCTGATTGGCTCAAACTCCTACCTTAGTGCTTTCGATAGTAAATCTGGTCGCTTGAAGTGGAAGTTTTTAATTCCAGGAGGCATCGAAGCTTCAGGAGTAGTTTCAGAGGATGGAAGTTTATACTTCGGATCAAAAAATGGTTTAGTTTACAAACTTAATATTCCAGACCGTGCAATACAATGGAGTTACAATGCGAAGTCAGAAGTTCTTGGGAAACCTTTAGTTCACCAGGGTAGACTATATGTATTAGCGTCCAACAATAGACTTTTAGCTTTAGATACGGATGACGGTAAATTAGTATGGAGCTATAAAAGACGCCAAAACACTCGATTTACTATAAGAGGGAGTGCTCAGCCCACAATTGACGGAATGAAAATCTACGCAAGTTTTAGTGATGGGTATACCGTGGCTTTGGAGTTGAAAAAAGCAGGCCTTCTGTGGGAGCGCAAGCTAAACAGTGGATTACGATTTTCAGACATAGACACTAAGCCCATTATAGACGGAAACCAACTATTTGTCGGCGGCTATGACGGAAGGGTTTATGCTCTAGGTAAAAGAGATGGTCAAATACAATGGCAGTCAAAAGCGGGAGCCTACCAAAGCTTTACTGTCTCTGATAAAAGTTTATTTGTAGCTACAACGGACTCAAGAGTTTTAGAGTTTGATAAAACTAGCGGAAAGATTCTCTGGAACCGTAAGCTTTCCGGTAGGAGTTTAGCCTCTGAAATCCTAGTGAATAAAAACCTCCTACTTTTTGCTGAAAGTACTGGTGGAGTAAAGGTTTTCGACAAAAACTCCAAATCCCTTTTAGGTCAATACACAGCAAATTCTGCTAGTTTTTCTCCTATTAGGTTCAAGGCAGAAACAGAGCAATACTATTTCGTTAGTAATTCTGGGAACCTTCATAGCTTCAAAACTTCCTACCAACGTTCAAGAAAAAGTTGGGACTGGGAAGAATGAAAATTAGTTTCGGATTACTATTTATTGCTTTTTTGGTTGGTTGCTCAAGTGGGCAATGTCGTCGAAAAAATGTCGATAATTTTTTTGCTGAAAAAACAAAAGACCTTCCTCAATTTCAAAAAGCAAAAACTGCTGAAACTGGCCTTGGTGAAGGGGCCACTGTGTGGGTTAAAGTATTTAAGCCTGACGGAAGCTTGCAATGCGGTATGGGTAAGCCAATATCGCCAGAAGATATGCAAGCTGCTCTGGATAAAGAGGGAATACGCGTAAAATCAGCAGTGAAACAAAATGACGGTTTAATGCGAATTCAAGTTTGTGGATCAGCCACAGGTATGATCAATGTTTTTGAAATCCAAGAGACAAATTTAAAAAGAAGCGACAAGCTTGGCTTTGATAAATTGAAATAGGGTGAATCCTTGAGGGTTAAATAAGTCTCGGACTAAAATAGTTTATCAACTCTCAGTGTTCTATTCTTAATAAACATACCTTCATTAGCGCTCTCTCGGCTTAGGAATAGCTCATCTTTTTCACTATTGTGTATGCTAACAAGTTTGCTTTGAGTAGACCTAAGCCCTCCTAACCACCAGCGATCGTCTTCTACAAATATAAGATCACCTGTATTTGCTTTGATAGTTCTAGCAGTAGACTTTGAAAGAGAGATTTCTCCAGGTTTTAAATCTTTTCTGACTATCCAGCGAAGTTTTTCTACAGGTTTTCCCCTTGAGTGGGATGCAGGAGCTCCTTTAAATTTTTCCATGCCTTTATCGATCGTCCAAATGGTCAAGCCCTCTATATCTCGAGAAGCCTTCGGCCTAGTTATTAAACTTACAAGAAACCCAATGCATAAGCTTACACTTATCCCAAACACAGCTCTTATATAAATATAGGAACCATCTAGTTCCACAGCAGCACCTACAAACTTAGCCACCGGATGAAGAAGAGAAGGAAACCAAATACTAGAGATGGTAGCAGCAGAGCCTAAAATCATTGCCGAAACAGCTGCAGCACTCGTCATCCCTCTCCAAAAGGCACCCATGAAAATAGTAGTGACCAGGCTTGGAATAATAATCATAATTCCTTTATAATGAATAGCCATTAGTGTTCCTTTTAAATTTAAAAATACAAACACCAATGAAAAGCCAATGACAGTTGAAATTATAGAGGCCCATTTAGCAGCCTTAAGATAATGCGCTTCACTGGCCTTTGGTTTGATAAGGGGCTTATATAAATCAAAAATAGCCACAGCCGCGCATGCATTTATCAAAGTATCCACTGTAGACATAAGAGCTGCTGTAAGGGCGGCAATGACCAAGCCAAATACTATGGAGTTGTGGCTTAGCACTTCCCAGGCAACGATCAAAAAAGTGTTATAGCTATTGGCTAGTATCCCTTCGTAACCAGGAAAGCTGGGGCCCATTTTTTCCATGATAGATTTTCCAATCCAACCAATACAGCCCACTACGATAGCTGAAACGGGTAGAGCGAAGAGAACATTCATAGTTACAGCTTTGCGCCCCTCATGAACGGATCTAGCGGCCAAGAATCGCATTATAAAACCCTGGTTCATAAATGCAAAAGCGATAGCACCGGCAACAGCTTGTCCCCAAAACAAACCAATAGTGTTAAAAGATTTATTCTCCGTGAGGTGAACAAAAGGAAGTCTATGGCTCTCAGGCAGCCAGTACCACCATTCCTTTAGCCCACCCAAATAGTACAAGCCAGCCGCTATACAAATAAAACCTACGGCGTATAAAATTAGGCCCTGAACGAGGTCCGTCATGATAACTGCGGTTTGTCCACCTAGCGAGACATAAGCTCCCAGTACTACTACAACCACGGGCAGACCGTATAACATGTTGATTCCCAGTAAGCCTTCAATGGCAATACCAATCGTGAACAGGTTGTATCCGATATAGAAAAACATATACATGAGGATAATCGTAAGAGTGATGTATCTAGCCGTGGAGTTAAATCTTCTTTCAAAATACTCGGGAATACTTTTCACTTTGGAGTAGTAAATTATGGGTAGCCACCCGAACATGAAAAATGGCGCAACGAACCAATCATTTGTGTAAGTCATAGCTGAGCTCATTCCGCTAAGATATCCTTGCTCAGAATATTTTAAAAAACTATAGCTACCAATACCCGTGGCAACCATAGAGGCTCCTATGACCCAAAATGGAAATCTCTGGCCGGAATAAAAGAAGTCGTTCGTTGTTTTAGAGAATTTGTTGAAAAAGATTCCAAACCCGAGGACTAGAGTGAAATAAATTACACATACACTCCCTATAACAAGTAGACTTAGGGAGTCGAGCTGTACTCCAAAACTTCCGGCAGCGCTGCTCATATACTTTCCCTAACTAGGAAGTTTTGGGCGATATAGATCCAAGACATATGTACAAAGAAATAACCCAAGAAGCCTAGAACCAATACTATCAACCAAAAGCGATCTCTAGATCTGGATAGAACACAGGCTCTTGAAGTAAGTGCCAATAGTAAGCCATTTGCAAAAAACAAGGCGCCCATCGAATATTGAAAGCAAAATGATATCCAAGGGCTATCGCTATCAAAAATTGAAAGCAAAACACGGGGAGTAAAGTAAATGATGATAGTATTTACTCCAACACAAACCATTGTTGTTAATAGTTTTTTGAAAGGCACTTCATCTCCCCAAAAGCCGACTTTTTAGCTTCCGGGATCCTATGTTCTGGCTGAATTTGGGTCAATGGAAAGACTGTAATTGGAAAAACAACAATAGATTACTAAGTTCAGATACTTAGAGTTTGGAGTTAAAGTACATTTAATGTCATTAAACTCAGTAGAGTAGGTCTGTGCTACAGTTTAAAAGGACTGTGGGTCCGTACTTATTTCTAAGGTTGTTTAGCTGAATAAAGCCATTAAAAGTCTCTCCCATTTTTTCAATTTTAGGGAGTAATACATAGGCCTGCTCCACAAAGCGACTATGTACTTTCGCGGGAAACTTTAGATAGTCTAGATATTTTTTGGGCTGATAATTGTGTTGATTAAAAACTTCGTTTTCT
Source organism: Bdellovibrionales bacterium (assembly GCA_045110695.1). Lineage (GTDB taxonomy): Bacteria > Bdellovibrionota > Bdellovibrionia > Bdellovibrionales > UBA840 > JBGCGH01. Next base: position 485 of record JBGCGH010000013.1, on the reverse strand, counting down.
GCAATCAAACCAAAGAACCAAAGATCGTTAGTATGGATTTTCTCGTTGTTGGAGATCTCGACACTACCCATAAGAAGCTCTAATCTGTATATCTTATTTGATTCCTTATGAACATTAGCAGTCAGTCTTACTCTGGCTGGTACGCCTTTGTACTTATAGTCTAGCTCGCTAAGGCAAGAAATCTTAGCTTCTTCAGGGCTAGCCTCAGCATAAGAAATAACGAGTAAGCCTAAGCAGCCAATGATTAATAGAAAACGCGCCATAAAAATCCCCCAATTTATCTGTTGCGACCACAATGGACCATAAATAGCTAGGTTTGTCGATAGATTTAGGATTTGGCTTTATCCGTCGAAATCTGAGTTTTCTTGGTCGGAAAATTTGAGCTTTACCATGATCTGAGCCTTGTGATCTTCTAGAAGAATATCTAAAACCTTTTCTCTGGGTAAATCGTATAAAACAATCAAATTTTTGAGCATATCATAGGG
>JBGCGH010000012.1:0-6474 GCA_045110695.1 Bdellovibrionales bacterium | reverse complement strand
ATATCACCTACCATTGTCTGCCGGGCACAAAATTGGAGGCTAGCCCTGAATCCTTGCTAATAGTAAACTCAAGCCGCCAAGCCAAATCTAAAGTAGTGTTTGATAAAAAATCTCTTAAGTTCGAGGAAAAATACTTTAAATCAGGGAGACTATTAACTAGCGATAGGGTTGAATTAAAAACTCCAAGATCCTTTTCCTTTTTAGGACGTGATAATTTGTTCATAAAAAAGTTGGGAGAGAATCTAAATATTTTAGAGCTAGAGAGTCGATACTCTGAATTTATTCAATCGGAGTTTGTGGTAGTGGGTTTGCCAAATTCAAGATTAGGCACCGAAATTGTTTTTGTAACAACAGATAAACATATAGGCCCAGGACAATTTAAGCATTTGTCTCCAAGTCTTATTCACCCGGATCAAATTATCTTTGTCGACGAAATAGATCGTTTCTCAAATCTAAAACCTAATCGTCAAAAAATATCAAAAGGGATTCAAAAAAAATAGTCCCCTCAAAAAAATATATGTTAAACTTTAATTTTTGCTGCGAGAGTTTGTGATAAATGACATGTTTTGACAATTATGGAATATTTAAATCACAGAATCGTAAATATCTAAGCCCATAGCTGTCGTTAAAGTTTTTATACTTTATAAAGCTTGTTAGGTTAGTTTTTGTAGGGTAAGTTTTTATTATGAGAATACTAGCTCTATTTTTATTTATAGTTGTATCCCTAGAGAGTTACGCATCTTCAGTTGAGTGCAAAGATTTTTTTTCTTCTAAGAGTCTTCAATACCAAATTTCTAGTTTAAAACGTTTAAAAACAACCAATTTTAGAAGCTGGTTAGAATATGATCTGAATTCTGAGATTGTTATTTTTACGGATATTGTGAAGTCTCCAACCTGTTTTGTCCTTGTCAATAAAGCCCAAATTGTACGTACCGGAACCTTGGAAAAACAAATTGTAATTCCAAACACAATATATGATTTTCTCTATCTTAAAAGTAGTAATTTGCCAAATGAGTTTAGATCCGAGATGCTCAAAATAGATAAAAAAGATGCTATCATTGTTTCTCTTCATGATTGGGAGTTTATTCCTAATTATATAAGGAGTTTGGTAGGTGAAAATGCACTTGTCTTTAATTTGTTAGCTCATGAAGCCTTTCATCTTTTTTATCAACGCCGAGCTCGCGTTGAGCCAAATGGTAAAATCAACTGGCCCGATTGGTTGGAACATCCCGAACATGAAAAAGTAGAAAAGAACTGTTATAAGCACCCAGCAATCTCAAATGCTTATCGTAAGGAATTGAATGCACTCGTGCGTTCAGCACAGCTACTGTCTATGCTTGGAAATAAAGACGCCGCTTTAGAAGCGGCTTTAAAGTTCATTTCCTCAAGAGAAGAAAGATACAAGCTACTTGTTCAAAACAATATTACGGTGCCACTTTTTTCGGATGAAATTTCTATTTCATGTATGCTTGCCGAGCAATCGCTTGAGATCGATGAGGGAATTACTAATTATGTTGGGTCTATAGTTTCTTTAAATTTAAATCTTATATCTAATTTTCAATTTATTGAATTTAGTCGACTTTTTGAGTTGAACCCATATTTCTATGGGGCAGGCCAGCTACAACTTTTTATCCTTAAATCTTTTTTATCCCAAATTGATTTTGATAAGGTAAAAACCAATCTTAGTGATTCTAAAACACCCTCGGTTAATGTATTTACGCTTTTTAAGAGTAGAATAGAAGCCCTATAGTTTTCTTGAGCCTTACTAAATCTGTAGCATATAAACTTTTAGGCTTAAGTGATAGTTAAGCTAAATATTCCTTGAAGGAGCCAAGCCTATCTGACAGGCTCCTCTACATTCCCTCCATCGGTACCCAGTTTTATTAATGCTTATATATCGAATAGGGCCTGTAGCCTTGTGGGGTATTTGATGAATGCCAGACCCTCCAAACCAGACTAAGGACTGCTTAATTATTTGGCTGTATCAGTAAATACATGGAAAAGTTGACGTTCTGGAAGTAAACATATGGAGATTTGAAGGAGATACTATGACCAATAAAGAATATGTGCAAAACGCGACCAGAACCGAGAGTAGAGACTTTGATGCTATTGCAAAGAGAATGTCGGAAGTTCGAAATCAAAGATTACTTCATGCTGGTATTGGCTTGGCTACCGAGGGTGGAGAGTTTTTAGATGCCCTTAAAAAGCACGTTTTTTATGGGAAAGAATTAGATACAGTAAACTTGGCCGAGGAGATGGGAGATATCTTTTGGTATTGCGCTATAATTTCAGATGAGCTGGGTGTGGATTTCGATGCGGTGATGAAAACAAATATTGATAAACTTAAAGCCAGATATGGTGATAAATTTACAGAGGAAGCCGCAGAGAATCGAGATCTAAACACAGAACGTAAGATTTTAGAAAGCTAGTGTTTTCTTGGTAGAATTGGAAATTTAGATACAGAAAAAGCAGATTTAAATTTGTTATTTGATTTGAAAAAAAAGCCCAACTAAAACTAGCTGGGCTTTTTTTGTTTCTAGTTCATCCTTTTATTCTAGTTCTTAGTTATATCCATTTGTGCTGGGCTTTTAGAAAGTTGGTTATCACATCTTAAAATCCCTCTAGGCATAACATTTTTTAGGCTAAACTGAGAAACTTGCATGTTTCCTTCAAATACATTTTTCTTCAAAGATTTTAGAATCGCTTGAGAGTTAAAAAGATCTTTTTCTCTGGCTCTTGGGTTCTCGGCAATTTTTTGTCTCATTTGGTCTGCGGATTTGGCCATAAAAACCAAGTATCTAGCGGTAGCATTTCTAGCAAGTCTTGCATCATGTTTAAGGCAACTTACTTTTCTTCCGTCGACAAAATCATATCCCACGCAAGCATCTATAGATTTTTTAGAACTATGATTTAGAGTTTCTAAGAGTTCTGACTCATCCCATTTAGAATCTTGGAGTTGATGTTTATGATCATGAGTTCGGGACCAAATCCCATCTCTAATATCAAAGGTATTGTGCAGACAAACCAGCTTACTATCATCCCGAGCCTCTTGGCCGGCCCAAATATCTCTAAACATTTGTGTCATTTTGTCGATACTCTTGGAAAGAATTGTTTTTAGACCAGCATCAAAATGAGGAATAGCGGCCTTACCTCCGCCCCCTCCCATTCCACGAGGATCATAGTAGCAGACGTCTTGAATGTCGAAATTTCCTTTAGTAGATCGAATACTGTGCGCCGGACTGAAAGAGTCTTGTAATACGTGGGTGGCGTGGCCCATTAAAAACAAAGATTTTCTTTGGATTTTTACTCTATCAGGTGCGATGGATCTTTCTAAGTCTCGAAGTGCTTTCTCAAGTCGTTTGGTGTCTTTACCGGCTTTTTTGAATTGAGCAATACTCTGCATGAGTTGGGTAGCACTCTTCTCAGCGCTGCCAAATTGCACAAGATAATTGGCCCACATCTTTAGGGATTTGAGAGAGGCGTTCTCAATACGTTTTCTGCCACCCATACATGCGCTGTAAGCGGATTCTAGTTCTGTTCCTGAAAAGTTGCGTAAGAAGTGAATGTTCTGCCCATCGGGGTTCGTGTGCCAATCAATGCTGTTGGGAACATTGTTCACTTTTTTTTTTTTTTTTTCCCATCCAGGTGAACCAAAGCTTGTGGAGTATCTACTCTTTTCATCGGGTACGTCCGTGGCGTAGTTTCCACGGATGATTGGGTTTAAGGCGTCGGGCCCAGAGGTTCCATCTAATACCTCCTCAAGATCCGTCATATGAGTCCCCAAAAGAAACTCCGTATCGGCAACAGAACTATCAGCCTTCAAGATCGATTGGGCCATAATGATAGATTGACGGGTGATCTCTTCGTGACCAGAAGTCCTACTTAAATCTCCCACAGGAGACTCAAAAGTTACTGTAAAACTATGAGCGGACTGGCTTAGACCTAACAAAAGAATGGGGTAAAATAGTGCTTTCATATTCCCTCCGGTGATATTTAGTGGAGAGTAGCAAAGTCTGGAGTAAATATTGGAGAATTATCGTAGCAAGTACCTCTGAATTGAAAATATTTCTTCTTTAACATCCATATTTTGAACGAAACGACTTAGAACAGCTAATTAAAAGATTTTAATCTAGGTTTTTTTCTCACAATAAAATAGGTAAAAAAGAAGTGGGCTGCTGCGATATCGAGAACATTCAGTTTTAATATTATGTGATTTCAATAAACCTTATGAGACCAATCGTTTCCACCTTATAGACAGCTTTTTTTATTTGAAAAAAGCTCTAGATATGGAAAAATTAATTTTAATAAATCATCAGTGCTAAAGAACTGAAAAATGTGCTCGCAGCCGATGTATTTAGTTTAAAACCAAAAATAATAAGTGATGCAAGTAAAAGAGCCCTCTAAATAGGCAAGAAGTTTGGAAGGGGGGCAGCCACTTTAGAGTGCTTAGAGATACTCACAATTACTACTTTAACAAAACATATGGGTGAGGCATCTTTTGAAACCCTCATACCTAAAGTAAAACTTGAGGTTCCGGTGCCTATAACAATGATCTCGGATTTAAATTTTTGCCCCAGAATCAAGGGTTTTTTAAAATCGCAGTTAGCGCTAACTATAGGGAAGGCAAACTTATCCGACTGAAAGTAGTCTGAATAAACTTTTTGATCTGATAGGTGCTGCTCCCAAGCTCGGTGGAAAATTTCAAAAGCTTTGGGGAAATATAGAATTCCAGCGGAGTCAGCTTGGTCAAAATGCAATTGGTCTTCAGAGCTAAAAATGATTTTGCTTTCATCAAAATTTTCCATATTGGTAATGTATTTGTTTTTTGCCTTAGTTACTAGCTTTAGGCTTCCTTGACGCAATATTTAACTTGTTCCACTGGATGAGTTCATTTACTCTTAAACAACCTAAGGAAAAATGCTTGTGGATTTTAAAATCTATTCAGAAGGGGATTTTCCCTCTTATCTGCCTAAATTAAACCAACTCTTCGATGATTTATTCGAAGGTGGCAAAGGCTTTCGTTCAAAGTTAGTTGGAATGATTTCTGAGGCAATCGGATTGAATCAAAAAAGTACGCATTTACTTTGCCAAACCATAGAGTTTATTCATAATGCCTCTTTACTACATGATGATCTAATAGATAGGGCACCTCTTCGCCGTGGAAAAACAGCCAGCTGGTTAAAGTATGGGCCAGAGCGTTCCATTTTAGCGGGTGATTATCTTCTTGCTCGAGTGATGGTCAATCTATCAAGCCACGGAAATATTGAGCTTGTACAACTTACTGCAAAAGCCATTTCAGATTTACTTGAAGGCGAGTGGTTGCAAGATGACATTATCGGCAGCAAAGAGGTTTTGTTTGAAGATTTGGATCGAATTCATATTTTAAAAACCGCAAGTCTTTTTGAATGGTGTTTTCTAGCCCCATTTGTTGCCAGTGAAAAGCTAACTGTTTCCGAGCGTGAAGATCTTCTGTTTTTAGGTAGAAGTTTAGGGCAGTTGTTTCAAAGAGCTGATGATCTTTTAGATTTTGATATTCGTAACATTGAAGACAAAAAAGTATTGGGAGATCTTCAGGGTGGATATTTAAACTCTTTTGGAATTCTATTGTTTGCAGATATTAGCCCCGAGGATAAGGTTTTAGCTTTCCAATCTAATAATATGCAGGATTTGTTTTCTATTGTTTCTAAAAGTGATTTTGAATCGAAACTTGAAATTTTTGATCAAAAAAATAGAGAGCTTATCAAAAAATACGAGGAAAAAGTCGAACGCCTATCAACAAGGTTTACTGAGCTTGATTCCGATCGTTTAGAAGAGTTTAAAAGTCTAGCAAATATACTCTATTTTAGGGGCCAGTAAGGTATTTCCAGTTTTGGAAAGTAGATTGATTGTGGAAGTCTCATAAAAGCATTAAAAGCTAATAAAAATCATTTAAAACACTGTTTCGAGATGGTAATACTCTACTCTAAATTTGCATTTAGCGCGTCCTTTCGTTAAGATGTAATTGTTCAAGATTTCTTGAACAGAACCTGAGCTGAGATATGACTAAGAAGAATAAAAACAATTTTGAAGAGGATCCCCAGGCATTTGAGTCCCGGAAGAAAGATCATATTAGGATCTCTATGGATCCATTGTCTCAAAGTAAAGGCTCCTCCGATCTGGACTCCATCCAGTTAATACATGATTCTTTTCCCGAAATGGATTTGGACGAAATAAGTATTCACCAGGAATTCAACTCGTTGCAAACGTCTAATCCTTTTTTTGTAGCGGCAATGACGGCGGGAAACAAAGAGGCTGGCTCTATAAATTACAATATAGCTAAGGCCTGTAATACTAGTGGTTGGATTATGATGGTGGGTAGCCAAAGAAGAGAGCTATTTGATTCTGAGGAAGGCGCTAGCTGGAAAGAGGTTTATTCTGAATTTCCAGACGTAAAAAGATTTGGAAACATAGGTTTAACTCAAATCAAGCAAGCTG